>NZ_JALJRO010000005.1:0-339057 GCF_024519635.1 Pseudomonas sp. Pse1
ACGGTCTGGGGCGCAGCACCGAAGAAACCGATGCCCTGAGCCGTACCACCCGTTACGGCTACGATGAGTTCGATCGCATGATCAAGAGCACCTTGCCAGACGACGTGATGGTGACACGACAATATTCTCCCCATAGCACTGGCGAGTTACCCATTACGATCCAGGTGACTCCCAACGAAGCCGGACAGCAGCCCATCCGGGTCGGAACACAAACATTCGACGGCCTTGAGCGACTCACTCAGCTCAACGTTGGCCCGCGTGTGGAAACCTATGAATACAGTGGCAGCCAGTTTCAGGTCAGCAAACGCACGACTCCCGCAGGCCAGGCCATCGATTATTTTTATGTGCCTGAACTGACGGAACAGCCGATCCGAATCGAAACCATCGAAGATAAACAATCGCGGTTCCATTACGACCCGAAAACGGCCTATCTGGGTTCATCCAGCAATGGCCAGGGCCAGCACGATTTTGACTATGACAGTGCGGGCAACGTGACAGAACATCGATGGAGGGTGGATGGCAACACCTGGACCAATCACTATCGTCATTCGTTGGGCGGTCGCCAGCTGATTCGCAAAGATGTCGGCGATGTCGATTGCCAATACTTCTATGAAAAAACCACAGGCCGGCTCCACACCCTGGACCACGGGTATATCCAGGCGCAATTCGAGTACGACACCCAAGGCCGCTTGCTGCGTACCACTTGTCGGGATTTGTCGGCCGGGGCCAGCCTGACCACCGAACTTGGCTACGACGATCTGGGCCGCGAGACATTGCGCACCCTCACGCCAAACGACCAGCCGCCGCGCATTCTGCGCCAGACCTGGCAAGCTGACGATCGCTTGCAAAGCCGGCATCTGCAAACAGCGGATGGACGCAGTCTGCTTCTGGAAGAGTTCGGTTATGACCAGCGTGGCCGTTTGGAACTGCACCTCTGCTCGGGAGATGAACTGCCCAGGGATCGCCATGGCAATGAAATCATCGAACAACTTTTCCTGTTCGATGCACTGGACAACATCACGCTGTGCCGCACGACATTCAAGGACGACAGCCGCGACGAGGCCGAGTTTTCTTACAGCAGCGATGATGCCTGCCAATTGTTGAAGGTCACGCATACTCACCCTTCCTACTTGCCGCAGAGCGTAGAGTTCGAGTATGACGCCAACGGCAACATGCTCAATGATGAACAGGGTCGCAGCCTGCAATATGACAGTCAGGGGCGCCTGGTTGCTGTCAGCGATAGACATGGCGTTGCCCTGACCGACTATCGTTATGACCCGCACAACCATTTGTTCGGCGTGAAAAACACCGGGCAGAACGAGACCTTGCGTTTCTATCAAAACGATCGGCTTAGCGACACGGTTCAAGGGCCGACGCACACTCAGTACCTTGCCAGCCTGAGGCAACCGTTGGGGCAGCAGCAACCCGACGACGCTGGACAAACCCTGTTACTGATGACGGATGGCAAAAGCAGCGTGATCGGCGAGACCCAGCAAACCACGCTGCGAACCGAGACCTACAGCGGCTATGGTGAGCGCGATGCAAACAGCACGATGAGAAGCCGAATGGCGTTCAATGGAGAAGTGTGCGAGGACATTACCCAGTGGTATTTGCTGGGCCGCGGTTATCGCGCCTACAACCCCTGCCTGATGCGCTTTCACAGCCCCGATTCGCTCAGCCCGTTCGGGGCTGGCGGGATCAATCCCTACATGTATTGTGCCGGCGACCCCATCAACTTCAGTGACCCAACCGGGCACTTCTTTGATTCCGGGTGGTTCCATGTATTTTTTGGCTTTGTGGAAGCTCTATCCGGGGCGGCAACCGGGAACGCGGTGCAATTACTTGCCGGGACAACCCAGATTTCGGCCGGTCTCGCAATGTTGACTACCGACAGCGACTCGGACAAACAAGCCCTCGGGCAGGTCGCCGGTATGGCTTCAATGATTGGCCTTCTTTCAGGCGTCGGTAGGTCCGGGGTTGTGTCACTGATTAAAAAACCTAAAGCAATCCCAAAAATAACCAATAAATTTTATACAACCAACAATCACTTCAACACCACTATTAACAGACCGCGCAGTGACAGCTCGCCCGCGATCCTGCAACGTGGCAAAGCAGCGACAAGAAACCAATCAACCATGACCGATGTCGCGCGAAGAGCCAGTGCACCCACACTCTCAAACAGCGATGATGTTTTACGCAGAGGCAGCATTTCGGTCTCGAATGATGCCCCCTTCACTACAAGTGAAGCCTATGTCGAGCAGGTTCTTAGTTCGAACAGGCTGCAAGCGCCTACGCCCCCGATTCCTGAGCAAATTGAAAGCTTCACCACGTCAAAACCGATGAAGGGCTTCAAAGCTCAGTCTGAGCTTACGGCCGACGTTCGACAAAACGCATATAGACGATCAGCAGGTCACAGTTACCCCCCGCCGGGCGCCGGCGTTTTTAATGGTGCCGGTGGAACGCTAGCACTTAGGAGGAATTAAGTAAGTCGCACCCCATTAATGCAATGATCTTTATTGCATTAATGGGGATTACTTCGAACACTGCAGGTCAGCCGCAACAACTGAGAGTTATCTCATATCCCCCCCCCTCCCCCCCCCCCCCCCCCGCAACCCCGGCAATTGCCGGGGTTGCGTCTTTTCTCCCGATCCTGGCAATGCGGCGTGAATAACACACCGCCTTCGCGAGCAAGCTCGCTCCCACAGGTACCGCTGAGTCAGACACAAACTCCGCATCCAACCTGCATCTACTGTGGGAGCGAGCCTGCTCGCGATGGGGCCGGCACATCCAACATTTGCATCGCCTGATACACCGCCATCCACCCTGTTCAGTGACTGACACACCGTCTTCGCGAGCAGGCTCGCTCCTGCAGAAGGCAATTGTGAGGCACGAAAAAAAGCCCCCTATCCGCACGCGAACAGGGGGCCAGGTGGCCGAGCCAAAGGAGATCAGAGGCCGAAAAATGCCTGGGCGTTGCCGGCAGTAATACGCTGCTTGTCGCTTGCAGAAAGTGTGGGGTGCTCAAGGACACCCGCACCGATTTGCTGCTCGCCCAGCGGGAAGGGCGCATCGGAGCCGAGCATTACGCGGTCGGTGCCCATCACCTCCACCAGCAGCTTGAGCGCACGCTGGTCGAAGACGGCGGAGTCGACATGGAAGCGCTTGACGTAGCTGGACGGCAGGTTCGGGCAGTCTTCGCGGACAATGTCGCGGTGGTGCCAGGCGTTGTCGACACGGCCGAGCAAAAAGGCGAAGCCGCCGCCGCCGTGGGCGAAACACAGACGCAGGGACTCGGGCAGGGTTTCGAAGGCGCCAGAGAGAATCAGCGAGAGGATGCCGAGTTGGGTTTCCGCCGGCATGGCAACCAGCCAGGGCAGCATCCACTTCTTCATGCGCTCGTGGCCCATCATGTCCCAGGGGTGAACGAGCAGAGGGATGTCCTCGCTGGCGCAATGGTGGAGGAAGGTGACCAGGCCGTCATGATCGAGATCGTGGTTGCCGACGTGGTTGCCGATCTGCACGCCTATGTGTCCGCAGGCCTTGGCACGGCTGGCCTCGCGGCAGGCGGCATCAATGTCCTGCAGCGGAACCTGGGCCAGCACCTTGAGGCGGTCCGGGGCATGGGCGGCCATTTGCAGTGCGCGGTCGTTCATCAATTGCGCCCAGGGCAGGGCGCGTTCAATGGGCTGGTCATAGCCGAACATCACCGGGGTGGCGCACATCACCTGGATATCCAGGCCTTGCTCGTCGAGATGTTCGAGGCGTCGTACCGGGTCCCAGAGCACATCATGTACCGGGCGGAAGGGTTTGTTGCCGAGCATGATCTGCCCGCGCCGACCTTCGGTACGCAGCCACGGCGCGCGCTCCGGGCTTAGGCGGGCAGCTTCCTCCTGGCTGATGGTGGGGAAGAAGTGGGAGTGGATATCGATCTTCATGCAGGGTGGAACTCCTGGAGTGTCTGGTGCCAGGTCTGCCAGTCACGGCCAGGATGAACCTCACCGCATCCCGCGCAGCGGCGCTCTTCGTCTGTTGTGGCGTAGAAGCGTTCGTACACCGGCGGCAGGTCGGCGACGATGCTTTCCAGTTGCATCTCATAGCGTTTGATCAGGTGGCCACAGCGGGCGCACGACCACTGCAGGGCATCGTGGAGGCCGGCCGGGCGCTTGCGCTCGATGACCAGGCACAGGCTGCCGGGCTCGGGGCGCTGGGGCGAATGAATGACATGGGGCGCCATCAGGTAAATGTCGCCCTCCTTGAGGTTGATCCGCTCGTACTGGTTGCGGTCCCAGATGTTCAGATAGGCGTTGCCCTTGAACTGGTAGAAAAACTCTTCCACCGGGTCGTCATGGAAATCGGTGCGCTGGTTGGGACCGCCAACCACCGTGACCATGAAATCGCTGCCTTGCCAGACCTGCTGGTTGCCCACCGGTGGCTTGAGCAGGTGGGCGTGGTCTTCGATCCAGCGATTGAAGTTGAGTGGCGGGCTGAAGTGGTGCTTGTCCATTATTATTCTCTCAGCGTAAGCGCGGCGCGTAGGCGATGGCCTTGATCTCGATGCGCAGGTGTGGGTGCGGCAGTTGGTGGACGGCGACCGTGGTGCGGGTCGGCCCGGTTTCGTCGAAGTATTCGGCATAGACCTGGTTGTAGCCGCCGAAGTCGTTTATATCGACCAGGAAGGTGCTGATCTCCACCAGGTTGTCGAGACTGGCGTTCTCGCTGGCGAGAATGTCACGGATGTTCTCGATCACCGCGCGGGTCTGCGCGCGGATGTCCAGGTTGGTGGTGCCCATCTCGTCCACTTCGACGCCGACGAAGCTGTTGTCCGGGCGGCGCGAGCTGGTGCCGGAGACGAACAGGAAGTCGCCGGCGCGCTTGATGTGGGGGAAGCGGCCGCGAGGCTTGGCCTTGCCGGCGACCACGGTGGCGCGATTGTCACTCATGATGAGGTTCCTTGTGAGTTCGGCTCAGGCGCGCACACTGAAGCTGCTTTCGCCCAGGCCCTGGATTTCGACGCTGACATGCATGCCCGGACGCAATGCTTCGGCGGCGGTAGCTGCTCCGGCCATCACCAGGCTACCGGCGGGCAACACCCGTTCGGCGTCGTGCAACAAACGCGAGGCCTGCACCAGGCTGCGCAGCGGTTGGCCGAGGATCGCGGCAGTGGAGCCGACCTGCACTGCGCGGCCGTCCAGGCGCATGACCACGCCGGCGTTGGCCAGCGCGGAAAAATCCCGCGACCAGGGGCCGACGGTCAGGCCGGAGGAGGAACAGTTATCCGCCACCACGTCCTCCAGGCTGAACTTGAAGGCCTGGTAGCGCGAGTCGATGATTTCCAGTGCCGGTGCCACGGCCTCCACGTAGTCCGCCGCCTCCAGCAGGGTCAACGGGCGGTCGATATCCCGGCGGGTGAGGAAGC
This sequence comes from Pseudomonas sp. Pse1, assembly GCF_024519635.1. Classification (NCBI taxonomy): domain Bacteria; kingdom Pseudomonadati; phylum Pseudomonadota; class Gammaproteobacteria; order Pseudomonadales; family Pseudomonadaceae; genus Pseudomonas; species Pseudomonas sp. Pse1. The sequence goes on from NZ_JALJRO010000005.1 coordinate 5,417, forward strand.
ACACCTCCGGTTCGGCGCGCGGGTGAATGTAGCGCGACAGGTCGACCAGGCCGCCGTCCTCTTCCAGCATGGCATCGGTAAGCCAGCCCCAGATCAAGCTGTCGACACCCATCTGGACCATCTTGGCGCGGCTGGTGAAACCCAGCTTGATGCCGATGCAGCGTTCACCGTCGTCGTAACGGTGCTGCATGGCGCCGAGCTGGATGCGGTAGGCGTCTTCCAGCGAGAAAGGCGTCTCGAGGCTGAACTGGGCCAGCGGTCGAGCACGCCGTGCGGCCTGGTCGAGTGCGCTGGCGATGCGGGCGATATCGGTGTTCATGGGCGGTTCTCCGGGCGCTGGGCCAGCAGATCAAGGGCGACGTCAACGATCATGTCTTCCTGGCCGCCGACCATCCGCCGCTTGCCCAGTTCGACGAGAATGTCGAGGGTCTTCAGGCCGTATTTGGCAGCGGCCACTTCGGCATGGCGCAGGAAGCTGGAATAGACCCCGGCATAGCCGAGGCCGAGGGTTTCGCGGTCGACCCGCACCGGACGGTCTTGCAGCGGGCGCACCAGGTCGTCGGCGGCGTCCATCAGGCGGTACAGATCAGTGCCGTGGTTCCAGCCCAGGCGATCCGCAGCGGCGATAAACACTTCGAGAGGTGCATTACCGGCGCCGGCGCCCATGCCGGCGAGGCTGGCGTCGATGCGGTCGCAACCTTCCTGCACGGCGACGATCGAGTTGGCCACGCCGAGGGACAGGTTATGGTGCGCGTGCATGCCGGTCTGGGTGTCGGGCTTGAGCAGGGCCTTGAAGGCGCGCATGCGGTCGCGAATGTCATCCATGTTCATCGCGCCGCCGGAGTCCGCCATGTAGATGCACTGCGCGCCGTAGCGCTCCATCAGTTGTCCCTGCCGGGCCAGTTCTTCGGCCGGGATCATGTGGCTCATCATCAGGAAACCGACGGTGTCCATGCCCAGCGTGCGGGCATATTCGATGTGCTGCCGGGCAACGTCCGCTTCGGTGCAGTGGGTGGCCACCCGCACCGAACGCGCGCCGGCGTCGTAGGCGGCTTTCAGGTCGTGCACGGTGCCGATGCCGGGGAGCAACAGCACGGTGAGGCGGGCGTGCTCGATGACGTCGGCCGCCGCCTCGATCCATTCCAGGTCGGTGTGGGCGCCGAAACCGTAGTTGAAGGACGAGCCTTGCAGGCCGTCGCCGTGGGTCACTTCGATGGAATCGACGCGGGCCTGGTCGAGGGCGCGGGCAATGGCCTGGACCTGTTCGAGGCTGTACTGGTGACGGATCGCATGGCTGCCATCACGCAGGGTGACGTCGGAGATATACAGCTTCTTGCCGTTCATGGGGCGTTCCTCAGGCGTTCAGCAGCGATTGCGCCATGCGCTCGGCGGTGGCCAGCGCGGCGGAAGTCATGATGTCGAGGTTGCCGGCGTAGGCCGGCAGGTAATGGGCGGCGCCTTCCACCTCGAGGAAAATCGAGGTCTTCAATCCGCTGAAGCGGCCATGGCCGGGGATGTTCAGTGGCGCCGACTCGGGGATCAGGTCGAACTGCACCTTTTGCTTCAGACGGTAGCCCGGCACGTAGGCCTGCACGGCGACGGCCATTTCCTCCACGCTGGCCTCAATGCGCGCCTGATCGGCGGCCTCGGACAGCACGAACACAGTGTCGCGCATCATCAGCGGCGGTTCAGCCGGGTTCATGACGATGATCGCCTTGCCCTTGGTGGCGCCGCCTATGACTTCGATGGCCTTGCTGGTGGTTTCGGTGAATTCGTCAATGTTGGCGCGGGTGCCAGGGCCGGCGGATTTGCTGGCGATGGAGGCGACGATCTCGGCGTAATGCACCTTGGCCACCCGCGACACGGCCGCGACCATCGGGATGGTTGCCTGGCCTCCACAGGTGACCATGTTGACGTTGAGCGCCTGCAGGTGCTGTTCCAGATTGACCACCGGCACGCAGTAAGGACCGATGGCGGCCGGGGTCAGGTCAATCAGGCGCAGGTTCGGCTTGTGGCTTCGCAGCAAGGCGTCGTTCTTCACATGGGCGCTGGCGCTGGTGGCATCGAAGACGATGTCGATCTCGTTGAAAACCGGCAGCCGGGTCAAGCCCTCGACGCCTTCGTGAGTAGTGGCCACGCCCAGGCGTGCGGCGCGGGCCAGGCCGTCCGACACCGGGTCGATGCCGACCATGGCGCCCATTTCCAGGTGCTGAGCATTGCGCAGCACCTTGATCATCAGGTCAGTGCCGATGTTGCCGGAGCCGATGATCGCGACTTTGAGTTTGCGCATGGGGACTCCTCTCAACTGCGGCTGGCAAAGGCGGCGCTGACGCTGCCCAGGCCCTGGATATGGGCGGTGAAGTGATCGCCCGGCTGGGCTGCGACCATCGGGCCGAGCGCGCCGGTCAGCAGGATGTCGCCGGCGCGCAGCGGCTCGCCGAGGCGGGCCATGGTGTCGGCGAGCCAGACGGCGGCGTTCAGCGGGTTGCCCAGACAGGCCGCACCGGCACCGACCGATACCGGATCACCGCGCAGGGTCATGCTCATGCCGCAGCGCACCAGATCCAGGCGGTCCAACTGCACGGGGCAAGTACCGAGCACGAACAGGCCGGACGAAGCGTTGTCGGCGATGGTGTCCACCAGCCGGATGTCCCAATTGGCGATGCGGCTGCCGACGATCTCAATCGCCGGCAGCGCAAAGGCGGTGGCGCGGATGAGGTCGGCCACGGTGTGGCGTTCGTGGGGCAGGTCGTGCTCCAGCACCAGGGCGATCTCGGCCTCGACCTTGGGTTGGGCGCAGTCCGCCCAGTCGATTGGCTGGCCATCGCCACGAGCCATGTCGGCCAGCAGCAGGCCGAAGTCGGGCTGGTCGACGCCCAACTGGGCTTGCACCGCCGGACTGGTCAGGCCGATTTTTCGCCCCACCGGGCGGCGCCCGGCGGCTATCGCGAGTTGATTGTTATGGCGCTGCACGGCGTAGGCCAGAGCCATCGCGTCGGCATCGGGCTGGTCGGCCAGGGCGGCGGCGATCAACTCGCGAACCGCTGGGCAGGGTTGGCCGCTCAGTTGCGCCTGGCGCAGGCTTTCAGCGGCTTGGAGGAGGGCTGCATGCATAGGAATTCTCCTGCTCAGGCGTTAACGCAGACGGTGGTGGCTTGGGAGTAGAAGTCCAGTGAGTGACGGCCACCCTCGCGGCCCAGGCCGGAGAGTCGTGCCCCACCAAATGGGGTGCGCAGGTCACGCAGGAACCAGGTGTTGACCCAGACCATGCCGACGCGCAACTGGCCGGACACCTTGTGCGCGCGCTTGAGGTTGGTGGTCCAGACGGCGGCGGCCAGGCCGTAGGCGGAATCGTTGACGCGGCGGATCACCTCATCGTCGCGGTCGAACGGGGCGACGTGACAGACCGGACCGAAAACTTCCTCACGCACGCAGTGGGCGTCATCGGACAGCCCGGTCCAGATCGTCGGTTGCACATAGGCACCGTTGTCGCGGGCGTCGCCGAAGTGCGGCACACCGCCACCGGTGACCACCGTCGCACCCTCGCGGCGGGCCAGTTCGAAGTAGCCGAGCACCTTGTCGCGGTGCTGGTGGGAGATCAGCGAACCCATGTTCACGCCGTCCTCGTCCGGGTAGCCGATCTTGAGCTTTTCAGCGCCCTCCTTGAGGGCGGCAACAAAGCGCTCGAAGATCGGTCGTTCGACGTAGACCCGTTCCGAGCACAGGCAGACCTGGCCGGAGTTGGTGAAGCTGGAGCGCAGCACGCCTGCGACGGCGGCGTCGAAGTCGCAGTCGGCGAAGACCACGGCGGCGTTCTTGCCCCCCAGTTCGAAGGACACTTCGCGCACGCCCTCGGCGGCCGCTTTCATGATGGTGGCGCCGGTGCGGGACTCGCCGGTGAAAGTAATGGCATCGACATCGGGGTGACGGGTGAGGAATTCACCGGCCGAGTTGCGCCCCAATCCATGCACCAGATTGAACACGCCGGCCGGCACGCCGACTTCCTGCATGACTTCAGCCAACAAGGTGGCGGTGCTGGGGGATTCTTCCGACGGCTTGACCACCACCGAGTTGCCGCACGCCAGCGCAGGCGCGACCTTCCAGGTCAGCAGCAGCATCGGCAGGTTCCACGGTGAGATGATCGCGACCACGCCGTGAGGTTTGCGCAGGGTGTAGCTGAAGACGTCGCTGGCGTCGGCGGTGCGCATCTCGTAATACTCGCCGCCCGCTTGGCGAATCAGTTCGGCGAAGGTGCGGAAGTTGTGCACGCCACGGGCGATATCCAGGGTCCGGGCCTGCTGGACGGGGCGACCGGTATCGGCCACCTCGGCGGCAACGAACTCCTCGAAGCGACGCTCGATGCCATCGGCAATGCGCACCAGCACATCCGCCCGCTGATCGGCGCTGTAGCCGGCCCAGGGACCGTCTTGAGCCGCTTTGGCCGCAGTGACCGCACTGTCCACCAATGCTGCGTCGGCCTTGCAGACCCGGGCCAGGGTTCGACCGTCGATGGGAGAAACCTTGTCAAAGGTCGCGGCGGTCGCAACGAACTCGCCGTTCACGAAATGGCGCAGCAGGGGCAGGGGATGGGTCACAGTAACCTCCGATTCTTGGATTTTCGGAGGAGTCTATGGGGTCTTTCTATTAGCGAGTAATCAAATGATCGCTGTCAGATATTAGTGATTGGAATAGTCATTGCTCAATCCTGCGGTGCGCCATGTTGCTCTTGAGCGGCCTGCTCCAGACACTCGCGGAACAACCGTGCGGCCGGCCCCAGTTCGCGGTTGCGAGCATGGAAATAGCCGATGTCGCCGAACTGCAGATGGGCGCCCAGGTCCAGGGTGGCCAGCAGCCCGGCTCCGGTGAATTGACGGGTGGCGTCCAGGGGCATGACCGCGATGGTCTGCTGGTCCTGCATCAGACTGATGTTGGTGAGAATCGACAACGACTCGACCACGTTGGGGGGGGCGGTTAATCCGGCGTTGTCGAAAAGACTGTCGACGGTGCGGCGCAGCAGCGAATCGCGGGTCGGCAGCACCCAGGGATAGTCGAGCAAGGCCTCGAGTTTGACCGGGTCCTGGCCCGCCAGCGGGTGGTTCGCGCCAGCAACGACGGCCAGCTCCTCACCATAAAGCACCTCCGCCGCCAACTGAGACGATTCGTGATACCAGCGCCAGTCATCCGGGACACGCCCCACCACCAGGTCGACCTCGCCCACGGTCAGGGCCGGGAACAACTGATCCATCTGGCCGACCCGCAGTGACACCAGCACCTTCGGCGCCCGTTGCTTGAGCAATTGCAGGGCGCGCGGCAGCAGCGAACTGGAGGCGGAAATCAGCGTGCCCACCAGCACCTGCCCCGAAGTGCCCTCCTGGTAGGCATTCACCTCGTCGGTCAACGAACGCAACTCGGCCAGCAGCGACTTGCTGCGCCGCGCCACCAACTCACCCAACGCCGTAGCCCTGACCCCCCGATTCCCCCGCACCAGCAAGGGCGCGTCGAAATAGGATTCCAGCTCGTGAATGATCTTGGTGACGGCGGGTTGAGTCAGGCTCAACGCCTGGGCAGCGCGCAGCAGGGAGCCACTCTGAAGGACCTGGTCAAACACCATCAACTGATAGAACTTGAGTTTGCGTGCGACGGACAGATGGGTGAACTGCATGCTAGACCTTCGAGTGACGGACTTTTTGTGGGGCGCAGCATTGCATATTTGGGGTGGGGGGGTTCAAGCCAACTACTCGGGTCTTAACCGTTTCACCTTAAGATAAAGCGAAGCGGTGAACGCATCCCGATCACTGGAATAGTGACAACGTCGGTGACAGTTCGGGCATAGCGCTACCGCATTGCTCGGACGATCGGAACCGTCCTGTGCCAAATGCCTAACGTGATGAACCTCGAGAAAGGGTTGGCCGGACTTTTCAAACGGAGCCGGTTCGCCGCAGCCTTGGCATATACCTTTAGCCTGTTGGCGCACCCACGCCCTCACTCCGGGATCGCGAACGAACGATTTACCGTTGGACTGAGTTTGCTCCGGTTTCTCAATGCCCTTTGGCTCGACTTCAATCGGTCGTCGCTCAAGCTTTAAAGCGCGCAGCTCCAGCGTTGCCTCGTCGGCTGTCGGGACCAAGTCCTCGGGAGTGATAGGGCCTGGAGCATTGAGGGCTTCACGAATGATCTTGGTAACGCGGGGGCCGACATTCTTGGCGGGTTTGTAGCCCTCAATGGGGCGACGCCCGAGTTCTTCCAACACGGTGGAAATGTTCTGCATCCGAAACTCAACAGAGCTTTTGGTCCGACCGGCCAAAGCGCCTTCGCGCAAGACGCGATTTTCATGAGCCTTGTTGATCGCCTGACCAGCTTGCTCGCGAGAAAGCATGTTGAGGTAGGCATCGACGGCAGCTTGAATTTCTACCTCAGTCCAATCGCTGTTGCTCTTTTTCGTATCCATACAATCGCCGAGGGTTAAATTCCCTCGGACGATACTGAGTGGCCACTACGGCTGTCTACGAAAATTCCTACATCAAGAAATGAGAAATCTCGCAAGTGGTCCTACAAGCTGCCGTCTAACCCATAGACGACTGAAACACGCGCGCAACCTTCTGCCACCAAGGCTTCGATGCAGGCATTCGCTGTTGTGTGTGATCGAGCAATAGATACGGCATGTCGCGCAGCCGAATCCAAGCTTCATCCTGCCAATGCAGCAGACTTAGCGACATCTGCGGCCAATCCAACACACTCAACAGCGGCCGATCCGTATTGTCCGACTGCTCCGCATCACGTAAGGCCGGGACCACTTGATGGGTAATCCACTCACGCAGCAACCGATTGGCGGGTGCGTAGTGATACACCAACAGCGCATACACACCAGACTCGCTGAGCATCAACTGCTGTTCCGGTTGCCGGTAATACTCAATACACAGTGTGCGGTGTTGGTCTTTGTCGAGCTTGTTGACCATGCGTTCGCTCAGATGGAAACCCATCAAGCGGCCGATATCCCGGGCGCAGAACCATGGTTGGTTTTCTAGGAGGAGGGCGTGGAGGGGGAGGTTGTGGCGGGTGAAGGCTGTTACAGGCAAGGAATCAGGCATATCCATTAGCTCTACGTATAGGTTTTTGAGAGCCTGACCCCCAACGTAGATTGGACTTAAGAAACTCCAACGAACAAAGCCTTTGCATGTCGATCGATAAATCACCGAGGTGATTGCGCGTCTTTGCAATTGGCTAAGCTTTCTACGTTGGGCGTTTCTTAGGCACCTGCGATAGAGGTTAGAGGTGCATCGGAAGTGCATCAATTCGGAGGTTGCCGTAAGTGCCGTAGGGCTTGTAGCGTTATGGTGTAGGGATGAAAAATGTTCAATCCCTCCCAATAAAAACAAAGCCCCGATCAGATCGGGGCTTTGTTTTTTTCGTTTTGACGATTCAGGTTTAACCGTCAAATCGGGATGAACTAGGCAATCAATCCCAGCTCAAAGCACCACCCGTTTGATATTCGATTACCCGAGTCTCAAAGAAATTCTTCTCTTTCTTCAAGTCCATGATCTCGCTCATCCAAGGGAACGGGTTAGTGGTCCCTGGGTACTCTTCCTTCAAACCGATCTGCGACAGGCGACGGTTGGCGATGAATTTGAGGTAGTCCTCCATCATCGCGGCGTTCATGCCCAGTACGCCGCGTGGCATGGTGTCGCGTGCGTATTCGATTTCCAGTTGGGTGCCTTGCAGGATCATTTGCGAGGCTTCTTCCTTCATTTCGGCGTCCCACAGGTGTGGGTTTTCGATTTTGATCTGGTTGATCACGTCGATGCCGAAGTTCAGGTGCATGGATTCGTCGCGCAGGATGTACTGGAACTGCTCGGCGACGCCGGTCATTTTGTTGCGACGGCCCATGGACAGGATCTGGGTGAAGCCGCAGTAGAAGAAGATGCCTTCCAGAACGCAGTAGTAGGCGATCAGGTTGCGCAGCAGTTCCTTGTCGGTTTCGACGGTGCCGGTTTCGAACTTCGGATCGGAGATCGAACGGGTGTATTTCAGGCCCCAGGTGGCTTTTTTCGCGACCGATGGGATCTCGTGGTACATGTTGAAGATTTCGCCTTCATCCATGGCCAGCGATTCGATGCAGTACTGGTAGGCGTGGGTGTGGATCGCCTCTTCGAAGGCCTGGCGCAGGATGTACTGGCGGCACTCCGGGTTGGTGATCAGGCGGTACACGGCCAGGACCAGGTTGTTGGCAACCAGGGAGTCGGCGGTGGAGAAGAAGCCCAGGTTGCGCATCACGATGCGGCGCTCGTCGTCGGTCAGGCCTTCCGGGTTTTTCCAGAGGGCGATGTCGGCGGTCATGTTGACTTCTTGCGGCATCCAGTGGTTTGCGCAGCCGTCCAGGTACTTCTGCCAAGCCCAGTCATATTTGAACGGGACGAGCTGGTTGAGGTCGGCGCGGCAGTTGATCATGCGCTTTTCGTCGACTGCGACGCGGGCGGAGGCGCCTTCCAGTTCAGCCAGGCCTTCGGCGATATCGAGTTTGTCGAGGGCGGCCTTGGCGCGAATGATCGCGGCCGAGTCGGTGGCGGTTACCGCGCGCGCTTCGAGCGCGGCAGCACCACCGGCGCTGTCGAGGCGGTCCATGTTGGCTTCGGTTGCGTGGCCAGCATTGGCGCCTTTGGCGACAACTTCGCCGTCTTCTTTATCGAATTCGTCCCAGCTCAGCATGACGTGTCGTCTCCTGCGTGAGGGCCAATCGCCCGTGTGAAAACTCTGATGGTCGGTTATTCACACGGTCGGTTGGCCGCGTTGGATCTAAAGGAATCGTTTTGTTGCAGCAGCAGTACTACGCAGGCAAAAAACAGAAATGTGTACGGGTGTTCTGTAGCCGCTGAAGCCTGGAGGCGACGGGGTCGGTTCCGTCGCGGGCGTCAGCATGGCGTTTCCTCTCATGTAAGGAGGTATTGCAGGCCCGATTGACCGGCGCATTATAGGTGGTTTTTCAGGCTTGTGGTGCGGCTTAGTGGCTCAGCAAGCCGGCTTTTTCGGACAGAAGCCAGCGTTTATAGGGCTTTGCTCGCTATAGATTTTTTTACCGCGACCAGCGGATATTTCGCCGGTCAATAAAACATCGAACGCGAGTCTTCCAGTTCGGCGCAGGTGATCGGCTTGTCGGGGCTTATGCCCAGACGCTTGAACGCCGGCAGCGTCGACAGGTCGATCTGTCCCAGCGGGTGGTAGCTGCCCTGATGGCTGTGGACGGTGGCCACTTGCACCAGGTCCACGTAGTCGACGAATTCGTTCTGGCGCTGCAGGTCCAGGTACTGGCCCGGCATATTGACCAGCATCTCCGGAAACTCCCAAACGTGCAGCAGTTTGTCGCCCAGCAGCGGATGGATGCACTCGATCACGTGGTTGAGGCAAACCGGGTCCGACAACAGTTCGTTGTGGTCTTCGGCGTAGGTGAGGATCGGCAGCACGCCAATCTGGTGTACCAGCCCGGCGAGGGCTGCCTGGTCGGGCTTGAGTTGGGTGTGGCTGCGGCACAGTGCATAACTGATACCGGCTACTTCCTGGCTCTTGCGCCAGACATCGCGCATTTTTTGACCGACGACGTCGGAGCGGGCGTGGAAGATCTGTTCCATCACCAGCCCGATCGCCAGGTTGCTGCTGTAGTTGATGCCCAGCCGCGTGATCGCGGTGTGCAGGTCGGTGACTTCCTGGGTCGAGCGCAACAGCGGGCTGTTGACCACTTTGATCAGGCGCGCCGATAGCGCGGTATCGCGACCGATGACTTTGCTCAGGGTGGTGACGCTGATGTCCGGGTCTTCGGCGGCCCGGCGAATCTGCAGGGCCACTTCCGGTAACGTTGGCAGAACCAGGTCATCGTTATCGATGGCCTCAACCAAATCCTGTTGGACCTTTTCCGCCAGCTTGCTCATTTCGTTTCTCTAGGTGTTGCAACAAAAGTACTGCGGATTAACGCTGGATCTCGCGATCGCGATCCAGTTGGTAGGGCAGGTCGAGCAATTGCAGAGCCGGGCCTTCGAGCGTGCCCAGGTGCAGGTCGCCGCTTTCGGCGGCCTCGGCTTGCAGTACCGCGAGCAATTCAATGCCGGTCTCGGCGCGGGCGGCAATCACCACCTCGCCAATGGAACTGGCATGGGTCGGGGAAAACAGTGCAGTGCCGGGCTCGGGCAGTTCGCCAGCCGGTAATTGCAGGCGGTACAAACGGCGTTTGAGTTTGCCCAGGTACTGCATGCGGGCGACGATTTCCTGGCCGGTGTAGCAGCCTTTCTTGAAGCTGACGCCACCCACGGCCTGCAGATTAAGCATCTGCGGAATGAACAGTTCGCGGGTTTGCGGCATGACCTGGCCGATACCGGCACGGATCTGACCGAGCAGCCAGTCGTTGAGCGTACCTTGTGCGAGGCTGGCCGAAAGTTTTGCGCCCAGTTCCTGCGCCTGATCGGCGGCGGCCCACAGTTCACTGCGCCCCGGCGACACGCGAATGGCGATCAGGCCGGCATGGCGGGCCACTGCATCGGTGCTTTCCGGCAGCTCAAAGCCGAGGCTGGCCAGCGCTGCATCGGCGTTGACCAGACCGAAACGCACCCAGGCCGCGCTTTCATCCGTCAGTTTGGACTTGGAAAACACCGCGTATTTTTTCAGGTCCGCCAGTTGCGGCTCGAGCAGCTCGCTGGCCATGGCCAGCAACACCCCGTCGCCTTCCAGCAGGATGCGAAAGCTCGATTGCATGCGACCTTTCTGGGTGCAGCGGGCGCCCAGACTGGCCTGGGTGTCGCTCAGGTAGTTGAGGTTGCAGGTCAATTGTCCCTGCAGAAACTTGCTGGCATCGGAGCCGCGGACGGCGAGCACGCCTTCGTGGGACAAGGTGCAGAAAAAAGCGGAATCAGCCATGGGTCATCGCAGGGTAAAAAGTCTGGGGGACATCATAAGGGTGCGCTGTTGAAATGGGTAGTTCACAAAAGGATCGCGGTGCCCGACCAAAGCCGACTGTTCTACCCAGGCCTGGGCTGTATACTTGCGCTCTATTTGAGGAGCGCTCCATGGTCGAAGATGTTGAACTGAATCGCCTCTACTGGCACAGCCGCCGCGGCATGCTTGAGCTTGACGTGCTGCTGGTGCCCTTTGTCAAAGAGGTTTACTCGCAGCTGAACGAGGTTGATCGCGCTTGCTACGTCAGGCTGCTGGAGTGCGAGGATCAGGACATGTTCGGCTGGTTCATGGAACGCTCCGAGTCCGAAGATCCCGAGCTGCAGCGTATGGTCCGGATGATTCTGGATCGTGTCCAGCCCAAGTAGTTTCGAATGCCGCTGGCATGCCTCAGGGCAGTTGCTGGCGGCGTATCTGCTTGCCCAGTTGTTCGCGCTGGGGTCGTTATTTCTACTTGATATTCCCCTCTGGGCCAGCCTTGCGGGTGCTTTGTCGTGCCTGGCGCATGCTGCCTGGGTCGTGCCGCGACGAATACGTTTGAGCCATCCTCGCGCGTTCTGTGGCTTGCGCCGCGATGCCCTGGGTTGGCATCTGTGGAATGCAGTGGACGGGTGGCAGGCTGTGCAATTGCGTCCTGACAGCCTGGCATTGCCCTTGATCGTGGTGCTGCGGTTTCGCCTGCATGGCCAGCGCCGCGTGCGCTCAATCTGCGTGCCCCGCGACACACTGGCGCCGGATGTTCATCGGCGCCTGCGCGTGCGGCTCAAGTTCAGTCGGCGTAGGTGGGCGGCACCAGAATAGTGTCCAGTGCTTGCGGCAACATATTCGGGTAGTCCAGCGTGTAATGCAGGCCGCGGCTTTCCTTACGGGCCATGGCTGAGCGAATCATCAGTTCGGCCACTTGCGCCAGGTTGCGCAACTCAATCAAGTCGCGACTGACCTTATAGTTGCTGTAGAACTCATCGATCTCGTCCAGCAGCAGACGCACCCGATGCTCGGCGCGCTGCAAGCGCTTGTTGGTGCGCACGATGCCGACGTAGTCCCACATGAACCGCCGCAATTCGTCCCAGTTGTGCGCGATGATCACGTCTTCATCCGAGTCGGTCACCTGGCTCGCATCCCAGGCCGGCAGCGCGTTGGGGATCGCCACGTGGGGCAGTTGCTCAAGGATGTCGGTCGCCGCCGAGCGCGCGTAAACGAAGCATTCCAGCAGCGAATTGCTGGCCATGCGATTGGCGCCGTGCAGACCGGTGAAGCTGGTCTCGCCAATCGCATAGAGGCCGGGCACGTCGGTGCGACCCTGCTGGTCGACCATGACGCCGCCGCAGGTGTAATGCGCAGCGGGTACCACCGGGATCGGTTGTTTGGTGATGTCGATGGAGAACTCGAGGCAGCGCTCATAGACAGTCGGGAAGTGCGCCTTGATGAAGGCTTCGGGCTTGTGGCTGATGTCCAGGTAGACGCAGTCGATGCCCAGCCGCTTCATCTCGTGGTCGATGGCGCGGGCAACGATGTCGCGCGGCGCCAGTTCGGCCCGTGGGTCGAAGCGTTGCATGAAGCGCTCGCCGTTCGGCAGCTTGAGATGCGCACCTTCGCCACGCAGGGCTTCGGTCACCAGGAAACTCTTGGCTTGCGGGTGATAGAGGCACGTGGGATGGAACTGGTTGAACTCCAGGTTGGCAACCCGGCAGCCCGAGCGCCAGGCCATGGCGATGCCATCACCGCAAGCGCCGTCGGGGTTGCTGGTATAGAGGTAGACCTTGGCCGCACCACCGGAGGCAAGGATCACGAAGCGTGCGCCGTAGGTGTCGACTTCGCCGGAGTCGCGATTGAGCACGTAGGCGCCGAGGCACCGATCGCCATCCAGGCCCAGGCGTTTTTCGGTGATCAGGTCGACGGCGACCCTTTGCTCCAGCAGTTCGATGTTTGGACGCTGCCGTGCTTGTGCCAGCAAGGTATTGAAGATGGCCGCGCCGGTGGCGTCGGCGGCATGGATGATGCGCCGATGGCTGTGGCCACCTTCGCGGGTCAGGTGGAACTCGAAGCCGCCGTCCTCTGTGCCGGACTGTTCGTCGCGGGTAAAGGGCACGCCTTGATCGATGAGCCATTGAATGGCCTCGCGGCTATGCTCGACGGTAAACCGCACCGCATCTTCGTGGCACAAGCCACCGCCAGCATTGAGGGTGTCATCGACGTGGGATTCAATGGTGTCAGTGTCATCCAGCACGGCAGCGACGCCGCCCTGGGCCCAGTAAGTCGAACCGTTGGCCAGGTTGCCCTTGCTCAGTACGGCAATGCGCAAATGATCAGGCAGTGTCAGGGCCAGACTCAAACCGGCAGCGCCGCTGCCAATCACCAGAACATCGTGTTGAAACTGTTGGCTCATTTCAGGATTCCGCTCAAAGCGACCCGGGACGGGGTTGGCGCAAGACACCTGAATCGGCGAGTCGAGACAGCCACACAGCGCACTAGTATATAGAGGGGTGGATCGGCACAATAGCCGAGCCTTCGTGGCAATGTGAAACTACTGTGACGGAGAGGTCTGACCCTGCTGTAGGGGGAATTACCTCATGAATCGCGCTGGAGGTGGCGTTTTCGCCGACAAATAGCGCTTTTTCGCCCCGGTTTGTACGGTAATGGTTTCTTCCGGCTATAAAGTTTGGGAACTTTTGCCAAGCGCCCAAACTCAATAGAAGGTTGCCTGAAACGAGGGTCAGCGTCGGTTTCACGCAGGGATCTGTGTTCCGCTCACTGCGTCTGGACTCGACAACAGGATTATTCGCGCAGCCGGCCCAGCCGGTGCTGCGTTTTTCGTGTGTGCCAAATCAGAGCGCGCAGGAAACTTGCTTGGAGGGGGAGAACTTTTGCGAAAAGCCCGAGTCTATGTTTGCAAGCCTGATCAATTAGTTTTGCAAGCCTCCTCCGAGCTTATCGAGGAGTGTTCATGCTAACCCAGGAAGAGGATCAGCAACTGGTCGAACGCGTTCAGCGCGGCGACAAGCGTGCTTTCGATCTGCTCGTGCTGAAATACCAGCACAAAATTCTCGGGTTGATCGTGCGTTTTGTGCACGACACCCATGAAGCCCAGGATGTTGCCCAGGAAGCCTTTATCAAGGCCTATCGAGCACTTGGAAATTTTCGCGGCGACAGCGCGTTTTATACGTGGCTCTACCGCATCGCCATTAACACGGCGAAGAACTATCTGGTTTCACGCGGCCGCCGGCCGCCGGATAGCGATGTCAGTTCCGAGGATGCGGAGTTCTACGACGGCGATCACGGCCTCAAGGACCTCGAATCACCAGAGCGTGCATTGTTGCGCGATGAGATCGAAGGCACTGTTCATCGAACCATCCAGCAATTGCCAGAAGATTTACGTACGGCGCTAACTTTACGTGAGTTTGATGGTCTGAGTTACGAGGACATTGCGAGCGTCATGCAATGTCCGGTGGGTACCGTGCGCTCCCGGATTTTCCGCGCTCGGGAAGCCATCGATAAGGCCCTGCAACCGTTGTTGCAGGAAAGCTGAGACAGCGGCGTCAGCCAAGAGAGGAACCGCCATGAGTCGTGAAGCCCTGCAGGAATCGCTGTCCGCAGTGATGGATAACGAAGCGGACGAACTGGAATTGCGTCGGGTATTAAATGCCTTTGACGATGTTGAAACCCGCGAAACCTGGGCGCGTTATCAGATCGCTCGGGCGGTGATGCACAAGGACTTGCTGATCCCGCGTCTGGATCTGGCTTCGGCCGTATCCCAGGCCCTGGCGGATGAAGCCGCACCGGCGAAAGTGAGCCGTGGCCCTTGGCGTAGCCTGGGTCGTCTGGCCGTTGCTGCCTCGGTGACTGTGGCTGTGTTGGCGGGTGTGCGTTTGTACAACCAGGATGAGATCGCCGGTGTCGAATTGGCCCAGCAATCTACTCAACCAGGTCTGGCCGTTCCTCAAGTAAAAGGCCCAGCCGTTTTGGCAGGCTACAATGAGAGTTCGCAAGCCACAGGTCCGATGGCCAATGGTGTCTTGCAAGGTCAGCCAGGTTGGCACGATCAGCGTCTGCCAGGTTATCTGCGCCAACACGCTCAAGAAGCTGCACTCAAAGGCACTGAAAGTGCACTGCCTTACGCTCGTGCAGCGAGCCTGGAAAACCGTTAAGGGGGATCATGCGCGCCATACCTCTACTTACGCTGTTGCTGAGCGGCTGGTTCGTTGTCCCAGCCCAAGCTGATGAGGCTCAGGATTGGTTGAACCGTCTGAGCCAGGCCGAGCAGCAGCAAAGCTTTCAGGGCACTTTCGTCTACGAGCGTAACGGTAGTTTTTCTACCCATAACATCTGGCACCGCGTCGAGGACGGCAAAGTCCGCGAGCGTTTGCTGCAGCTTGACGGCTCGGCCCAGGAGGTCGTGCGCATTGACGGCAGTACGCAATGCGTCAGCGGTACTCTGGTAGCAGGTCTGGGAGCCACTCCCGACTCGGCAAAGCGTGCCCTCGATCCGCAAAAACTCAAGAGTTGGTACGACCTTGCCGTCATCGGCAAGTCGCGTGTGGCTGGGCGACCGGCAGTTATCGTCGCGCTGACACCTCGTGACCAGCATCGTTATGGATTCGAACTGCATCTGGATCGGGAAACCGGTCTGCCTCTGAAGTCCCTGTTGCTCAACGAAAAAGGCCAGTTGCTGGAGCGATTCCAGTTCACCCGGCTGGATACCCGCGATGTGCCGTCGGACGATGAGCTGCAAGCCAGTGCCGACTGCAAGCCGGTGGTGCTAGGCAACGATAAGGCGACAGCAGTGAAGGCGGCTCAGGCCTGGCACTCGGATTGGCTGCCACCGGGGTTCGAGCTGACCAGCAGCAGCGCCCACAAGGATCCGGAAACCAAGGCCCCAGTCAGTAGCCTGATGTATGACGATGGCTTGGCGCGCTTTTCGGTGTTCCTCGAGCCACTCAACGGCGCAGTCGTCACCGATACTCGCACGCAGTTGGGCCCGACCGTCGCGGTTTCTCGGCGCCTGACCACACCAGACGGCGAAATGATGGTGACCGTTGTGGGTGAAATCCCTATCGGTACGGCCGAACGGATTGCGCTGTCGATGCGCACCGATACGCCAGCCAAGCAGTAAATTGCCCAGTGCTGCTGACTGATCGACAGGGTTGTCGGGAAAAGGTCAGCCTTGGCGCCTCGCTGCGTCAAGAAGTCGAAATGTTTGGTGAGCATTTCAATTTGCAAAACTTCTTAAAATTTTCTATAGGTCAGGGTCCCTCGGCTCTGGCCTTGTATAGTTGTTCCCGGAACAAAAGTATCGGCGCCTGTTCCCCGGTGTTTGTTGTTCCATATCGCTTAACCATGCTCGTCGTAACGGGAGCCGTATGTCGATACCACGCTTGAAATCCTACCTGACAATCTTTGCTACCGTACTGGTGCTGGGTCAGGCCGTCTCAACCCAGGCGGCCGAGTTGCCTGACTTCACCCAATTGGTCGAGCAGGCCTCGCCTGCGGTGGTCAACATCAGTACCACGCAAAAGCTGCCGGACCGCAAGGTCTCCAACCAGCAGATGCCTGACCTCGAAGGTTTGCCGCCGATGTTGCGGGAATTTTTCGAGCGTGGCCTGCCACCGCAACAACGTTCTCCGGGCGGCGGTCGCCAGCGTGAGGCGCAATCGCTGGGTTCGGGCTTCATTATTTCGCCTGATGGCTACATCCTGACCAACAACCACGTGATTGCCGATGCCGATGAAATTCTCGTGCGTCTGGCTGATCGCAGTGAACTCAAGGCCAAGCTGATCGGCACCGACCCGCGCTCCGACGTGGCGCTGCTGAAAATCGAAGGCAAGGACCTGCCGGTCCTCAAGCTTGGCAAATCCCAGGACCTGAAGGCCGGGCAATGGGTGGTGGCGATCGGTTCGCCGTTCGGCTTTGACCACACTGTGACCCAAGGCATCGTCAGCGCCATCGGTCGTAGCCTGCCGAACGAAAACTACGTCCCGTTCATCCAGACCGACGTGCCGATCAACCCGGGCAACTCCGGCGGCCCGCTGTTCAACCTGGCGGGCGAAGTGGTGGGGATCAACTCGCAGATCTACACCCGTTCCGGTGGATTCATGGGCGTGTCGTTCGCCATTCCTATCGACGTTGCGATGGACGTGTCGAACCAACTGAAAAGCGGCGGCAAGGTCAGCCGTGGCTGGTTGGGGGTGGTGATCCAGGAAGTGAACAAGGATCTCGCCGAGTCCTTCGGTCTGGACAAGCCAGCCGGTGCGTTGGTGGCGCAGATTCAGGACGACGGTCCGGCCGCCAAGGGTGGTTTGCAGGTCGGTGACGTGATCCTCAGCATGAACGGCCAGCCAATCGTCATGTCGGCTGATCTGCCACACCTGGTGGGCGCGCTCAAGGCGGGTGCCAAGGCCAATCTGGAAGTGATTCGTGACGGTAAGCGCAAAAATGTTGAGCTGACCGTTGGCGCCATCCCGGAAGAAGGCAAGGAGCTCGATACGCTGTCGCAATCCGGCGTCGAGCGCAGCAGTAACCGCCTGGGCGTTGCCGTGGTTGAGCTCAGTGACGAACAGAAGAAGACATACGACCTTAAGGGCGGCGTGGTAATCAAGGAAGTGCAGGATGGTCCTGCTGCCCTGATCGGCCTGCAGCCAGGCGATGTGATCACTCACCTGAACAATCAGGCGATCTCGTCGGCCAAGGAGTTCACCGACATTGCCAAGGCATTGCCGAAGAACCGTTCGGTGTCGATGCGCGTCCTGCGTCAGGGTCGCGCCAGCTTCATCACCTTCAAGCTGGCTGAGTAACAAGGCCGGTCACTGAATAAAAAACCGCCTCGATCGAGGCGGTTTTTTTTTGTCCGCGGATGGCGGGCAAAAGAAAACCCCCGGCAAACCCAGAGGGTCTGGCGGGGGTTGGGATGAGCGCCGAGCGGCGCTCATCGGCTCAGCTTATTGGCAAGCTTCGCAATCCGGCTCGTCGATGGCGCAGGCCTTCGGCACTGGAGCAGGGCCGGCAGGGGCGGCCAGGACCGAATCGTCACCGTGGTTGCCGCCGCTGGAAACAGCGTTCAGCTTGCCGGTGTTGATGGTCGACTTCTCGGTGCTGGTCGCGGCCAGTGCACGGAGGTAGTAGGTGGTTTTCAGGCCACGGTACCAGGCCATGCGGTAGGTCACGTCAAGCTTCTTGCCCGATGCGCCAGCGATGTACAGGTTCAGCGACTGCGCCTGGTCGATCCACTTCTGACGACGGCTGGCGGCGTCAACGATCCACTTGGTGTCCACTTCGAAGGCGGTGGCGTAGAGCGCTTTGAGCTCGGCCGGGATGCGCTCGATCTGCTGCACGGAACCGTCGTAGTACTTCAGGTCGTTGATCATGACCGAGTCCCACAGACCGCGAGCCTTGAGGTCGCGAACCAGGTACGGGTTGATCACGGTGAATTCGCCCGAGAGGTTCGATTTCACGTACAGGTTCTGATAGGTCGGTTCGATCGACTGCGATACGCCAGTGATGTTGGCGATGGTCGCGGTCGGTGCGATGGCCATGATGTTGGAGTTACGAATGCCTTTCTGTACACGGGCACGAACCGGTGCCCAGTCGAGGGTTTCGTTCAGATCGACATCAATGTATTTCTGACCACGCGCTTCGATCAGGATCTGTTGCGAATCCAGCGGCAGGATGCCCTTGGACCACAGCGAGCCCTGGAACGTCTCGTACGAACCGCGCTCGTCCGCCAGGTCGCAGGATGCCTGGATGGCGTAGTAGCTGACCGCTTCCATCGACTTGTCGGCGAACTCGACGGCAGCGTCGGAACCGTAAGGAATGTGCTGCAGGTACAGCGCGTCCTGGAAACCCATGATGCCCAGGCCGACCGGACGGTGCTTGAAGTTGGAGTTCTTCGCTTGCGGCACCGAGTAGTAGTTGATGTCGATCACGTTGTCGAGCATGCGCACAGCCGTGTTCACGGTGCGTTGCAGCTTGGCGGTGTCGAGCTGGCCGTTGACGATATGGTTCGGCAGGTTGATCGAGCCCAGGTTGCAGACAGCGATTTCGTCCTTGTTGGTATTCAAGGTGATCTCGGTGCACAGGTTCGAGCTGTGGACTACGCCGACGTGCTGCTGCGGGCTGCGCAGGTTGCACGGGTCTTTGAAGGTCAGCCATGGGTGGCCGGTTTCAAACAGCATGGACAGCATTTTACGCCACAGGTCTTTGGCCTGAATGGTCTTGAACAGCTTGACCTTGCCTGGGTACTCGGTCAGGGCTTCGTAGTACTCGTAGCGTTCTTCGAAGGCCTTGCCGGTCAGGTCGTGCAGGTCCGGAACTTCGGATGGCGAGAACAGGGTCCACTTGCCGTCATCGAAGACACGCTTCATGAACAGGTCAGGGATCCAGTTGGCGGTGTTCATGTCGTGGGTACGACGACGATCATCACCGGTGTTCTTGCGCAGCTCGATGAACTCTTCGATGTCCATGTGCCAGGTTTCCAGGTAGGCACATACGGCGCCTTTGCGCTTGCCACCCTGGTTAACGGCGACAGCGGTGTCGTTCACTACTTTGAGGAACGGTACAACGCCCTGGGATTTGCCGTTGGTGCCCTTGATGTACGAGCCCAGCGCACGAACCGGAGTCCAGTCGTTGCCCAAGCCGCCAGCGAATTTCGACAGCATGGCGTTGTCGTGGATCGCGTGGTAGATGCCCGACAGGTCGTCCGGCACGGTGGTCAGGTAGCAGCTCGACAGCTGTGGACGCAGGGTGCCGGCGTTGAACAGGGTCGGGGTCGAGGCCATGTAGTCGAAGGACGACAACAGGTTGTAGAACTCGATCGCACGGGCTTCGCGGTCTTTCTCTTCGATGGCCAGGCCCATGGCCACACGCATGAAGAAGATCTGCGGCAGTTCGAAACGCACGCCATCCTTGTGGATGAAGTAACGGTCGTACAGGGTTTGCAGGCCCAGGTAGGTGAACTGCTGGTCGCGCTCGTGGTTGATTGCCTTGCCGAGCTTTTCCAGGTCGAAACTGGCCAGCTCAGGGTTCAGCAACTCGTATTCGATACCTTTGGCGACGTAGGCCGGCAGGGCCTTGGCGTACAGGTCGGCCATCTCGTGGTGAGTGGCGCTCTCGGCGACTTGCAGGAAGCTCAGGCCTTCGGCACGCAGGGTGTCCATCAGCAGGCGAGCAGTCACGAACGAGTAGTTCGGTTCGCGTTCAACCAGGGTGCGGGCGGTCATCACCAGGGCGGTGTTGACGTCGGTCAGGGCCACGCCGTCGTAGAGGTTCTTCAGGGTTTCGCGCTGGATCAGCTCGCCGTCGACTTCTTCCAGACCTTCGCACGCTTCGGTGACAATGGTGTTCAGGCGACCCATGTCCAGTGGCGCCAGGCTGCCATCGGTACGGGTGATGCGAATCGACGGGTGAGCGTTGACCGCTTCTACGGCCGGTGCGTGGGCAGCGCGTTCTTTCGAACGACCGTCACGGTAGATCACGTAGTCGCGAGCCACTTTCTGCTCGCCGGCACGCATCAGGGCCAGTTCGACCTGGTCCTGGATTTCTTCGATGTGGATGGTGCCGCCCGATGGCATGCGACGCTTGAAGGTCGCGGTGACCTGTTCGGTCAGGCGGGCCACGGTGTCGTGGATTCGCGACGAGGCAGCAGCGGTGCCGCCTTCAACTGCGAGAAACGCTTTGGTGATGGCGACGGTGATTTTGTCATCGGTGTAAGGAACGACAGTGCCGTTACGCTTGATCACTCGCAGTTGACCTGGCGCGGTGGCGGACAGATCCGAAGTCGAATCAGCGGCCTGCGGCAAGGTGCCCTGCGGGTTCTCGCGAGTTGTGTCGGTTTGCATGGGTGTCTCCACATTCTATGTTTGTTTGGGCACCACGAAGGTGCCCACCGTTCCGTCCTGAAGCACTACAACCGGCGAGTGCCGGGCATAACAACTTCGGGACAGGAGGAAGGGGGCTGTAGGGCGCCGCTTCCATGCCGAAGTCTTTGGTCTCAGGCCAGGGGCCGAGAACCGAATTCCGTGGGGTGACAGTAAGTGACTGCAACACCCGTACCGTTTTCGCCACATTTGGCCGGAAAACGGTAGCCATCCGCAGGCGCGGTTTGGGCTACTGAAAAAGCGTTTGGTTCAACCCGGAAACGGCAAGAAAAGCACTTGAGTTTCTGGTCTGATTGGTGTTCGGGTTTGGGGTGAAAACCCTATATGTAGGGTTTTTCAACGCGCGAGCTACAAGATAATGCGTTTTGGGGAGTGATTGCAACGTACTACCTGTGGATAAGGCTGTGCGTAAAATGTGTATGAAACGGCCAATCGTCGTGTAGGCCGCGACCCTGCTGGATTAGACCGTTTGTCACTGTTTTTTACCCTGAAAATAGCCTGGGTGGTTTTTCGCGGGCGCGAACCCTACCACAAAAAATCTCCCTGACCGAGCGCATTTGCCCGCTTGTGTTGATAAGGGTTGGCGTTGCTACAATCGGCCGCTGTCTATGCAGTCTTATCCACTCAAATAGTTACAAAAATACCAGTGGATCCTTCCTTATTAGTGTTCTGGCAAGCAGAGGTCACCCGTGGAGCAAGAAGCCTGGCAGGTATTGATTGTCGAGGACGACCAGCGCCTGGCTGAGTTGACCCGTGAATACCTTGAAAGCAATGGATTGCGCGTCGCCATCGAGGGTGATGGCGCGTTGGCAGCGGCGCGTATTATTGCCGAGCAACCGGATCTGGTGATCCTTGATCTGATGCTGCCAGGGGAAGACGGCCTGAGCATTTGCCGCAAGGTGCGTGACCAGTATGACGGTCCGATTCTGATGCTGACCGCCCGCACCGATGACCTCGACCAGATCCAGGGCCTGGACATGGGGGCTGATGATTATGTCTGCAAGCCCGTGCGTCCACGCCTGTTGCTGGCGCGGATCCAGGCCCTGTTACGCCGCAGCGAGCCGCCGGAGCCAGCGGTGCCGGAGAAACTTCGGCGCCTGCAGTTCGGGGCGCTGGTGGTTGACAATGCGCTGCGTGAGGCCTGGTTGCAGGACCAGGGTATCGAACTGACCAGCGCCGAATTCGACCTGCTGTGGCTGCTGGTCGCCAACGCCGGTCGCATCCTTTCGCGCGAGGAGATCTTCACCGCCCTGCGCGGGATAGGTTATGACGGCCAGGACCGCTCCATCGACGTGCGAATTTCGCGAATCCGCCCGAAAATCGGCGACGACCCGGATCACCCGCGCCTGATCAAGACCATTCGCAGCAAGGGCTATCTGTTCGTTCCTGAAGCCTGCGTAGACCCGTCCCTGTGAATTCGATCTTCCTGCGCATTTACGGAGGCATGTGCGCCGCCTTGATCCTGGTGGCGGCGCTCGGCGTGCTGGCCCTGCACCTGCTCAACGAAGTGCGCAGCGAGCAGTACCGCGAACGCCTGGCTCACGGCACGTTTTCGCTGATGGCTGACAATCTGCAGCCGATGAACCAGACCGAGCGCCATCGGGCGCTGGTGGTCTGGGAGCGTCTGCTGGGTATTCCCATGAGTCTGCAGACGTTCAGCCAGACCGCACTCGATCTCGGCCAGCGCACGCGCATCCTGCGTGGCCAGGCATTGGTCGAGCAGACAGGGCCGCACGCCGCAAAGGTCTACCGGCTGGTCAGCGAAAAAGAGCAACTGGTGCTGACTGGCGAGGTGCAGCAGATCAGTGAGCAGTTGGCGCGGGCAACTATTTATCTGTTGGCCGATGAATTGGTGCGTTACCCGGTCGCCGAACAACCCCGGCGGTTGGCAGAGCTGAAGAAAGACAAGGGCTTTGGTTTCGAGTTGCAATTGGTCACCGTGGATCAGGCCGACATGGACGAGGACCAGAGCCGCCGGGTGTCCGAAGGCGACACGGTCATGGCGCTGGGAAAGGGCGGCGATTCGATCCGGGTGTTTGCCGGCATGGTCGGGACCCCTTGGGTGCTTGAGATTGGCCCGCTGTACCAGATGAATCCCTATCCGCCGGAGTGGCTGGTGTTGATCGCCACATTGGGGTTGAGCCTGATCGGCTTGATCGTCTATTTATTGGTGCGCCAACTCGAGCGTCGGCTCAGTGGCCTGGAGTCGGCGGCGACGCGAATCGCCAAGGGCAGCCTGGAGACCCGGGTGCCGGCGCGCGGCGCGGACTCGGTTGGACGGCTGGCGGCGGCGTTTAACGGCATGGCCGAGCATTTGCAGCAACTGCTGGCGATTCAGCGCGAATTGGTGCGCGCGGTCTCTCACGAACTGCGCACGCCCGTTGCACGCCTG
This sequence comes from Pseudomonas sp. Pse1, assembly GCF_024519635.1. Classification (NCBI taxonomy): domain Bacteria; kingdom Pseudomonadati; phylum Pseudomonadota; class Gammaproteobacteria; order Pseudomonadales; family Pseudomonadaceae; genus Pseudomonas; species Pseudomonas sp. Pse1. The sequence continues at coordinate 28,607 of NZ_JALJRO010000005.1, forward strand.
CGATTTGGCCTGGAGATGATCAGTTCGGCAAGCACCGACCAGGCTCGGGAAAAGTACCTGATCGGTATGGATCACGACATTCAGGACCTCGACGGCCTGGTTGACGAAATGCTGACCTATGCGCGGCTGGAGCAAGGCTCGCCAGCGCTGAACTTTCAGCGGGTGGATCTGGATGCCTTGGTCAATCAGGTGATCAACGAGTTGGCACCGTTGCGCGCCAATGTCAGGGTGCAACGCGGGCTGTGCCTGTCGGCCGCCGATTGTGACGGGGCCTGGGTCGAAGCGGAGCCGCGCTACCTGCACCGGGCGCTGCAAAACCTGGTCAGTAATGCCATGCGCCATGCCCAGGGCCAGGTTTCCATCAGCTATCAGGTCGGCCAGCAGCGTTGCCGTATCGATGTCGAGGATGATGGTCCGGGGGTGCCGGAAAGTGCCTGGGAAAAAATCTTCACGCCGTTCCTGCGCCTCGACGACAGTCGAACTCGAGCCTCGGGTGGGCACGGGCTCGGCTTGTCGATTGTGCGGCGGATCATCCATTGGCATGGCGGTCGCGCGCTGATCGGCAAAAGCCGCAACCTTGGCGGTGCTTGCTTCAGTTTGAGCTGGCCACGCAATCAGGAAAAGCCCGAGCGCTGAGCGGGCTCAAGCCGGGATGCTGACCAGGCTCAGCAACTGGCCGTCCTTCACTGCGAACTGAGCATCCAGTTCCACGCCGATGCGCCACTCGCTGGACAAGTCCGTCAGCAGTCGTAGGCGGACCCGGCCATCCAGCGTCCACTCCACGACTTCGGCATGCTCGAAATAAAAGCGCTGCTGGACGATGGGGTAGAGCGCCTTGAACAGGCTCTCCTTGACCGAAAAGGTCAGGGTCACCAGCAGGGCCAGTTGCTCGCGATCGCCTGCCGCCATGCGCTGCAGTTCCGGCGGGGTGAGGATTTCTCCCGCCAGACGCTCGGCGCGTGTGCTTTCGAGCAAGTTTTCCAGATCCATGCCCAGCCCGCGCCAGTGCTCCTTGTGCGCGACAATCGCTGCTGCCCGTCCGGTGGTATGGGTAATCGAACCACAAACATCAGTCGGCCAGACCGGTGCCCGATCTTCGCCAATCGCCGGAATGCACGCCAGGCCCATCAGGTGCTGGAGCGCGGCGCGGGCGCACAGACGGCCGGCAAGGAATTCAGCCTGACGTTTGGCCACCGAGCGCTGGATGCTCGCCGGTGGATCGATGTTGCAGCCACGAAAATCCTCGGGCGCTAACAAGGCGGGATCGAAGCGGGTGCTGAGCAGGACGCTGTCGGGTAGCGCACAAGGCGACGGCCAATCGGCATCGAGCGGTGTGCAGAAGGCGGGTAGGGGCGAGTTCATGCCAGCATTTTGCCGATTAGTCGCCCGACTGGGTAGTGGTGAGGCATGTTCGGCTCGTTCAGGTCAGGTTCAGTGCGTGTTCAGGGGGAGTTCAGTGGCCGGTGGGTAACCTGCACGCATCAACCAAAAGCACGCTGCGAAAGAGGAAACTCAACATGACTACCTTCAAAAAAATCATGCTTGCGATGACTGTCCTGAGTGCCAGTGCCGTAGCGCAGGCCGCCGACGAGAACTTCGCCAGCATCACGCTGGGCCAGACCAGCGACAAGGTCAAAAAATCCAGCTTGTTGAACAGCAATCTCGATCACCCCAATGCCAATGGCGTCATCAGCAAGGACACCACCTACGGTGTGCGTCTCGGTCAACAGAACAATGATCGTCGTTATTACGCCACTTATGACAATGTTTCCGGTACCCACAACGGCATCAAATTGCGCCAGGAGAACCTCCTGGGTAGCTACGACCTGTTCCTGCCCGTGACCAGCAGCACCAAACTGTTTGGCGGTGCCACTGCCGGTGTGACCAAGCTGTCTCAGGAATCCTCGGGTTATAGCCGCGATACCGACATCGGTTATGCCGTGGGTCTGCAGACGGGTGTCCTGCAACAGGTTTCGAAAAATGTCTCGGTTGAAATGGGCTACCGTTACCTGCGTAGCAACGCCAGCACGGAAATGAGCGCCCAAGGTACCAAGCAAGGATCTCTGAGCCTCAACAGCAGCGCCCAGACCTACCTTTCCGCCAATTACGCTTTCTAAACAATGACCAGATTTTCCCTGCGCCGGATCAACCTTAGGGTGATCCGGCGCAGGCATGTCGGTAAGCTGGGTGCGAGGCACCCGTGGAGTGGTTGATTTGCCTGGGAGAGCGTTATGAAATTGTTGGTCGTTGAAGACGAAGCACTGTTGCGTCACCACCTGCACACCCGCCTGACAGAAGGTGGCCATGTGGTGGAAGCAGTCGCCAATGCCGAAGAGGCGTTGTACCAAGCGGGTCAATACAACTATGACTTGGCGGTGATCGATCTTGGCCTGCCGGGCATCGGCGGATTGGACCTGATTCGCCAACTGCGCTCGCAGGGCAAGACTTTCCCGATCCTGATCCTGACCGCCCGCGGCAATTGGCAAGACAAGGTCGAAGGGCTCGCTGCTGGTGCCGATGACTACGTGGTCAAACCGTTCCAGTTCGAGGAGCTGGACGCGCGCCTCAATGCGTTGCTACGTCGCTCCAGCGGATTTACCCAGTCGACCATCATCGCCGGTCCCTTGCTGCTGGACCTCAATCGCAAGCAGGCGACGCTCGATGATCAGCCCTTGGCGCTCACCGCTTATGAGTACCGGATCCTCGAATACCTGATGCGTCATCATGAGCAGGTGGTCGCCAAGGACCGTTTGATGGAGCAGCTCTATCCAGATGACGACGAGCGCGATCCAAATGTCATCGAAGTGCTGGTCGGTCGTCTGCGACGCAAGCTCGAAGGGCCCAACGGGTTCAAACCGATCGAGACGGTGCGCGGCCTGGGTTACCTGTTCAACGAGCGCTGCCAGTGATTCGCTCCCTGCGTTTGCGGCTGATGTTGGCCGCTACCACCCTCGCTGTGCTGTTCATGCTGGCACTGCTGCCGGCCATGCAGGGAGCGTTCAGCCTGGCGCTGCAAGACTCGATCGAGCAGCGCCTGGCGTCGGATGTCACCACCCTGATTTCCGCTGCGCGCATCGAAAACGGCCGCCTGGTCATGCCTTCTCAATTACCCGATGAGCGATTCAATCTCGCCGACAGCCGCCTGCTGGGCTACATCTACGACCGCGAAGGGCAGTTGGTCTGGCGTTCACGGGCGACCCGGGATGAGCACATCAATTACAAACCCCGGTATGACGGGCGCGGCAACGAATTTGCGCGGATCCGCGAGGCCAGCGGCCAGGAGTTCTTCGTCTATGACGTCGAGGTCAAACTGCTTGGCGGCAAAAGTGCAGCATTCAGTATTGTTGCCCTGCAACCGGTGCGTGAGTATCAGCAGACACTGGAGGGCGTGCGGGAAAATCTCTACCTGGGTTTCGGCGCCGCGTTGCTGGTGTTGTTGGCGTTACTCTGGGTCGGCTTGACCTGGGGACTGCGGGCTTTGCGGCGCTTGAGTCAGGAACTCGACCAGATCGAAAGCGGTGCCCTTGAGAGTCTCAGTGAAGAACATCCCCGAGAGTTGTTACGCCTGACGGGCTCGCTGAACCGGCTGTTGCGCAGCGAACGGGAGCAGCGCACGCGCTACCGGGACTCACTGGACGATCTGGCCCATAGCCTGAAAACACCGCTGGCGGTTCTGCAAGGGGTCAGTGAAGACATGGCCCAGCGTCCGGAAGAGCGTGAGCAGGCGTGGGTCCTGCAATCGCAGATCGAGCGGATGAGCCAGCAAATCAGCTACCAATTGCAGCGTGCCAGTTTGCGCAAAAGTGGTTTGGTACGCCATCAGGTGGCGTTGCAGCCGGTGCTCAAGAGTCTATGCGACACCCTGGACAAGGTGTATCGCGACAAACGAGTGCGCGCTCGCTTCGACCTCCCTGAGCCTTGTTACGTGCCTATCGAGCAGGGCGCCTTGCTGGAAATGCTCGGCAACCTGTTGGAAAACGCCTATCGACTGTGTCTGGGTGAAGTGCGGGTCAGCCTGCGCCAAACCGTTGCGGGTATCGAGTTGTGCGTCGAGGATGACGGACCGGGCGTGCCGGTGGACCAGCGGGCGCGGATTCTTCAGCGTGGCGAGCGTCTGGATCGCCAGCATCCGGGACAGGGCATTGGCCTGGCAGTGGTTAAGGACATCATCGAAAGCTACGGTGCGCAGTTGACGCTGGGCGACTCGCCGATGGGCGGGGCGGCGTTCCGCATTCATTTCCCTGCCGCCTGAGACCAGGGCTCAAAGCGCTTGAGCCCGGTACGCCCCCGGCGTCAGCCCGGTCCACTTCTTGAACGCCCGGTGAAAGGCCGAAGGCTCGGAAAACCCCAACTGCTCGGCGATTTGTTGCAATGACTGATCGGCACGGTTGAGATGATAGATGGCGATGTCGCGGCGCAGTTGATCCTTCAATTCCTGAAAGCTCGAACCTTCTTCCCGCAGATGCCGGCGCAAGGTCTGCGGGCTGACGTGCAGTTGCGCGGCCACGGTTTCCAGGTCGGGCCAGTGGCTGCTGTCGCGCCCCAGTTGGCGCCGCAATCGGCTGCACATGCTGTCGCCCTCATCCGGGCGGGCCAGCAAATCGGCCGGTGAGCGTTCGAGGAAATGCTTGAGGGTGCGTTCGTCCTGCAAGAGCGGCATGCTCAGGTAGCGGCTATGAAACAGCAGGCTGGTGCACTCCGCGTCGAATGCCAAGGGGCAAGAAAACATCAGCTCGTATTCGGCGCCATGGTCGGGTTCGTTGTAGCGGAAGCTGGCCTGTTCGAGGCGGATTCGCTGGCCGATCAACCAACTGCCCAAGCGGTGCCAGGTCACCAGCAGGCTTTCGCTGAGGAAGTGGTCGGGGTCGGCCAACCGGGCATCATCCAGGCTCAGGCGCACCCATTCGTCTTCCCGACTCAGCGTCAGGCGCGGACTGTGCGGGAAAAGGCTATAGAAGAGTAAGCCGCGACTGAATGCTTTTTCCAGGGTACGGCAGTGAATCAGCGCGTGGCACATCATGGCGAAGGTGCCACATTTGCTCTTGCCTTCGGCGAGCCCCAGATACTCGTCGTCCAGTGCCAGCCACAGGCCCTGGAGCAGGGCGGTGAATTGCTCGGGCGTAATGCGCGCGCGGGGTTCGTCGAGCCATTCGGGGCTGATGCCGAGCGTGTGCAGCAAGCCTGAATAGTCATGCCCGAGGCGGCGCGCACCGCCGGTGGCTGCCCGGGCAAAATGGCTGGCGATGGTGCGGTCGCGCATGGCAAGTCATCCGTCCATTGATGGGCGGATCTTAGCCAGCTCCTCGGAGCGGGACAAGGCGGATATCCGCCATTTGGCGGGAGTGGTTCTGGGTAATGGGCGGAAATCCGCCAAGACAAGGGGGCAGTCAATGTTGTGGCCCTGGCCTGAGGCCCCTCTAATTCGGGGTCTTTGACGAATCTGGCAAAGGTGGCACGGGCTCTGCAATAGAACCGACAGACCTGCCAGCACGCAGTTCGCCACAACAAATCCCTCCAGTGCAGGAGGGTTCGCACTTTAGGTGTCGCTTGCATCGGATGGACGATTGCAACGCGGTGCTCTTGAGGAACTTAGCAATGACGACTCGTCAGCCAATTTACAAATCCCTGTATTTCCAGGTAATCGTTGCCATCGTTATCGGCATCTTGCTCGGTCACTTTTATCCGCAGACCGGGGTGGCGCTCAAGCCGCTGGGTGACGGGTTCATCAAGCTGATCAAGATGGTCATCGCACCGATTATCTTCTGTACCGTCGTCAGCGGCATTGCTGGCATGCAGAGCATGAAATCGGTCGGCAAGACCGGTGGTTACGCGCTGCTGTACTTCGAAATCGTTTCCACCATCGCCCTGCTGATCGGCCTTGTGGTAGTCAACGTCGTGCAACCGGGCGCCGGCATGCACATCGATGTCTCGACTCTGGATGCCTCGAAAGTCGCGGCTTACGTCACGGCTGGCGCTGACCAGAGCATCGTTGGCTTCATCCTCAATGTGATCCCGAACACCATCGTCGGCGCGTTCGCCAACGGCGACATCCTGCAGGTCCTGATGTTCTCGGTGATCTTCGGTTTCGCCCTGCATCGCCTGGGTGCCTACGGCAAGCCGGTGCTGGACTTCATCGATCGCTTCGCCCACGTGATGTTCAACATCATCAACATGATCATGAAGCTGGCGCCCATCGGTGCGCTGGGCGCCATGGCCTTCACCATCGGTGCCTACGGCGTCGGCTCCCTGGTGCAGTTGGGCCAGCTGATGATCTGCTTCTACATCACCTGTGTGCTGTTCGTCGTGCTGGTGCTGGGTGCGATCTGCCGCGCTCACGGCTTCAGCGTGCTGAAACTGATTCGCTACATCCGTGAAGAACTGCTGATCGTGTTGGGTACTTCCTCGTCCGAATCGGCGCTGCCACGCATGCTGATCAAGATGGAGCGCCTGGGTGCGAAGAAATCGGTGGTCGGCCTGGTAATCCCTACCGGCTACTCGTTCAACCTCGACGGTACTTCGATCTACCTGACCATGGCCGCCGTGTTTATCGCTCAGGCGACCGACACCCACATGGACATCACCCACCAGATCACCCTGCTGCTGGTGCTGCTGCTGTCCTCCAAAGGTGCGGCAGGCGTGACCGGTAGTGGTTTCATCGTGCTGGCGGCGACCCTGTCGGCCGTAGGCCACCTGCCGGTTGCCGGCCTGGCGCTGATCCTCGGTATCGACCGCTTCATGTCCGAAGCTCGTGCCCTGACCAACCTGGTCGGCAACGCCGTGGCAACTCTGGTCGTGGCCAAGTGGGTCAAGGAGCTGGACACAGACAAACTGCAGGTCGAGCTGGCTTCTGGCGGTCGCGGTATTTCCGACGAGCGTGAAGTCGATGACCTGGGCGTGGCTGAAGGCCCGACCCCGGCTTCGGTGAAGTAATGCGCCAAGGCTGATGAAAAAAACCCGCTGCGGCGGGTTTTTTCTTGCTCGCGATTTGAGCGCAAATGTCACCTCTGCCGTTGTTTAAAGTTATTGCCGCCACGGCATCCGCTGCCTAGTCTGGATGGATCGTCCAAGGAGAAGACTTATGCAGGGGCCACTGGCATCACTGAAAGTTCTGGATTTTTCGACACTGCTGCCAGGGCCGTTCGCCTCGTTATTGTTGGCGGACATGGGCGCCGAAGTGCTGCGTATCGAGTCGCCGACCCGCATGGACCTGCTGCGAGTCCTGCCGCCCCACGACCAGGGCACCTCGGCCAGCCACGCCTACCTCAACCGCAACAAGCGCAGCCTGGCGTTGGATCTCAAGCAGCCGCAGGCGCTGGAAGTGGTCAAGCAACTGTTGCAGGACCACGACATTCTCCTCGAGCAATTCCGGCCCGGTGTCATGGAGCGCCTGGGCCTGGGCTACGAAGCCTTGAAGGCGATCAATCCGCGGCTGATCTACGTGTCGATCACCGGCTACGGCCAGACCGGCCCCTACAAGGATCGCGCCGGGCACGACATCAACTACCTGGCGCTGGCCGGTCTGGCGAGTTACACCGGACGCGAGGACAGTGGGCCGTTACCCCTGGGTATCCAGGCCGCCGACATTGCCGGCGGCTCCCTGCATGGGGTGATCGGCCTGCTGGCAGCCGTGATTGCCCGTCAGCACACGGGGCAAGGCCAGCATCTGGACGTGAGCATGACCGACTGCGCGTTCAGCCTGAATGCGCTGGCCGGGGCGGGGTATCTGGCGTGTGGCGTGGAGCCGGGGCGGGAAGAGCAGATGCTCAATGGTGGCAGCTTCTACGACTACTACCGTAGCCGCGATGGACGCTGGATGTCGGTGGGCAGCCTGGAGCCGAACTTCATGCAACAGCTGTGCGCGGCGTTGGGCCGGCCCGAGTTGGCAGCTCAAGGCTTGTCGCCTCGACCCGAGCAGCAACAAGCCTTGAAGCAGGCGCTGCAGATCGAGTTCGAAAAACGCGACTACAGCGAGCTGTGTGCGCTGTTCGGCGTGATCGATGCCTGCGTCGAGCCGGTTCTGAGTCTGTCCGAGGCGGTGGCGCATCCCCAGCTTCAGGCGCGCCAACTGGTGACGCAGGTGCCGCGCGCGGACGGCACGACTCAGGCGCAGATGGCTTGCCCGCTGAAGTTTTCTGGCGGCTTGCCAGCGCCAAAGCACATTGGCGCAGCTGTCGGTGCCCATAGCGATCAGGTACTGGCCGAGTTGGGCTACAGCGTCGAACAGATCGCTGAATTGCGGCGGGCCAAGGCAATCGCCTGAGGCTGTTTATTCGACACGCGACTCGCCGGTGAACACCAGGGTTTGCCGGCAGCGCCGACACAGGTAACGCCGACCCTGGCGGACCAGGCTGTGGCGCTGGGCCGAGAACGGGAAGTCGCTGTCGGCACAGGGGCAGCGGTAGATGTAGCGAGTCACGCTGCGGCGCTTGATTGCGTAGGTGTGGCAGCGGTTGGGCGGCAGCTCGTAGACGCCGCGCATGATCAACTGCCACTCCTCACCGTGGGGTGCGATGCGGTCCCCAAACAGCTGGTGGGCGATCAGGTGCGCGACCTCGTGGGCCACGGTCTGCTTGAGGAAATCTTCGGTATTTTCGCGGTACAGCTGTGGATTGAAGCGCAGCAGGTTTTCATGCAGGTGTGCCACACCGGCCTTCTGGCCGCGCAACTTGAGGCTGACCACCGGACGTTTGAAAGGGCGTTTGAAAAAGGATTCAGCCAGTTGGAAACAGTCTTCGACGCGGGTATTGAGTTGCTCGGGCATGCTTAACGGATCTCCAGAGGCGTCAAGTATGCGGTAAACCCCGGGCATTGCGAATCGCCCGGCCGCCCAATGGTCGTCGCCACATGAAAAGGCCGCCTTGCGGCGGCCTGTTGGTACAGCATCCAGCGCTAGTTGGTATAGACCGGGCCGACGCCCAGGCCCCAGACGATCACGGTGAATGCCATGATGGCCACCAGCACCACCAGCCCTACGGCCAGGACCGAACTGGAAAACAGAAAACCCTCGTCGGATGGAATGTTCATGAAGGTCGGCAGGCCCACGTAAAGCAGGTACACCGTGTAGCAAATAGCTGCCGTGCCGACGATCATGCCCAGCCACATGTGTGGGTAGAGCGCCGCCAGACCGCCGATGAACAGCGGGGTTGCGGTGTAGGTGGCGAATGCCACACAGCGCGCCAGACTCGGTGTGGCGTCGTATGTACGGGCCATCCAGTGAATGAAAGCGCCCATCACCGCGACACCGCAGAGCATCGCCAGGTACGACATGATGGTCATCCACAGGGCGCTTTCGTGGGTCAGCATGACCGGTGCTCGGCTGCCGATCACCCAGCCCACCTGGGTCGTGCCGATAAACGCTGAAACAGCGGGAATTGCCGCCAAAATCAGTGTGTGGGTCAGGTACATGTGGCTGATGCTTTCCTCTTGGTCGCCACGAATCTCCTTCCATTCTTGATCGGGGTGGGTAAAGAGTCCCACGACGTGATGGATCATAGTCAGTCACTCCTTCGTGATTGCTATCGCCCCCCAACGGAGCGCCTACCGGCCAGTGGCCAAAGGTCTAGAGGTGTGTACGACCTTATGTCGCAGTATAGAAAGGACTGAATCGCGCCGGTACGCTGCCTTTAGAGCAAATCGCGCTGTAAAAACCGACGTTAATCGCAGATGGATAGCTCGCCCGTCCGGCGTTTTTGCGTAAAATGCCGGCCTTTCGTCACACCTCGCGGATTTCAAGCGCCATGGGCACTCTTACGGTCAACCAGAACAAACTGCAGAAACGTCTACGCCGGCAGGCCGGTGAGGCCGTTGCCGACTTCAACATGATCGAGGACGGCGACAAGGTCATGGTTTGCCTGTCCGGGGGCAAGGACAGCTACACCATGCTCGACGTGCTGCTGCACCTGCAGAAGGTCGCGCCGATCAAGTTCGAGATCGTTGCCGTCAACATGGACCAGAAGCAGCCAGGTTTTCCCGAGCATGTGTTGCCGGCGTACCTCAAGGAGTTGGGGGTCGAGTACCACATCGTCGAGAAGGACACCTACTCGGTGGTCAAGGAGCTGATTCCCGAGGGCAAGACCACCTGCTCGCTGTGCTCGCGCCTGCGTCGCGGTACGCTCTACACCTTTGCCGATGAAATCGGCGCGACCAAGATGGCCCTCGGGCATCATCGCGACGACATCGTCGAGACGTTCTTCCTCAATATGTTCTTCAACGGCTCGCTCAAGGCCATGCCACCGAAGTTGCGTGCCGATGACGGGCGCAACGTGGTGATTCGCCCGCTGGCCTACTGCAACGAGAAGGACATTCAGGCCTACTCGGACCTCAAGCAGTTCCCGATCATCCCGTGCAACCTCTGTGGCTCCCAGGAAAACCTGCAGCGCCAGGTGGTCAAGGAGATGCTTCAGGAATGGGAGCGCAAGACCCCTGGGCGCACCGAGAGCATTTTCCGCAGCCTGCAGAACGTGATCCCGTCGCAACTGGCGGACCGCAATCTGTTCGACTTCACCAGCCTGACCATCGACGAAAGCGCGGCGTCGCGCTTCGTCAATGTGGTCAATCTCTGACCCCCTGTCACCGGTTGGGTCTGACGGCGCTCGCGGGCGCCGTTTCCATTTCTATGCTCAGGAGAGGGCATGCACGATTACAAGTGGCTGCACGAGTATTGCCTGAACCGCTTTGGTTCGGCATCTGAACTGGAAGCCCATCTGCCCGTTCCCAAGACCCCCGACCAACTGCGCCAGATCAGCGATGATCGCTACCTGTCGACCCTGGCGCTACGGGTCTTTCGCGCCGGTCTCAAGCACAGCCTGGTGGATGCCAAATGGCCGGCCTTTGAACAGGTGTTCTTCGGCTTCGACCCGGAAAAGGTTGTGCTGATGGGGGCCGAGCACCTTGAGCGATTGATGCAGGATGCGCGGATCATCCGCCACCTGGGCAAGCTCAAGAGCGTGCCGCGCAATGCGCAGTTCATCCTTGATGTGGCAAAGGAGAAGGGCAGTTTCGGCGAATTGATCGCCGAATGGCCGGTGACCGATATCGTTGGCCTGTGGAAGTACCTGGCCAAACACGGCCACCAATTGGGCGGCCTGTCGGCGCCACGCTTTCTGCGGATGGTTGGCAAGGACACCTTCGTGCCCAGCTATGACGTGGTCGCGGCGCTGAACGCACAGAAGATCGTCGACAAGGTGCCTACCAGCCTGCGGGACCTGGCCACCGTGCAGAACGCCTTCAATCAATGGCACGCCGAGAGCGGCCGGCCGATGTGCCAGCTATCGATGATGCTGGCGTTTACCGTCAATCATTGAGGGTTTGGCGCCGCCAGCATCGGCGGCGCCTGTCACGCGGCAGCGGGTTCGCCTTCGCCGGCCAGCTTGCGATTGAGCTGGAAGCGCCAGCGCACATACAGCAGCGCCGAGCAGAATACCGCCAGGCTGGCGGCCATCTCCAACAGGCCGAATACCTGGCGATTGGGGTCGAACGCAGCAATCGCGCCCTTGATGAAGTACAGGTTGACCACAAAGCACATCCACGAATGGCCGCGTGGGCTGCCGCTGATCATTCCCGGTGCCAGCAGCAACAGCGGCACCAGTTCGATCAGCAGGATCACCCAGGGCCGGGCGCCGTGCAGGTCGGCAAACACCAGGTAATAGGCGCAGAGCAAACCGATTAGACCGGAAAAGCAAAGCAGGCTGGCTGCACGGCTGATACGTACGCGGGGTTCGAGCCAGTCGATGGAGGGCAGGATCTTCGGCTTTTTAGCCACGGTCGCTCTCCAGCTTTTGCGCGGTTTTTCCCAGGCGCAGGCCGAGGGCCCGGCACAGGGCGATTTCATGTTCGTTCAGACCGCTCTTGCCGTCCGCTCCGGCGTGATGACTGGCGCCGTACGGCGTACCACCGCCACGGGTTTCCAGCAGGGCCGATTCGCTGTAGGGCAAGCCGGTGATCAGCATGCCGTGGTGCAGCAGCGGCAGCATCATCGACAGCAGGGTGGTTTCCTGGCCGCCGTGGAGGCTGGCGGTCGAGGTGAAGACCCCCGCCGGCTTGCCCACCAGCGCACCGGTCAGCCATAGGTTGCTGGTGCCGTCGAGGAAGTACTTAAGCGGCGCCGCCATGTTGCCGAACCGGGTCGGGCTGCCCAGGGCCAGACCCGAGCAGTGCTTGAGATCGTCGAGGCTGGCGTACAGCGCGCCTTCGTCGGGAATGCTCGGCGACACGGCTTCGCATTCGGTGGAGATGGCCGGCACCGTGCGCAGGCGTGCCTCCATGCCGGACTGTTCGACGCCGCGAGCGATCTGCCGGGCCATTTCGTTGGTCGAGCCGCTGCGGCTGTAATACAGAACCAGAATGTACGGCGCACTCACGGCAGCAGCTCCAATACATTCTCCGGTGGCCGGCCGATGATGGCTTTGTCGCCGACTTCGAGAATCGGTCGCTCCATCAGCTTCGGGTGGGCGGCGATGGCGGCGATCAACTGCGCCTCGCTGAGTCTGGCGTCGGCCAGATTGAGGGATTTGTACTCGTCTTCGCCTGTGCGTAGCAGTTGCCGGGCGCTGATCCCCAGTTTGCCCAGCAGGCTTTGCAGTTGCGTGGCGTCGAGTGGGGTTTCCAGGTAGCGCACCACGGTTGGTGTCAGGCCACGGGCTTCGAGGAGTTCCAGCGCACCGCGGGATTTCGAGCAGCGCGGATTGTGATAAAGCGTCAGATCGGTCATGTGCGGGTCGCATCTTGCGTAAGGTGGCGGCTATTCTACCTGTGTGGCGAGCAGTCCAGAACCTCGCGAGGCAATGGGTCGCAAGCAGTACCTTTTTATTTAGTAAGGATCAGCCCCATGACAAGGCGATTGACCGCAGTACTGGCACTTTTCGCAACCTTGCTGCTGGGGGGCTGTGGTTACGACTACGGCACCGACCAGTTGGGACAGAAAGTGGCTTCCGAACGCCTGGATGGCCAATGGTTCGTGCTCAATTACTGGGCCGAGTGGTGCGGTCCGTGTCGCACCGAGATTCCTGAACTCAATGCCCTGGCCGAGCAGCTCAAGGGACAGAAGATCGGTGTTTTCGGTGTGAATTTCGACGGCGTGCAGGGCGAAGAACTCAAGAGCGCCAGCAACAAGCTGGGGATCGCGTTCACCGTGTTGGCTCAGGATCCGGCGGAGCGCTTCGAGCTGCCGCGCAGCGAAGCGTTGCCGGTGACCTACATCGTCGACGACAAGGGCAAGGTGCGTGAGCAGTTGATGGGTGAGCAGACGGCGGCGGGGGTGATGGCCAAGTTGCAGGCGTTGCAGGCGAAGAATTGAGTGGGAGAGGCGCTCTGCTTGCTTCTTGTAGGAGCGAGCTTGCTCGCGAAGGCGTAACAGGCGAAGGGTATTGCCTGGATTAACGCGTTATCGTTAACGTCCTTCGCGAGCAAGCACGCTCCAGGAAGCGGATCAGCCCTCTTCCAGCCACCAGCGCAACGGCTTGCCTTCGGCCGGCCAGAAGCGCATTTGCTCGATCGGCGAGACGTCCCAGCGTTGCACGGTTTCCAACGCTTGCAGGAAGCGTTTTTCCTGCTCCATCAGCGCCGGCGCGCACATTTTGCGGGTGCTGCCGACTTTGCCGAAGCTCAACTTGTCGCCGTCCAGGGTATAGGGCGCGAACCAGTGGTTGCAGCCGCCGTTGCCGTAGGCGCGACCGTCTGTACCCAGGGTGATGGTCAAGTGGCTATAGTCGATCAACGGGCGCTCGCCAATCCATTCCAGAATATAGCTGCGGTCCTGCTGCAGCTTCACCGGCTCGGCGGCGCAGCCCAGCAGAGACGCAGCCGCCATCCCGGCCAGAACCAGGTGTTTCATTACGCGGACTCCTGGCACTTCGGGCACAGGTGTTTGTCGCCGACGGTTTTCCAGCCCAGCTCGGCAATGCGCGCGGTGGCCGCTGGTTTTTCAGCCTTGTTACCGAGTTTGGCATCGACCGCGAACTCAAAACTCAGCTCTTTGGCGCAGCTGTCGCAGTTGACTTGCCAGGTATGAATCGCCAGTTCGCCAAACACCGGACCGGTGGCTACGGCAACCCACTGGCCCATGGGCTTGAGCAGGTGACGCACGTTGTCGACGGTCAGGCGCATGGACAAGTCCTTGCTGCCTTTGAGGGTCACCAGCAGAACATCGTTGGCACGAATCGAGCCACCGTTGCCGGTGACTTGATAGCGTCCCGGCGTCAGTGCGCGGCATTCGGTCAGGGTGTGTTGCGGGTTCATCAGGGTGTAGCGGAAATCGTGTTCGACCATGGGTCCTCCAAATATGGCCGATATGCTAGCACGCGAAGCACTGGCTCATGGCCCACGGATGTGACCTTCGATCCGGCAGAATCAGCCTTCGACCCGGTTTTGCGGGGTGCCAGCGGCCCAATCGGCAATGTTCTGCAACGTAGTCGCGGCAATCGCGGCCAGGGCCTCACGGGTGAGGAAGGCCTGGTGGGCGGTGACGATCACGTTGGGGAAAGTCAGCAGCCGGGCGAGCACGTCGTCCTGCAGCGGGAGGTCGGAGCGATCTTCGAAAAACAGCTGCGCTTCCTCTTCATAGACATCCAGGCCCAGATAGCCCAACTGACCGGTTTTCAATGCCTCGATCAAGGCCGGTGTATCCACCAGCGCGCCACGCCCCGTGTTGATCAGCATGGCGCCGGGTTGCAGGTCGGCCAGTGACTGGCTGTTGATCAGGTGTTTGCTGTCGGCGGTCAGCGGGCAGTGAAGACTGATGATGTGCGATTGCGCCAGCAGCTCCGGCAATGGCAGGTAGCGACCGCCGAGGGCTTCGACCTGCGGATTGGGGTAGGGGTCATAGGCCAGCAACTGGCAGCCGAAACCGGCCATGATTTTCGCGAAGGTAGCGCCGATTTGCCCAGTGCCGACCACGCCCACCGTCTTGCCGTACAGGTCGAAACCGGTCAGGCCATGCAGGGTGAAGTCGCCCTCGCGGGTGCGGTTGTAGGCGCGATGCAGGCGGCGGTTGAGGGCCAGGATCAAGGCCACCGCGTGCTCTGCCACGGCGTGGGGCGAGTAAGCCGGGACGCGGACGATGCTCAAGCCCAGACGATGCGCCGCAGCCAGGTCGACATGGTTGTAGCCAGCCGAGCGCAAGGCGATCAGGCGAGTGCCGCCGACCGCCAGCTTTTCCAGGACCGGGGCGCTGAGGTCGTCATTGATAAAGGCGCAGACCACCTCGAAGTGCTCAGCCAGGGCGACGGTGTCGAGGCTCAGGCGTGCGGCCTGGAAGTGCAGTTCGTTGGCGCCAGATTGCGCGGCGGCGAGAAAGCTGTCGCGGTCGTAGGTCTGGCTGCTGAAGAGAAGGGTGCGCATGGTCTCATCCTTATTCTGGGTGCACTGAGTCTACAGATCGTGGCACCGCCGGCCATTGCCCTGGATCAGGCGCTGATGCGGGCCTGCAGGGCTAGGCGATTGATCGCTCGTTCGAGATCTTCCAGGGCGGTGTGGGCCTTGGGGTCCTGTTGTTTGAGCAGGGTTTCGCTCCGCTGGCAGGCGGCGCGCAGTTGCGGGACGCCACAATAGCGGGTCGCCCCGTGCAGGCGGTGGACGCGCTCGATCAGGGCATTGTGGTCATGGTTTTCGCGAGCGGCGCGAATCGCCTCGCGATCGGCCTCCAGCGATGCCAGTAGCATGGCCAGCATGTCGGCGGCCAGATCGGCCTTGCCGGCGGCCAGGCGCAAGCCCTCATCGGGGTCGAGCACCAGCAGCTCGTTGGCCTGGCTCGGGCTGTCACTGCGTTCAGGAGTGTGATTGCGCAAGGCGAGTCCGGTCCACTTCAATACCACCTGGGCCAATTGGCGTTCACTGATGGGTTTGGTCAGGTAGTCGTCCATGCCGCTTTGCAGCAAGGCGCGCTTTTCATTGGCCATGGCATGGGCCGTGAGGGCGACGATGGGCAGGGGCGTGTTCTGCCGGGTACTTTCCCACTGGCGAATGGTTTCGGTGGTTTGCCGCCCGTCCATGCCAGGCATCTGCACATCCATCAGCACCAGATCGAAGGTCTCGGTCTGCACCGCCTTGATTGCGGCGTAGCCACTTTCGACCGCCAGCACCCTGGCACCCATGTCTTCGAGCAGGGTCTGCACCAGTAGCAGGTTGGCCGGGTTGTCATCCACGCACAGCACTTTCGGCGCGCGGCTCGAGAGCGGTTCGTTGGGTTCGTTGCGCACCGGGCGCGGGCTGACCAGGTCGGACAGCGCCCGGCGCAGCTTGCGAGTACAGGCCGGCTTGGCCTGCAACTGACTGTGGGGGTTGGGCACCGAGAGGTGGTACAGGGTCTGTTCGGTGGTCGGGCACAGCACCAGCACCTTGCAGCCCAAGTGTTCGAGATCCCAGATGTGCTGGTTGAGGCGCTCCGGTGGCATGTCGTTGGAGGTCACGCCGAGCACCGCCAGGTCAATTGCCTGCTCGGTCTGCAAGGCGCTGGTGACCCCGTTGGTGAGGCTCTCCAGGGTGTTGAACGGGGTGACCTGAAGGCCGCAGTCTTCCAGTTGATGCTGCAGCGCCTGACGTGCCAGTTCGTGGTTTTCCAGCACCGCGATACGTCGGCCCAGCAACGGCGCGAGTGGCAGGTCTTCGACATCATCGCGGGTTTTCGGCGGGCTCAGGCTGATCCAGAATTCCGACCCTTCGCCCGGGGTGCTGTCGACCCCGATCTCGCCACCCATCTGTTCGATCAGGCGCTTGGAGATCACCAGGCCCAGGCCGGTGCCACCGGGTTGGCGGGACAGCGAATTGTCGGCCTGACTGAAGGCCTGGAACAGCGCACGCACGTCCTGGTTGGACAGGCCGATGCCCGTGTCCTGAATGCTGATGCGCAGTTGCACACTGTCCTCATGCTCATCTTCGAGCATGGCGCGGGCAACGATGGTGCCTTCGCGGGTGAACTTGATCGCGTTGCTCACCAGGTTAGTGAGGATCTGCTTCAGACGCAGCGGATCGCCGATCAGCGACAGCGGGGTGTCGCGATACACCAGGCTCACCAGCTCCAGTTGTTTGGCGTGGGCGGCGGGGGCGAGGATGGTCAGGGTGTCCTGCAGCAGATCGCGCAGGTTGAACGGAATACGGTCGAGCACCAGCTTGCCAGCCTCGATTTTCGAGAAGTCGAGAATCTCGTTGATGATTCCCAGCAGGCTGTCGGCGGACTTTTCGATGGTGCCCAGGTAGTCGAGCTGACGCGGCGTCAGTTCGCTTTTCTGCAGCAGGTGGGTGAAGCCCAGGATGCCGTTGAGCGGTGTGCGGATTTCGTGGCTCATGTTGGCCAGGAATTCGGATTTGATCCGACTCGCTTCCAGGGCCTCCTTGCGCGCCAGGTCCAGTTCGATGTTCTGGATCTCAATGGTTTCCAGGTTCTGGCGTACGTCTTCGGTGGCCTGGTCGACGCTGTGCTGCAATTCTTCTTGGGCGTTCTGCAAGGTACTGGCCATGCGGTTGATGCCCGAGGCCAGTTCGTCCAGTTCCTGGCTGCCCAGTGGCGGCAGGCGGGTTTCCAGGTGGCCGTCCTTGAGCTGGGCCACGGCCTGCTTGATGCTGGTCAGCGGGTTGTTGATGGTGCGGCCCATGCGCAGGGCGAGGAGGGCGGTGCAGATCAAGCCACCACCAATCAGCATCAGGCTGGCGAACAGACTGCGATAGCCAGTCAGCAGCATGCCGCTGTGGGACAGTTCCAGCTCGACCCAGCCGAGCAGGCGGTCGTCTTCCCCCGGAATCACCTCGCCCGCCAGGTTGCGATGTTTGCCGAAGACTGGCAGCAGGTAGCGCGTCGCGTCGTTGCCGGTTCGGCGCAGCAGGTGCGTGCTGTCGCCGATCGGCGCCTGGTTGAGCATCAGTGGTCCGGCATGCGCCAGGAGGCTGCGGTCCGGGGCCAGGAACGACACCGCTCGCACGTCCGGTTGCTCCAGCGATTGTTTGGCGATGCGTTCGAGCAGGTCGGCGTTGCTGTGCGCCAGAGGCGGCGCCACCAAGGGTGCCAGCTGTTCAGCGATCATTTCGCCGCGTGTCATCAACTGGGCCTGCAGATCAGTCTGCTGCATCCAGGTGAAATACCCACCCAGGACCAGCGCCATCAGGCTGGTCGGCAGCAAGGTCAGCAGCAGGACACGACCCTTGATCCCGAGTTTCTTCAGCACGCCGCTCTCCCGTCAACACGCGGTTCATCGATGCGGATGCGCACATCCGGCGCGCAACACCTGGCCAGTGTAGCGATTTGCTTGCGGGCAATCCTGGCTAATTACCCGGGGGCGAGTCTGCCTTCCATCGTGTCGCCAGGCCATGGCCCAAGTCACGGGTTGCTCAAGGACAGACAATCTTGAATAATCAGTGATTGAGAATTACTTGCAGAAGCTAATGACTCCCGTATCTGCTGGCCTTCCCCGCATTCTGACCATTGAAGATGACCTCGTACTCGGTGCTTATGTGCATGAGCACTTGGGCCGTTGCGGTTTTCAGGTGACCTGGTGCCAGAACGGCCGGGAAGGTCTGGAAATGGCTCGTGCCCAGGCCTTCGATGTGGTGCTGATGGATATTCTGCTGCCGGGCATGGACGGTCTGGCTGTATTGACCGACCTGCGCTCCTGCGACTCGACGCCGGTATTACTGATGTCGGCGCTGGGCGCCGAGGCCGACCGCATCAGCGGTTTTCGCCTGGGCGCCGACGATTACCTGCCCAAGCCCTTCAGCATGGCCGAACTGCGGGTACGCATTGAAGCCATACTGCGTCGGGTAGCCCTCGACCGGCGGCACGTCGCCCCGGCCGTCAGCAGCGACACCCATAGCCTGCGCTTCGATGACGAACTGTCTGACGTTTATTACGGTCAGGGCTGGGCCGGGTTGACCCGCAGCGAGTATCGCCTGCTCGATACGCTCAATCGCAACGGTGAAGAAGTCCTCAGCAAGGCGTTCCTCTACCAACACGTCCTGCAGCGCGGCTACGCGCCCCACGACCGTAGTCTGGACATGCACATCAGCCAGATTCGCCGCAAGCTCAAGGCCATCGGCTACAGCGAGCGCGAAGTGCGCACGGTATGGGGCAAAGGCTATGTATTGAGCGCCGCCGATGAAGTGGTCTGACGTCCCGGGCCGCCACTCGCTGTTCTGGAAGCTGGCGCTGCTCCTCGTTGCCTTCTGCCTGCTGATGATCTGGCTGAGTTGGTCCTGGGGCCGCTACATGGAGAAGCAGGACCAGTTTCTCTCGCCAGAGGCGCGCGCCACTCTGTCACGCTATGCCGCCGAGGCCGAGCAGGCCTGGTTGAGTGGTCGCCACGAAGGCGTCGATGGCTTTTTGCAGGGCCTGCGCAAGCGTGAAAAAGGTTGGGCCGACGTCGTCGGCGCGGACCTGCAATCCCTCGGCACCCAGCCCTTGAGCGAGCAGCAGGTCGAGCGCCTGACTTTTCTGCGCAACCTCGATTGGCCCATTCATAACAAGCGCCTGCCCGGACTGCGCCTGCCGTTTCCCGGTGATCCTGCAGCCGGCAGCCTGGTGATGGAACTGCCCCAGCGTTTCATGCCGGGGCGCAATCAGTTGTTCTGGCGGGTGATCACCAATGGCGTGATTCCCGGATTTATCACGCTGCTGTTGTGTGTCGGGCTGTACCGCTTGCTGGTGGTTCCGCTCAACAGCCTGCGTGAACAGGCCAATGCCTGGCGTGCCGATCAGTTGGGGGTGCGCCTGTCGAGCCAGACCATCAGCCGTCAGGATGAGCTGGGCGAATTGGGGCGGGCATTCGATCACATGTCCGAGCGTCTGCAGAGCACCGTGGCGCTGCAGCAACAGTTGCTGCGTGACTTGTCCCATGAACTGCGCACCCCGTTGAGCCGGCTGCGGGTGGCCAGCGAGAGTGAGCAGGACCTGGCGCAACTGCGCGAACGCATCGGCCGTGAGGTCGATGGCATGCAGCGCCTGGTCGAGGACACACTGCAACTGGCATGGCTCGACACCGAGCGCTCGCCGCTGCCGGATGAGGCGATCCAGGTCCAGGCGCTGTGGGAAATGCTCAGCGAAAATGCCTGCTACGAAAGCGCCTGGCCGAGCACTCAATTGCAATGTTCTGTGGATGCCGAGTGTTGGGTGCGCGGCAACCTCAATACCTTGGCCCAGGCCTTGGAAAACATCCTGCGCAATGCCATCCGTCACTCACCGGCCGGCGGCCGTGTCAGTCTCGGCGGGGGGCGCGATGGCGATTACTGGCACCTGTGGCTGGAGGATCAAGGCGGGGGTGTGGCCGAAGCCGATCTCGAACGGATCTTCCTGCCGTTCACCCGTCTCGACGGCTCGCGTCCCGGCAATGGCGGCTTCGGCCTGGGACTGAGCATCGCCAGGAATGCCGTACAGCGCCAGGGTGGGTTTATCTGGGCGCAGAACACAGGCAGTGGATTACGCTTGAACATTCGTCTGCTGGCTCACGCTGGGGCGGCTTGAATCGCCCGGTCTGCGGCCTTATAGCGTTGAGCCATAAGCTCCTTACTTTGCGTGATATGGCCCGCGCACGTTTGCCGGTATGATGGGCGCCCCCGCAGTCCGGATTGCGAATACGCCATGACTTTGCAGTACCCAACCATCGCCGATTGCGTCGGCAACACCCCGCTGGTCCGTCTACAGCGCCTGCCTGGCGTGACCAGCAATACCCTGCTGCTCAAGCTCGAGGGGAATAACCCGGCGGGTTCGGTCAAGGACCGTCCGGCGCTGTCGATGATTACCCGTGCCGAACTGCGTGGGCAGATTCATCCCGGCGATACCCTGATCGAGGCAACCTCCGGTAATACCGGGATTGCCCTGGCCATGGCCGCGGCGATCAAGGGTTACAAGATGATCCTGATCATGCCTGACAACTCCAGCGCCGAGCGCAAAGCAGCGATGACCGCCTACGGTGCCGAGTTGATCCTGGTCAGCCAGGAAGAAGGCATGGAAGGCGCGCGCGACCTTGCTCAGCGCATGGAAGCCGAAGGCCGTGGCAAGGTGCTGGATCAGTTCGCCAACGGTGACAACCCCGAGGCGCACTACACCACCACCGGCCCGGAAATCTGGCGCCAGACCCAGGGCAGCATCACCCATTTCGTCAGTTCCATGGGCACCACCGGCACCATCATGGGGGTGTCACGCTACCTCAAGGAACAGAGCCAGGACGTGCAGATCGTCGGCCTGCAACCGATGGAAGGCGCGGCGATCCCGGGGATCCGTCGTTGGCCCGAGGAATACCTGCCGAAGATTTATCAAGCCGATCGGGTCGATCGCATCGTCGACATGGCCCAGGCGGAAGCCGAGGATGTCACCCGGCGTCTGGCTCGCGAAGAAGGCATCTTCTGTGGGGTGTCGTCCGGTGGTGCAGTCGCGGCCATGCTGCGACTGTCGCAGGAGCTGGAAAATGCGGTGATCGTCGCGATCATCTGTGACCGTGGCGACCGTTACCTGTCGACCGGCATTTTCGACGCGCCCAACTGATGGCCAAGCAACCGAGAGGCCTGCGCTTCCAACCCACGGGTGGCAGCAAGGCCCCGCAAGTCCCGACCGGCAAAAAACAGCGCTTGAGCATTGAGCGCCTGGCCAACGACGGTCGCGGTATCGCGTTTTTCGAAGGGCGTACCTGGTTCGTCATGGGTGCCCTCGCGGGTGAGGAAGTTGAAGCCCGTGTTCTTGGCGCCCACGGTAAGGTGGTGGAGGCGCGTACCGAACGGGTATTCGTCGCCAACGAGCTGCGCCGTCCTGCACCTTGCGCCCATGCCGGGCGTTGTGGCGGTTGCAGCGTGCAACACCTGCCCCACAACGAACAGCTTGCCCTGAAACAGCGCATGCTCGCCGAGCAGTTGTCGCGGGTCGCCGGTGTCGAACCCGAGTCCTGGGCCGAGCCGTTGAGCGGGCCGGAGTTCGCCTACCGCCGCCGTGCCCGGGTGGCCGTGCGCTGGGACCTCAAGACGAAGAAGCTGGAAGTCGGCTTCCGTGCCGCGGGTAGCCAGGACATTGTCGGCATCGACCAGTGCCCGGTGCTGGTACAGCCCTTGCAGCCGATCATGAGCCGCTTGCCGGACATGCTGCGACGCCTGAGCAAGCCGCAGGCGCTGGGGCATGTCGAGTTGTTTGCTGGTTCGTCATTGGCCGTGTTGCTGCGGCATATGGCGCCGTTGTCCGAGGCTGACCTGGTCATTCTCAAGGAATTCTGCGCCTTCCATGAAGCCCAACTGTGGCTGCATGGCGAGGGCGAGCCGCAACCGGCGGACAGCGAGCAAGTGCTGGGCTATCGCCTGGAGCGCTGGAACCTGGACCTGGCGTACCGGCCGGGTGACTTTGTGCAGGTCAATGCCGGGGTCAACGAGGCGATGGTGGCTCAGGCGCTGGACTGGTTGCAGCCCGGCAGCGAGGAGCGCGTGCTGGATCTGTTCTGCGGCTTGGGTAACTTTGCCTTGCCGCTGGCCCAGCAGGTTCGCGAAGTGGTGGCGGTAGAAGGCGTGCAGACCATGGTCGAGCGCGCGGCAGCCAACGCCACTAGCAATAATTTGCATAACGCGAAGTTTTTTCAGGCCGATTTATCCCAGCCTTTGGCGGATGCCAAATGGGCCGAAGAAGGCTTTTCTGCGGTACTCTTGGACCCACCGCGTGACGGTGCTTTCGAGGTGGTGCGCAACCTCGCAGCGCTCGGCGCCAAGCGTCTGGTGTACGTGTCGTGCAACCCGGCAACGCTGGCGCGCGACACGCTCGAATTGGTCAAGCAGGGCTACCGGTTAAAACGTGCCGGGATCCTCGATATGTTTCCTCAGACGGCACATGTCGAGGCCATGGCGTTATTTGAAGCGAGCTAGGATGCTCGTCTGGTCCGACTGGACCGCCCGTGCAGGATTCGCCGCGAGCGTGCACGGGCAACCAAGGTCAGCGATTTGACGCATTGAATCTGCGTCGTAGGGAAGGTAAGCAAGATGGTACAGGTGAGAGCACACCAGCCGATCAACACCGACGGCAGTATCAACCTCGAGGCTTGGCTCGATCATGCGGTCAGTGTCGATCCGGCACTGGATCGCGAAGCCTTGAAGGAAGCCTGCGAGTTCGCTCGTCAGGCTGAACAGCAGGACAATGCCGCGAAAAATCTGTGGGCCGAAGGCACTTCGAGTTTTCGCACCGGCCTTGAGATCGCCGAAATTCTCGCCGACCTCAAACTCGATCAGGACTCCCTCGTCGCCGCGATCCTTTACCGTGGCGTGCGCGAAGGCCAGATCCAGTTGCCGGCCGTCAGCCAGCGTTTCGGCCCGGTAGTCGGCAAGCTGATCGATGGCGTGCAGCGCATGGCCGCGATCAGCGCCAGCCTGAGTCCGCGCCAATCGATGGTCATGGGTACCCAGGGTCAGGTGGAAAACCTGCGCAAGATGCTGGTGGCCATGGTCGATGACGTCCGCGTCGCGCTGATCAAGTTGGCCGAGCGCACCTGCGCGATTCGTGCGGTGAAAACCGCCGACGATGAGAAGCGCAACCGGGTCGCCCGCGAAGTCTTCGATATCTATGCGCCGCTGGCGCACCGCCTGGGCATCGGCCATATCAAATGGGAGCTGGAGGACTTGTCCTTCCGTTACCTGGAGCCTGATCAGTACAAACAGATTGCCAAGCTGCTGCACGAGCGACGGCTGGATCGCGAGCGCTTCATCAGCGACGTGATGAACCAGTTGCAGAGCGAGTTGCAGGCGACCGGCGTCGATGCCGACATCAGCGGCCGGGCCAAGCACATCTATTCGATCTGGCGCAAAATGCAGCGCAAGGGCCTGGCCTTCAGCCAGATCTATGACGTGCGTGCGGTACGCGTGCTGGTGCCGGAGATGCGCGATTGCTACACCGCGCTGGGTATCGTCCACACTTTGTGGCGGCACATTCCCAAGGAGTTCGACGACTACATCGCCAACCCCAAGGAAAACGGCTACCGCTCGTTGCACACGGCGGTGATCGGCCCCGAGGGCAAGGTGCTGGAAGTGCAGATCCGTACCCACGCCATGCACGAAGAGGCCGAACTGGGCGTCTGCGCGCATTGGCGCTACAAGGGCACTGACGTCAAATCGGGCTCCAACCATTACGAAGAGAAAATCTCCTGGTTGCGCCAGGTGCTCGAGTGGCACGAAGAGCTGGGGGATATCGGCGGCCTGGCCGAGCAGTTGCGGGTCGATATCGAGCCGGATCGGGTCTATATCTTCACCCCTGACGGGCATGCCATCGACCTGCCCAAGGGCGCGACCCCGCTGGACTTCGCCTACCGCGTGCACACCGAAATCGGTCACAACTGCCGTGGCGCGAAGATCAACGGGCGTATTGTCCCGCTCAACTACAGCCTGCAGACCGGTGAACAGGTCGAGATCATCACCAGCAAGCACGGTACGCCGAGCCGTGACTGGCTGAACCCGAACCTGGGTTACATCACCACCTCGCGGGCGCGGGCGAAGATTGTCCATTGGTTCAAGTTGCAGGCGCGGGACCAGAACGTCGCGGCGGGCAAGACCCTGCTCGAACGCGAACTCAATCGCCTCGGCCTGCCGCAGGTGGATTTCGAAAAGCTGGCCGACAAGGCCAACATGAAAACCGCCGAGGACATGTTTGCGGCCTTGGGTGCGGGCGACCTGCGCCTGGCGCAGTTGGTCAATCTGGCGCAGCAACTGGTCGAGCCGGAACGCGGCAACGAACAGCTGGAGCTGATTCCGCGCAAGGCCGCTGGCTACAAGCCAGGCAAGCGTGGCGATATCCAGATCCAGGGCGTGGGCAACCTGATGACCCAGATGGCCGGCTGCTGCCAGCCGTTGCCGGGCGACGCGATTGTTGGCTACATCACCCAGGGCCGTGGTGTGAGTATCCACCGCCAGGACTGCGCTTCGGTGCTGCAACTGGGCGGGCGCGAGCCGGAGCGGATCATCCAGGTCAGTTGGGGGCCAGTGCCGGTGCTCACCTATCCGGTGGACATCATCATCCGTGCCTACGACCGTTCCGGTCTGCTGCGTGACGTTTCTCAGGTATTGCTCAATGAGCGGATCAACGTACTGGCAGTCAACACCCGTTCCAATAAAGAGGACAACACCGCGTTGATGTCCCTGACCATTGAAATTCCGGGGCTGGATGCGTTGGGGCGGTTGTTGGGGCGTATCTCCCAGTTGCCGAACATCATTGAAACCCGGCGCAATCGTACGCCTTGATCGGATGTTCAGCGCCGATCCACTGTGGGAGCGAGCCCGCTCGCGAAGAGGGTATGTCAGCCGACATCAATGGCGTCTGACACACCGCTTTCGCGAGCAGGCTCGCTCCCACAAGGGATTTTGCAGTGAGAGAGATTGATGTACACACTCCAAGACCTGCTGCACCTGATGAATCGCCTGCGCGACCCGCAGTACGGTTGCCCGTGGGACATCAAGCAAACCTACGCCAGCATCGTTCCCCATACCCTTGAAGAAGCCTATGAGGTGGCCGACGCCATCGAGCGCGGTGACTTCGATCACCTGCAGGGTGAGTTGGGCGATCTGCTGTTTCAGGTGGTGTATTACAGCCAGCTGGCGCGGGAAGAAGGGCGCTTCGAGTTCGCCGGGGTGGTCGACAGCATCACCCGCAAACTGGTCCGCCGGCATCCCCATGTATTTCCTACCGGTGACCTGTACGCGCCGCTGGATGTCCCACGGCTGAGCGAAGAACAGGTCAAGCAGCGCTGGGAAGAGATCAAGGCCGAAGAGCGGGCGGAACAATCCGCGGCGCCCGAGCAGCTGTCTTTGCTCGACGATGTGCCAGCGGCCCTCCCGGCGCTGTCGCGGTCGGCCAAGTTGCAGAAGCGTGCCGGACAGGTCGGCTTCGACTGGCCGGATGCGTTGCCGGTGCTCGACAAGGTCCGTGAAGAGCTGGATGAAGTGCTCGAAGCCATGGCCGACAATGACCCGATCGCCATCACTGATGAGATCGGTGACCTGTTGTTTTCCGTGGTCAATCTGGCCCGCCATCTCAAGGTCGATCCGGAAGCTGCGTTGCGCGGAGCCAACGGAAAATTCGAGCGACGTTTCCGATTTATCGAACAGGCATTGCGCGACACCGGCCGTCCCATGGAAGATTGCACCCTCGAAGAGTTGGACACCCTCTGGGGTGAAGCCAAACGCCAGGAAAAGAATTTGCCCAACTGCGGTTGAGCAGTTGCCTAAGTGAGTAAGCACATGAGCATTTCCCTTCGCGACCAGTTGCTCAAAGCAGGGCTGGTCAACCAGAAGCAGGCCAAGCAGGTCGGCAAAGAGAAGCAGAAACAGCAACGCCTGGCCCACAAGGGGCAGATCGAGCTGGACGACACCCAGCAGCGCCAGGCGCAAGAAGCCATGGCCGAGAAGGTCAAGCGCGACCAGGAACTCAACCGTCAGCAGCAGGAGAAGGTCGAGCAGAAAGCCCGTGCCGCGCAGATCAAGCAATTGATCGAAGTTTCGCGCCTGCCGAAGCTGACCACCGAGGACTACTACAACTTCGTCGATGACAAGAAGGTCAAGCGCCTGTCGGTCAACACCCTGATGCGCAACAAGCTCAGCAGCGGTTCCCTGGCGATCGTGCATCACGCTGGCGGCTACGAAGTCATCCCGCGCGAGGCCGCTCTGAAAATCCAGGAGCGCGACCCCAAGCGTATCGTGCAGATGAACGAGAAGGTCGAAGAGGTCACTGCCGAGGACGATCCGTACGCGGCCTATCAGATTCCTGATGACCTGATGTGGTAAGCCGTCAGGCGCTGTAAACACGAACCCCGCCAATTGGCGGGGTTCGTTGTTTTCAATGCTGTGCTCAGGCGGAGCGGGTCGCTCGCTGTTGTTCCTGGGCTTCGAGTTCGATCCTGTAACTGTGGGCGTCACTTTCAGAGTGGAACATGCCCACCAGCAGGTCCTGCTGATGCACATCCCAGATGTGAATGCCGGCGGCTACGGCTTCATGGGACATATGTGAATCATCGCGTTCAGTTACTTTTACAGTCATCGGCTGGCTCCAATCTCAATTGATCTGCAGCAAGGCGTGTGCAGGCCTTTGTTATATGTTTTGATAGCTTGCTAAGTAAATCCACAGAATCGGTAACGGTCTGTTGCAGAAATTGAGAGAATCCTGCAGCCCAGGCAGGCCGCGACATTCAGTCGCAGGGCGAAAGGTTTCATGACATTTGTTTCATGGTTTCAAGGGCGTTGCGGGCAAATTCGAGGCGAAAAAAAGCCCCGCATTCGCGAGGCTTTTCGAGTATTGCTCAGGCTTATTGGCCTTTGACCGCCTTACCGTCGACCTTACCGTCCTGGAGCATGATGTTGTACTCCTTGCCGTCGGTTTCCACCTGGCGCAAGGCAACGAGCACGTAGCCCCAATCCTTGGCGAACCACATTTCAGTGATGCGCTTGTTGCCACTCTCGGCCGGAGGGCGTACACGCTCGACCTTGATTGCATCGATAGTGCCGACCTTGGTGCTGACCTTTTCGGCGCCCAGCACGCGGAAGTCGTAGGTGTCGCTGTCTTCACCCTCGACCACCTGGTAGCTCATGCTTTTCTTGCCAGCCGCCACGTCACGCTGCAAGGCCAACTGGTAAGTGGACTTGTCAAGCATGCCTGTGTTGAGCGGGACCTTGACCGGGTCGCCGCGATCGGTACCGGTGACCATCTTGGTGGTCCAGTCGAAATCCAGGTCAACCTTCTTGGCTTTGCCCAGGCCGCCGCGCTCAAAATGATACGACTGCGGAAGCAGGGTGTCCTTGTCGAGCTTGAGGGTGCTTTCTTCCGTCAGGCTGGCAATCATCATCGATGCCTTGAAATGCAGCTTCCAGGCACCGTTGGCGTCTTTGGTCAGGCTGCGTTCAGCGGTGCCGCTCATGGGCAGTTGCTTCCAGTCGGCGGTGTAGCTGGCGGAGAACGGTTGAAGGTCTGCGGCCTGCGCAAGCGGCAGGGCGAACAGAGCACAAGCGAAGAGCAGGGCGCGACGCATAAAATCTCCTAGTTACGAATCAAGTGACCGCTGGCCCCAAGAAGCTGGCCATCCAGTAAAGCACCTTCTTCGCCAAGGCTCAGGCGGCCCTCGGCAAACCAGCGTACGGCCAACGGATAAATCTGGTGTTCGCGTACGTGTACGCGTTGCGCCAGACTTTGCGGCGAATCGTGTAACTCTACCGGTATTACTGCCTGTACGACCAGTGGGCCGCCATCGAGTTCCTCGGTAACGAAGTGCACGCTGCATCCGTGTTCAGTGTCGCCGGCCTCCAGCGCTCGCTGATGAGTGTGTAACCCTTTGTATTTGGGTAGCAGCGAAGGATGGATATTGAGCAGGCGGCCCTGATAGTGGCGGACGAAATCAGCGCTGAGGATGCGCATGAAGCCGGCCAGCACCACCAGCTTGGGCTGGAAAGCGTCAATCAATTCGATCAAGGCGGCATCGAAGGCCTCGCGACCTTCGAACGCCTTGTGATCCAGGGTGCGGGTGTCGATACCTGCATCCCGGGCGCGCTGCAGGCCGTAGGCATCAGCGCGGTTCGAGATCACGGCACGAATGCGGGCAGGGTTGCCCGCAGTCTGTGCGTCGATCAAAGCCTGCAAGTTACTGCCGGTGCCGGACAGCAGCACCACAACATCACAGGTCTGCGACATCGGCTCTTGCATCAGTGCGCCTTGAGGTTCTTCAGTTCGACCTGGGCCGCGCCTTCGGCAGCGGTGGAGATCTGGCCGATGACCCATGGCTGCTCGCCGGCTTCGCGCAGGACGTTCAGCGCGGTTTCAACGTGTTCCTGAGCAACGCAGATGACCATGCCGACGCCGCAGTTCAGCACGCGGTGCATTTCGGTTTCGTCAACGTTGCCTTTCTCTTGCAGCCAGTCGAACACCGCTGGACGGTTCCAGCTGGCCACGTCAACCACAGCCTGGGCGCCTTTTGGCAGGACGCGCGGGATGTTGTCGAGCAGGCCGCCACCGGTGATGTGGGCCATGGCCTTGACCGCACCGGTGTCCTTGATCAGCTTGAGCAGCGGCTTGACGTAGATGCGGGTTGGCGCCATCAGCAGGTCGGTCAGCGGTTTGCCGTCGAGCTGGATGTTCTCGATGTCAGCACCCGACACTTCGATGATCTTGCGGATCAGCGAGTAGCCGTTGGAGTGCGGGCCGGAAGACGGCAGGGCGAGCAGGGCATCGCCGGCGGCCACTTTCGAGCCATCGATGATTTCAGCTTTTTCTACAACGCCGACGCAGAAACCGGCCAGGTCATAGTCTTCGCCTTCGTACATGCCAGGCATTTCAGCGGTTTCGCCGCCCACCAGCGAGCAACCGGACAGTTCGCAGCCTGCGCCGATACCGGTCACCACCTGGGCAGCGGTGTCGACATTCAGCTTGCCGGTGGCGTAGTAGTCGAGGAAGAACAGCGGTTCGGCACCGCAGACCACCAGGTCGTTGACGCACATGGCAACCAGGTCGATGCCGATGCTGTCGTGCTTGTTCAGGTTCAGCGCCAGACGCAGCTTGGTGCCGACGCCGTCAGTGCCGGAAACCAGTACAGGCTGCTTGTAGCCGGCCGGGATTTCGCAGAGGGCGCCGAAACCGCCCAGGCCGCCCATGACTTCCGGGCGCGCAGTGCGCTTGGCGACGCTCTTGATGCGTTCGACCAATGCTTCACCGGCGTCGATGTCTACACCGGCGTCCTTGTAGCTCAGGGAGGGTTGCTTGCTCATGATCCAGGCCTTTAGGGGGGATTCAGGGGTAACGACCGATCTGGCGGGAACGCTGAATGAGTCCTGGCGGGGTGGCCGCGCAAAAATCCAGAGTGCCCGGCCATTGCCGGTCTGCGAAGGCGCGCGATTTTATCAGGCTTGAGGGGCAGCGGCCATCCTCGGGCCGACGGGCAGGGACATATCGCGCAAAAAAAGCCAAAAAACACCGTCGCTGGTGAGCGACTGCGTCCCTGTATAAGGTAGGGCCGTTTACCGTCTATGGTTATGACGGGGTGAAAAACTTCTGCCGAGCCTGTGAATGTTTTGCCGGGTGCTGTGGTCACAGCCCTGTTCAAGCGCGTTCATGCGTTCAGTTCCAGCCGCTTTTTGTCGTCGGGAATCTTCCATGCGTCTGTGTAAATTGCTGTTTGCCGGTTGTTTGTCAGTCCTCAGTCTGGCCAGTCAGGCCGAAACCGTAAAAGGTCTCTATCAGGTGCGTGAGCCGGTGAGTAGCCAGGCGCCGCAAGAACGTGACCAGGCCACGCAACGGGCGCTCGATACTTTGGTCCTGCGTCTGACGGGCGATGCCAAGGCCGCGCAAAGTCCCGCACTGGCCGCGATTCGCAAGGATCCCCAGCAGATCATCAGTCAATACGGCTACGACGCCGGGCCTCCGGAAAGCCTGCAGGTCGAATTCGACCCGGCCAGTACCGATCGCGCGCTGCGTCAGGCCGGTCTGGCTCTGTGGGGTGCCAATCGGCCGTCGATTCTAGGATGGTGGCTCAATGATTCGAGTGAAGGCTCGAGCCTGGTTGGCGATGCCCAGTCCAGCGCCGAGCCGTTGCGCCGTGCCGCGCAGCATCGTGGCTTGCCGCTGCGCTTGCCGTTGGCGGATTTGAGCGAGCAATTGGTGGCTACCGCGCCGAATCTCGAAGGTAACGACCCGGCGCCGTTGCGCGATGCTTCGCAGCGCTATGGAGCCGACGGTCTGCTGGCGGTGCATGCCCGTGAGGAAGGTGGGCAATGGCAGGCCAAGTGGCACTTGTGGCTGGGTGATCAGCGCGAGCAGGGCACCGCCCAGGGTGCCGACAGCGCGGCGTTGGCCGATGCCGTATTGCTCGCGGTGAGCGAGCGCCTGGCGCCACGTTTTGCCGCCAAACAAGGCGTGGCCAGCGAACAGTTGCTCGAAGTGCAGGGCATGAACCTTGAGCGCTATGCCGCCCTGGGGCGTTTGCTCGAGCCTTTTAGCGCGCGTTTGCAGCGGGTAGTGGGCGACCGGATTGTCTACCGGGTCAACGGCAGCAGTGAACAGTTGCGTGCCCAGTTGGGCCTGGCGCACTTGCAGGAAGTGCCCGCGTCGGCACCCGCGCCCGTTGCCCCGGCTGCGGATGGCGCATCTCAAGCTCCGGCGGCAGCACCGCAGGCGCAATTGAATTTTCGCTGGTAAACGTTCTTTCCTTATATAGAAGCAATGGAGTGGTTCATGGTCGATTCGCGGCGTTGGGTTTGGCTGGGTGTGGTCGTCCTGCTGTGCGTGTTCATTTACCTGCTGCACCCGATCCTCACACCCTTTCTGGTGGCGTTGGGTCTGGCGTACCTGTTCGATCCGCTGGTCGATCGCCTGGAAAAATACGGGCTGTCACGCACCTGGGGGGTAGTCGCGGTATTTGCGCTGTTCACCTTGATTGTCATGGCGATGTTGCTGGTGCTGGTGCCGATGCTCGCCAAGCAGTTGTTGCGCTTGTATGAGCTGGCACCACAGATGCTCGACTGGCTGCAGCACGCGGCCATGCCCTGGGTCCAGGCCAAGCTCGGCCTCAATGATGGCTTCTGGAAGTTCGACAAGGTCAAGGCCGCCATCAGCGAGCACATGGGCCAGACCACCGACATCGTCGGCGTGGTGCTGAGCCAGGCGACGGCCTCCGGCCTGGCCTTGATCGGGTTTCTGGCGAACCTGGTGCTGATCCCGGTAGTGAGCTTCTACCTGCTGCGTGACTGGGATCTGATGATGGCGAAGATTCGCAGTCTGTTGCCGCGTGATAACGAAGAACGGATCGTCTCGCTGGCGGGCGAATGTCATGAGGTGTTGGGGGCATTCGTGCGCGGGCAGTTGCTGGTGATGCTGGCGCTGGGGGTGATCTATGCCGCCGGCCTGATGCTGGTGGGGCTTGAGCTGGGTCTGTTGATCGGCTTGATCGCCGGCCTGGCGGCCATCGTGCCGTACATGGGCTTCGTCATTGGCATCGGTGCGGCGTTGATTGCCGGATTGTTCCAGTTCGGCGGTGACCTGTACCCCATGGTCGGGATTGTCGCGGTATTCATGGTCGGTCAGGCCCTTGAAGGTATGGTCCTGACGCCGTTGCTGGTGGGCGACCGGATTGGCCTGCATCCGGTGGCGGTGATCTTCGCGATCCTCGCCGGCGGCGAACTGTTCGGCTTTACCGGGGTGCTGCTGGCGTTGCCGCTGGCGGCGGTCATCATGGTGCTGGTGCGTCATTTGAAGGATCTGTACAAGGATTCGCAGATGTACAGTGGTGCCGACGACCCGGAGTTATAGGTACAGTTAATCGTGCGTACGGGCGGCCTGCGTTGACGGCGGGGCGCCAGGTTAACGCAAACCTTTGATTTTGCTTGTGGTCTATCGCATTGTGCCGCTCGCGTCACGGGTATAAACTTTGCAAACTTTACACAGAGGCCACTAACGGTTCCTCAGGAACTGTTCAGTCAGCATGAAACCGATTCAGCTGCCCCTAGGTGTGCGTCTGCGTGATGACGCTACCTTTATCAACTACTACCCTGGCGCCAACGCCGCTGCACTCGGCTATGTCGAACGCCTGTGCGAAGCCGACGCCGGCTGGACTGAAAGCCTTATTTATCTGTGGGGCAAGGACGGCGTAGGGCGTACCCATCTGTTGCAGGCCGCGTGCCTGCGCTTTGAGCAGTTGGGCGAACCGGCGGTCTACCTGCCTTTGGCCGAGTTGCTCGATCGCGGTACGGAAATTCTCGACAACCTCGAGCAATACGAACTGGTATGCCTGGACGACCTGCAAGCCGTCGCCGGTCGGGCTGACTGGGAAGAGGCGCTGTTTCATCTGTTCAATCGCCTGCGAGACAGCGGCCGTCGCCTGTTGATCGCGGCGTCCACGTCGCCCCGCGAATTGCCGGTCAAGCTGGCCGACCTCAAATCGCGCCTGACCCTGGCGCTGATTTTCCAGATGCGCCCGCTGTCCGATGAGGACAAGTTGCGCGCGTTGCAGTTGCGCGCATCGCGTCGCGGCCTGCATCTGACTGATGAGGTCGGGCATTTTATTCTGACTCGCGGTACCCGCAGCATGAGTGCGCTGTTCGAACTGCTCGAGCAGCTCGATCAGGCTTCCCTGCAAGCGCAGCGCAAGCTGACAATTCCTTTCCTCAAAGAAACCCTGGGCTGGTAAAACCGCGGCCTGCAGAGCGTTTCGGCATATTCCAGGCGCCAAAAATCTCGCTGGCGGAGAGGCCTCGCAGCGCGCGTGGAAATTAAATGGGCTTAAGCGCTTAGATGTCAGGGCAAAACGGCAAAGTCACATTTAAATCGATTGAATTTGCAAATGAGGATGATAGAAGGCATAGTCTCGGCTTCTTTACACATTCAGCCACGGTCGTGCCCATGCTAAAGCGCTTCGCACCCCTCGTGCCTCTCGCACTCGTCACCCTGTTGTTTGGTTGCGCTGCGCACTCTCCAGTGTCCCAGCAGGATATCCAACAGCAACAGGCTAAAAACTCGGCTACCGCCCAGTCTTCCGCTCTTTATCAGGAAGAACTGGCAACCGAAAAAGAGCTCGCCGATTTCGCGGGCAGCAAGCCTTATCAAATGCCGGTCCTGGCCGACAGCATCCTCGAACGTGGCATGTCCCTGATCGGTACCCGCTACCGTTTCGGCGGTACCTCTGAAGCTGGCTTCGATTGCAGCGGTTTCATCGGCTACCTGTTTCGCGAAGAAGCTGGCATGAACCTGCCGCGCTCCACTCGCGAAATGATCAACGTAGACGCACCGCTGGTTTCTCGCAGCAAGCTGGAACCGGGTGATCTGCTGTTCTTCGCCACCAATGGTCGTCGCGGTCGTGTCAGTCACGCCGGGATCTACCTGGGCGACAATCAGTTCATTCACTCCAGCAGCAGCCGCAGTGGCGGTGTTCGGGTCGATAGCCTGGGCGACAGCTACTGGAGCAAGACCTTCATCGAAGCCAAGCGTGCCCTGGCGATGGCTCCGACTACGGTCACCGCGCGCAAATAAGCTGGCGGACAAAGGCGCTGTAACCCCTGTGTTAGAGCGCCCACAGTCCAACAAAGCGATCTCCCTCGGTAATACCCCTTCTTTTTGTGGTGCAAACTTAAAGTCTTACTTGAAGTTTGACGCGTAGCCGCTAGAATTCTGATCTATTGTTAAAAACTAACCGCGTAAGCCCTGCTTACGCGGTTTTGTTTTCAGCCTCCCGGCAGAGAAAGCCGCAGCCAGTTCAGGATGTTCTGTGATGACGAAGTCGGCCCGCCTAGCACTGATTGTCTGCGCCGCGCTGCTCAGCGCTTGCGCCAGCCGCACGCCACCTCCTGCAAAAGTGGTTCGCGCGCCGGTTTTCGCCCCCACCCAAACCTTTTCTCCTGTCGCTGACGACGTGCTGTTTCGGGCCCTTGGCCTGGTTGGCACGCCTTATCGCTGGGGCGGTAACACACCGGATTCGGGCTTCGATTGCAGTGGCCTGATTGGCTATGTCTATCGCGATGCGGCGGGCATTTCCCTGCCACGTACCACCAGCGAAATGATCGGCATGCAGGCCCCGAGTGTCGGCAAGGATTCACTGCAGACCGGCGATGTGATTTTCTTCGCCACCAACGGCGGTTCCCAGGTCAGTCATGCCGGAATCTACGTGGGTGAGGGGCGCTTTGTGCATGCGCCTGCGACGGGCGGAACGGTCAAGCTCGACAGTCTGTCCAAGGCGTATTGGCAACGGGCCTACCTGAGTGCCAAGCGCGTGTTGCAGCCTGAGCACCTGGCGCGCAATCCCTAGTCAATTTCCGGGTAGGCGGAGGTGGTCATGACCGCACGAACGCTTAACCTCGACGACGCCCTCTATCACTACCTGCTGGATGTTTCGCTGCGTGAAACGCCGCTGCTGCGCCGTTTGCGTGACGAAACCCAGGCCCTGCCGATGGCGCGCTGGCAGGTGGCGCCCGAACAGGGGCAGTTTCTCGCCTTGCTCATCAAGCTCACGGGTGCCCGGCGCGTACTCGAGGTGGGGACCTTCACCGGCTACAGCGCGATGTGTATGGCGGCGGCGCTGCCCGAGGATGGCCGGCTGATCTGCTGCGATATCCCCGGCGACTACAACGCCACTGCTCGCCGTTATTGGCAGGAGGCCGGTCTCAGCGAGCGCATCGAGCTGCGTCTGGCGCCTGCCTTGCAGACCTTGGCCGAACTTGAGCGGGAGGGGCAGGGCGAATGCTTCGACCTGATGTTCATCGACGCGGACAAGGCCAATTACCCGGCCTATCTGGAGCATGCCCTGCGTTTGCTGCGCACCGGTGGGCTGGCGGTGTTCGATAACACCCTGTGGAGTGGGCGAGTGCTGGAGAGCAATCCGCAAAGCGAAGATACTCGCGCCATCCAGGCCTTGAATCGGGCGCTGAAGGATGATGTGCGGGTTGATCTGTCGTTGCTGCCACTGGGTGATGGCCTGACGCTGTGCCGCAAGCGCTGACATTAGCGTGTAGCGGACACTCGCCAGACCTTGTTGCCCACGTCATCGGCCACCAGCAGGCTACCCTGTTGATCGATCACCACGCCTACCGGCCGTCCCATTGCCTCTTCATCCTTGTTCAGAAATCCAGACAGGACATCCACTGGCACGCCAGAGGGTTTGCCGTTGTGAAAGGGCACGAAAATCACTTTGTAGCCGCTGTGGGGGTCTCGATTCCATGAGCCATGCTGGCCAATGAACGCACCCTCGGTAAAAGGTGCTGGCAACTTGCTGCCCTCGGCAAAGGTCAGGCCCAGCGAAGCCGTGTGCGGGCCTACGGCGTAGTCCGGGGCAATGGCTTTGGCGACCAGGGCCGGATCCTGCGGGCTGACCCGCGCATCGACGTGCTGTCCGTAATAGCTGAACGGCCAGCCATAGAAACCGCCGTCCTTGACCGAGGTGATGTAGTCCGGCACCAGGTCGCTGCCGATCTCGTCCCGTTCATTCACCGCCGTCCACAGTGCTTTGCTGTTTGGTTCCCAGGCCATGCCGTTGGGGTTGCGCAGGCCGGACGCAAAAATCCGGTGATTGCCGGTGGCCCGATCCACCTCCCAGATCGCCGCGCGACCCTGTTCCTGGTCCAGACCGTTCTCACCGACATTGCTGTTGGAACCCACGGTGACGTAGAGCTTGCTGCCGTCGGCGCTGGCGATCACATTTTTGGTCCAGTGGTGATTGAGGGGGCCGCCTGGCAGGTCGATGACTTTCATCGGTTTCGAGCTGATCGTGGTTTCACCTTCGACGTAGTTGAAGCGCAGCAGCCGGTCGGTATCGGCCACGTATAAGTCATTGCCCACCAGGGTCATGCCGAACGGCGAGTTGAGGTTTTCGATAAAGGTGGTTTTTGTCTCGGCGACGCCATCGTGGTTGCTGTCACGCAGCAGGGTGATGCGGTTGGCGCTGGGCACCGTGGCGCCGGCACGGCCCATGACTCTCTTCATGACCCAGCCGCGCAGGCCTTTGCTGTCGTCTGGTTTGGGCGGCGCGTTGGTTTCGGCCACCAGCACATCGCCATTGGGTAGCACGTACAGCCAGCGCGGATGGTCGAGGCCTTCGGCGAAGGCCGCGACCTGGGTGCCGGGGGCTGCGGTCGGTTTGGCGCCATCGCTCCAGCCCACGGCCGGGGCGATGTTGACGGTGGGCAGCAAGGTTTTGTTCGGTGCCGGCAACTCGGGGGAGGGGCCAGTGCCCTCGGCGACTTTTAATACCGCGGTTTCGCCGCAGGCGACCAGGACTGCGGCCAGTGTGAGGACAACTGTCAGGCGGGACGTTTGCATGCCGATCTCCCATTCATAACCGCACATGAGGGGTAGAGGATGGCGCGCCGCCGAAGGTTCAATCGGTCAGAGAGCGGCTTCCTTTAATTGACGCTCCACCCCCAACCCACTAACCTTCGCGACTTGTTTCAGGTGCTCGGTGACTCGTGGGTCGATCGAGTGAAACAGGGAAGCCGGTGAGGGCGCGTTCTGCTACAGAACGGGCGACGATCCCGGCGCTGCCCCCGCAACGGTAAATGAGTAAAAGTGCTGCCATCAGCCACTGTGTCGAGCGCGACATGGGAAGGCGCAGCGCCCGGCCAATGGCCGCTCATGAGCCCGGAGACCGGCCTGATCCATCCAGCGGCATCACGGTGGGCGATGCCAGGCTTCTTGCCGTCTATTTCCATGCCTGCCCGCCGTTATCCAGCCTCAACGGAGAGCTCCCCCATGACTGATTCCCCCGAACGCGACGAACGTCACCTGGCGCGCATGCTGCGCAAAAAAGCGGTGATCGACGAGCGCATAGCCAACTCGCCCAACGAATGCGGGCTGCTGCTGGTCCTGACCGGCAATGGCAAAGGCAAGAGCAGTTCGGCGTTCGGGATGCTTGCACGGGCCATGGGCCACGGCATGCAGTGCGGCGTCGTGCAGTTCATCAAGGGCCGCAACAGCACCGGTGAGGAGCTGTTCTTTCGGCGATTCCCGGAACAGGTGCGGTTTCATGTGATGGGCGAAGGGTTCACCTGGGAAACCCAGGATCGCCAGCGTGACATCGCTGCCGCCGAAGCCGCCTGGGCCGTGTCCCGCGAGCTGCTGCGCGACCCGGCCATCGGCCTGGTGGTGCTGGATGAGCTGAACATTGCTCTCAAACACGGCTATCTGGATCTTGATCAGGTGCTCAGCGACCTGCAGGCCCGTCCGCCGATGCAGCACGTGCTGGTTACCGGTCGCGGCGCCAAGCCGGAAATGATCGAGCTGGCGGACACCGTCACCGAGATGGGCATGATCAAACATGCATTCCAGGCCGGGATCAAGGCGCAAAAAGGTGTCGAGCTGTGAGCCACTGTTCATGAATAACCCTCGTCATTGCCCCGCCGTACTGATTGCCGCGCCGGCGTCCGGTCAGGGCAAAACCACCGTCACCGCCGCCCTGGCACGCCTGCATCGCAATCAGGGACGCAAGGTCCGGGTGTTCAAGTGCGGCCCGGATTTTCTCGATCCAATGATTCTCGAGCGCGCCAGCGGCAATCCCGTGTACCAACTGGACATGTGGATGGTCGGCGAGCAGGAAAGTCGACGCCTGTTGTGGGAAGCGGCCCTGGACGCGGATCTGATCCTGATCGAAGGGGTTATGGGGCTGTTTGATGGCACCCCGTCCAGCGCCGACCTGGCCCGGCACTTTGGGGTGCCAGTGCTGGGGGTCATCGATGGCACGGCCATGGCCCAGACCTTTGGCGCTTTGGCCCTGGGTCTGGCGCGCTATCAGCCGGACCTGCCGTTTGCCGGGGTCCTGGCCAACCGGGTCGGCACCTTGCGTCACGCGCAGTTGCTCGAAGGCAGCTTGACGGAGGGCTTGCGCTGGTATGGCGCGTTATCCCGCGAGACCGGCATCGAACTGCCGAGCCGTCACCTCGGGCTGGTGCAGGCCAGCGAACTGAATGATCTCGATCTGCGTCTTGATGCGGCGGCAGACGCCCTGGCCAGCAGTTGCGAGGTGGCATTGCCGCCCGCCGTGACCTTTGCCGCGCCCGAAGTGATCCCCGCCGAGCCGCTGTTGGCCGGGGTGCGCATCGCCGTAGCCCGCGACGAAGCCTTTGCCTTCACCTATGGCGCGAGCCTCGACCTGTTGCGGGCGATGGGCGCCGAGTTGTGTTTCTTCTCGCCGATTCGTGACCAGCAATTGCCTGAGGCGGACAGCCTGTATCTGCCCGGTGGCTATCCGGAATTGCACCACGAGGCACTGGCGCAAAACAGCGCAATGCTCGCTGCTATCCGCGCTCACCATGACGCTGGCAAACCCTTGCTCGCCGAGTGTGGCGGCATGCTTTACCTGCTTGACTCGCTGACCGACGTTGAGGGCGTACGCGCCGAACTGGTCGGCTTGCTCAGCGGTGACGCGGTGATGCAAAAGCGTCTGGCCGCGCTGGCATTGCAAGCCGTGGAGTTGCCGGAGGGCGCGTTGCGCGGGCATACCTATCACCACTCGCTGACCAGCACCTCGCTTGAACCGATTGCCCGTGGCCTGAGCCCGAATGGTGGGCGTGGTGCCGAAGCGGTCTACCGTGAAGGGCGGATGACCGCATCCTACGTACACTTTTACTTCCCCTCAAATCCGTCAGCGATCGCCGCGTTGCTCGCGCCTACAGCGAACCACTCATGAGCATCAACGCGTTTTCCGAAGCGGAACGCCAGGCGGTCTATCGGGCCATAGCCGAGCGCCGCGATATGCGCCATTTCAGCGGCGGCACCGTCGCGCCGGAGCTGTTGCGGCGCCTGCTCGAAGCAGCGCATCAGGCGCCGAGCGTCGGTCTGATGCAGCCCTGGCGGTTTATCCGCATCAGTGACCGGGATTTGCGCCGGCAGATCCAGAATCTGGTGGAAGAAGAGCGGATGCGCACCGCCGAGGCGCTGGGTGAGCGCTCCGACGAATTCATGAAACTCAAGGTCGAAGGCATCAACGACTGCGCCGAAGTGCTGGTCGCGGCCTTGATGGATGACCGTGAGCGGCACATTTTTGGCCGCCGGACCTTGCCGGAAATGGACATGGCGTCGCTGTCCTGTGCCATCCAGAACCTTTGGTTGGCTTCTCGTGCCGAAGGTCTGGGCATGGGTTGGGTGTCGTTGTTCGAGCCACAAGCGCTGGCCGAATTGCTCGGCTTGCCGGCGGGGGCCAAGCCGCTGGCGGTGTTGTGCCTGGGACCGGTCAACGAATTCTATTCAGCGCCGATGCTGGCGCTGGAGGGCTGGGCGCAGCCGCGTCCGCTAAGCGAACTGCTGTATGAAAATAGCTGGGGAGTGAGTCAATGAGTGTGGCGTTGCTGAGTGTCGCCGCCGTTGCGCTGGACGCGTTACTGGGCGAGCCGAAACGCTGGCATCCGCTGGTAGCGTTCGGCCGCTTTGCCGATCGGGTCGAGCAGCGCTTCAATGCCGCCGGTCGCGGCTGGCGCAGTCATGGCGTCACTGCCTGGGTGATCGTGGTCGTGCCTTTGACCCTGCTGGCCACGGCCTTGTCCTGGTTGCCCTATATCGGCTGGCTGGTGGAAATTCTCGCGTTGTATTGCGCGCTTGGCCTGCGCAGTCTCGGCGAGCATGTCGAACCGGTGGCCCGTGCCTTGCGCAGCAACGACCTGGACGAAGCCCGCCACCGCGTCGGTTATCTGGTCAGTCGCCAGACCAGCGAACTGGACTCTACCGAAGTTGCCCGGGCGGCGACTGAGTCGGTGTTGGAGAACGGTAGCGACGCAGTATTTGCGGCGTTGTTCTGGTTTGCCGTGGCCGGTGCGCCGGGTGTGGTGCTTTATCGCCTGAGCAATACCCTTGATGCGATGTGGGGCTATCGTAATGAACGTTTCGAGCGTTTTGGCTGGGCGGCGGCAAAAATCGACGATGTGCTGAACTATGTTCCGGCGCGGCTGGTGGCCCTGACTTACGCGGTGTTGGGCAAAACCCGTCTGGCGCTCAAGTGCTGGCGGACTCAGGGGCCGACCTGGGACAGTCCCAATGCCGGGCCGGTCATGGCTGCCGGTGCGGGGGCACTGGGTGTGGAGTTGGGTGGGGCGGCGATCTATCACGGCGAGCTGCATCAGCGTCCGCAACTGGGCGAGGGTGTGCCGGCGGATGCCGACTCGATCGACCGTGGCTGGCAACTGGTCCAGCGCGGGGTGTGGTTATGGTTGCTGATTCTCTGTGTGGGAGCCGAGTTCTATGCTTGAGCACGGTGGCCGCCTGCGCAAGGCGGCCTTGCACTATGGCATTGCTGAAGCCGACTGGCTCGACCTCTCCAGTGGCCTGGCGCCGTGGCCGTGGGCGATCCCGGAAATCGCACCGCGAGCCTGGGCACGCTTGCCGGAAACCGAAGACGGCCTGGAGCAGGCCGCGCGCGAGTACTACGGCGCCAGCCAGGTGCTGCCGGTCGCCGGTTCGCAAATGGCCATCCAGTTGCTGCCGCGCTTGCGCCGTGCCGGCAAAGTCGGCGTGCTTTCTCCCTGTTATGCCGAACACGCCGAGGCCTGGCGGCGCAACGGTTACATCGTGCGCGAAGTGGTGGAGCAGGAGGTGGACTTCTACCTCGATAAGCTCGACGTGCTGGTGGTGGTCAATCCAAACAATCCCACAGGCTTGAGCCTGACCCCGGAGCGCTTGCTTGATTGGCATGCGCGGTTGGCCCAGCGCGGTGGCTGGCTGGTGGTCGATGAAGCCTTCATGGACAACACCCCGCACCTGAGCCTGGCGGCCTTTGCCAACCAGGTCGGGCTGATCGTGTTGCGCTCTTTCGGCAAGTTTTTCGGCCTGGCGGGCGTGCGCCTGGGTTTTGTCCTGGCGGAACGCAAATTGCTCAAGTTGCTCGCCGAACAGGTCGGCCCCTGGGCGGTCAGTGGGCCGACGCGGGTGCTTGGCCAGGCTTGCCTGCGCGATACCGAAGGGCATCAGCAGCAACGCCTGCGCAGCGAGGCGGCCAGCCTGCGTCTGGTCGAACTCCTCGAACGGCATGGCTTCAAGCCCCACGGTGGTTGCGCGTTGTTCCAGTGGCTGATCACCGAGCGCGCCGAGCACCTGTACGAATTCATAGCACGGCAAGGCATCTTGCTGCGCCTGTTCAGTCACAACAGCAGCGTACGTTTTGGCCTGCCGGCTGACGAAAATGACTGGCTGCGCCTCGAACGCGCCTTTGTTGCCTACGCCAAGGAAGCCTCATGACTACATTGATGGTGCAGGGCACTACGTCCGATGCCGGCAAGAGCACCCTGGTGACGGCGCTGTGTCGCTGGGTGACGCGCCAGGGCGTTGCGGTGGTGCCATTCAAGCCGCAGAACATGGCGCTCAACAGTGCCGTCACTGCCGATGGCGGCGAGATCGGCCGGGCCCAGGCGGTTCAGGCCCAGGCCGCGCACCTCGAGCCGCACACCGATATGAACCCGGTGCTGCTCAAGCCCAACAGTGACACCGGTGCGCAGGTGATCATCCACGGTCGCGCCGTCACCACGATGAACGCCGTCGCCTATCACGACTACAAAGCGATCGCGATGCAGGCAGTGCTGGCTTCTCATCAACGCCTGAGCGCGACGTACCCGGTGGTCATGGTCGAAGGTGCCGGCTCACCGGCGGAGATCAATCTGCGCGCTGGCGACATCGCCAACAT
The DNA here is from genome assembly GCF_024519635.1 of Pseudomonas sp. Pse1. NCBI lineage: Bacteria > Pseudomonadati > Pseudomonadota > Gammaproteobacteria > Pseudomonadales > Pseudomonadaceae > Pseudomonas > Pseudomonas sp. Pse1. Next base: position 70,651 of record NZ_JALJRO010000005.1, read on the forward strand.
GGGCTTCGCCGAGGCGGTGGATTGCCCGGTGCTGCTGATCGCCGATATCAATCGCGGCGGTGTGTTCGCCCATCTGGTCGGTACCCTGGAGTTGCTCTCGGCCAGCGAACAGGCTCGGGTCAGGGGCTTCATCATCAATCGCTTTCGCGGTGATATCGCACTGCTGCAACCGGGCCTGGACTGGCTCGAGGCGCGCACCGGCAAACCGGTGGTTGGCGTCCTGCCCTATGTCATGGACCTGCACCTGGAAGCCGAAGACGGCATCGACCAGCGCCAGACCGACAAGGCCGAGCAGGTGCTCAATGTGCTGGTGCCGGTCTTGCCGCGCATCAGCAACCACACCGATTTCGACCCGCTGCGCCTGCATCCTCAGGTCAACCTGCAGTTTATTGGCCCCGGCCAGCCGATACCGCCGGCTGATCTGATCATCCTGCCGGGCTCGAAAAGCGTGCGCAGCGATCTGCGTTACCTGCGCGCCAACGGCTGGGACACTGCCATTGCCCGGCATCTGCGTTACGGCGGCAAGGTGCTGGGGATCTGTGGCGGCCTGCAAATGCTGGGCGAGCAGGTGCATGACCCGTTGGGCCTGGAGGGCGCGGCGGGCTCCAGCGCCGGCCTGGGGTTGCTGGCCTTTGAAACCGTGCTCGAACAAGAGAAGCAACTGCGCAACGTGCGTGGCCGGCTGGCGCTGGAAAATGCCGAGGTCAGCGGTTACGAGATTCATGCCGGGGTGACCAGCGGCCCTGCGTTGGAAAATGCGGCGGTATTGCTGGATGACGGGCGTTGCGATGGCGCACAGAGTGCCGATGGGCAGGTACTGGGCACTTACCTGCACGGTCTGTTCGAATCTGCGGCGGCGTGCAGTGCACTGCTGCGCTGGGCCGGATTGCAGGATGTGCAGGAGGTCGATTACCACGGCTTGCGCGAACGCGATATCGAACGCCTGGCGGATCTGGTGGAAAAACACCTGGATACCGAATTGTTGCGTCAGCTCTGTGGGATTTGAATTGACTGCTCGGGATGAGGCTCTCAGCCTCACGGCATTTTTCAGGAAGCCTTCATGCACCAACTAATCCTCGGCGGCGCCCGCTCCGGCAAAAGCCGCCTGGCCGAAAAGCTCGCCAGCAACAGCGCCCTGGAAGTGATCTATATCGCCACCAGCCAACCCCTGGATGGCGAAATGAATGCCCGCGTGGCCCATCACCGTGAACGCCGTCCCGTCGAATGGGGCTTGATCGAGGAACCGCTGGAGCTGGCCCGTGTGTTGCGCGAAAACGCCAATGCCGAGCGTTGCCTGCTGGTGGATTGCCTGACCCTGTGGTTGACCAATCTTTTGATGCTCGATGATCCCGCGCGCCTGGCCCAGGAGCGTGAAGCTTTGCTGGAGTGCCTGGCGACATTGCCGGGTGAAGTTCTGTTAGTCAGCAACGAGACCGGTATGGGTGTCGTGCCGCTGGGCGAATTGACTCGCCGTTATGTCGATGAAGCCGGATGGCTGCATCAAGCCCTCGCCGAGCGTTGTCAGCGTGTCGTATTGACCGTTGCCGGCTTGCCCCTGACGTTGAAAGGTAGTGCGTTATGACAGATTTCTGGTGGCTGAATCCCTGTAAGGCCGTTGATGCCGAGGCTGTTGCCCAGGCGAACGCCCGGCAGCAGCAACTGACCAAACCCGCTGGCTCGCTAGGCCAACTGGAAAACCTCGCGGTGCGACTGGCCGGGTTGCAGGGGCGGGTAAAACCGAGCCTGGAGCAACTGTGGATCACTATCTTTGCCGGTGATCACGGGGTGGTTGCCGAAGGTGTCTCGGCCTATCCGCAAGAGGTCACTGGGCAGATGTTGCACAACTTTGTCAGCGGCGGCGCAGCGATCAGCGTGTTGGCGCGGCAACTGCGAGCGCAGTTGGAAGTGATCGACCTGGGCACGGTGAACCCTGCGTTGGACCTGCCGGGTGTGCGCCACTTGCGTCTGGGGGCCGGCACGGCCAACTTCGTTCAGGGCCCGGCAATGACCGCAAGCCAAGGCGAGCAGGCGCTGCAGGCTGGTCGGGACAGCGTGTTACGGGCCATCGAAGCAGGCGCCCAGTTATTTATCGGTGGCGAGATGGGCATCGGCAATACCACGGCGGCCAGCGCCTTGGCGTGCGCCTTGCTCGACTGCCCGGTGGCGCATCTAACCGGTCCGGGCACCGGCTTGAATGCTGCCGGCGTCAGTCACAAGGCGCAGGTCATTGAGCGCGCCTTGGCCGTGCATGGTGCGCAGCGTGGCGATCCACTGCAGACCCTGTTCAACCTTGGCGGCTTTGAGATCGCTGCACTGGTCGGTGCGTACCTGGCCTGCGCCCAGCAAGGCTTGCCGATCCTGGTGGACGGTTTTATCTGCAGCGTCGCCGCGCTGGTGGCGGTGCGCCTGAACCCGGCGAGCCGTGAGTGGATGCTGTTCGGCCATCGCGGCGCGGAGCCAGGACATCGCCATCTCCTGGAGAGCCTGCAGGCCACGCCGTTGCTCGACCTTGGCCTGCGCCTGGGCGAGGGCAGCGGGGCGGCACTGGCCGTGCCGTTGTTGCGCCTGGCCTGTGACCTGCACGGACAAATGGCGACCTTTGCCGAGGCGGCCGTTGCCGACCGTCCCGCATGACCTTGCACCTGGACCTGCTGCGCCACGGTGAAACCGAATTGGGCGGCGGCCTGCGCGGCAGCCTCGACGACGCGCTGACCGCCACCGGCTGGCAGCAGATGAGCGCGGCGCTGATCGATCGCGGCCCTTGGGACCGGGTGATCAGTTCGCCATTGCAACGTTGTGCACAGTTTGCCGAGCAACTGGCGTTTCGCCTGGGTGTGCCGGTCAGTCTGGAAAAGGACCTGCAGGAACTGCATTTCGGTGCTTGGGAAGGGCAGAGCGCAGCGGCGTTGATGGAAACCGACGCGGAAGGGCTCGGTTTATTCTGGGCTGACCCCTACAGTTTCACCCCGCCACAGGGCGAGGCGGTGATTGATTTCTCCGCGCGCGTGTTGGCAGCGGTCGAGCGTTTGCATCAGGCCCACGCGGGCGAGCGGGTGTTGCTGGTCAGCCATGGCGGAGTCATGCGCCTGCTGTTGGCCAGGGCCCGTGGCTTGCCCCGCGAACAGCTATTGAATGTCGAAGTCGCCCATGGAGGCTTTTTCTCCTTGAGCGTCGCCGGCGCGGGTCTGCTGCGGGAAATGTCGTGAACCTGCTGCCCTTGTGGATCGCCCTGCAATTTCTCAGCAGTCTGCCGATTCGTCTGCCTGGCATGCCTGCGCCTGAGCAGATGGGCCGATCGCTGCTGTTCTACCCGCTGGTGGGCCTGCTGTTCGGTGGGTTGTTGTGGGCGCTGAACGCTTTGCTGGCGGGCAGTCCCGTTTGGCTGCACGCGGCCCTGCTGCTGACGGCCTGGGTGATGCTCAGCGGCGGCTTGCACCTGGATGGCCTGGCGGACAGCGCGGATGCCTGGCTTGGCGGTTTTGGCGACCGCGAACGCACCCTGACCATCATGAAGGACCCACGCAGCGGACCGATTGCGGTGGTCACGCTGATGCTGGTGTTGTTGCTCAAGTTCACCGCGTTGCTGGCGTTGATCGAGCAACAGGCAACGGTCGGCTTGATTCTCGCACCGCTCCTCGGGAGGGCGGCTCTGCTCGGCCTGTTCCTCAATACGCCGTATGTACGGGCAGGAGGTCTGGGTCAGGCGCTGGCTGATCATTTGCCTCGTCAGTCTGCGGGTTGGGTGTTGCTGGCCAGTGCCCTGGCCTGCGTGTTGTTGGGTGGCTGGAGCGGGTTGCTGGCGCTGATGATGGCGTCGTTGACGTTCTTTGTCCTGCGCCGGCTGATGCTGCAACGCCTGGGTGGTACTACCGGCGACACCGCCGGAGCGTTGCTGGAACTGCTGGAAATGACTGTACTGGTGGTGTTGGCGTTGCACTGAATAAGCCGGTAACTGCAGACAATGCTTGCTTTGGATTAATCGCGGGTATATACACGCACCATGATTGCCTCTCAATGTTTGTGTATCAACCTGCGTCGCGCCGCACGTGGCGTCAGCAGGTATTACGACGGCGCCCTTGATGGCTTCGGGATCAACGTTGCCCAGTATTCTTTGCTGTGCAACTTGCAGCGCCTGGATCAGCCGAGCATTTCCACGCTGGCCGAGGCCATGGGCCTGGACCGCAGCACGCTGGGGCGCAACCTGCGGGTGCTGGAAGGCGAGGGGTTGGTACGCATGGATGAAGGTGAGGATCAGCGCAACCGCATCGTGCAACTGACGCCAGCCGGGCATGAGCGCCTGGCCGCGGCGTTGCCGGCCTGGGAAGCGGCGCAGCAACGCTTGATCGATAAATTGGGCGCCGAGAAGCGCGCAACCTTGCTGGCCTTGCTGGACGAACTCGCCTGAGGCGGGTTTTTTCGAGTTAAAGCGGGTATGTACCCGCATCTGGAGAATAAAAATGACATCGATGTGGCGTACCAGTGGATGGGTCTTGCTCGGGAGTGCGCTGATCCTGGCGTTGTCACTCGGTATCCGGCATGGCTTCGGCCTTTTCCTGCCGCCCATGAGCGCGCAGTTTGGCTGGGGACGTGAAGTCTTTGCCTTTGCCATTGCCTTGCAGAACCTGATCTGGGGTCTGGCGCAACCCTTTACCGGAGCGCTGGCCGATCGCTTTGGTGCGGCCAAGGTGGTGCTGGTGGGCGGCATTCTCTATGCGGTCGGCTTGATGTTCATGGGCCTGGCCGATTCACCGTTGTCCTTGTCGCTGAGTGCCGGGCTGTTGATCGGTATCGGTCTTTCCGGCACCTCGTTCTCGGTGATCCTCGGTGTGGTCGGGCGAGCCGTACCGCCGGAGAAGCGCAGCATGGCCATGGGCATTGCCAGTGCTGCCGGCTCCTTCGGACAGTTCGCCATGTTGCCGGGCACCCTGGGCCTGATCGGCTGGCTTGGCTGGTCCAGCGCGCTGTTGGTGCTGGGCCTGTTGGTGGCGATGATTGTGCCGCTGGTGAGCATGCTCAAGGACACCCCGCTGCCGACCTCTGGACATGAGCAAACGCTGGGTGAGGCGTTGCGCGAGGCCTGTTCCCACTCTGGTTTTTGGCTGCTGGCGTTCGGGTTTTTTGTGTGCGGGTTCCAGGTGGTGTTCATTGGTGTGCATCTACCGGCTTATCTGGTGGACCAGCACTTGCCGCCCACCGTCGGCACCACGGTGCTGGCGTTGATCGGTTTGTTCAACATTTTCGGCACCTACACCGCAGGCTGGCTCGGTGGACGCATGTCCAAGCCGCGTTTGTTGACGGCTCTGTACCTGTTGCGAGCGGTGGTGATCGGACTGTTCCTGTGGCTGCCGGTGACACAAACCAGCGCCTATTTGTTCGGCATGGCCATGGGCTTTCTCTGGCTGTCCACGGTGCCATTGACCAACGGTACGGTCGCTACGCTGTTCGGCGTCAGAAATCTCTCTATGCTGGGAGGAATCGTCTTCCTCTTCCATCAGTTGGGTTCTTTCCTCGGTGGCTGGTTGGGCGGCGTGGTGTATGACCGAACAGGAAACTATGACTTGATCTGGCAAGTGGCGATTCTTCTCAGTCTGCTGGCCGCGGCCCTCAACTGGCCTGTGCGCGAACGCCCGGTGGCGCGTCTGCAAGCCCAGGCGGGTGCCGTGTGAGCCGTATTGGCCTGTCAGTGGTGGCGGTGGCCGCTGGCGCTCTGCTCCTGGCGCTGGTCTGGTGGGGCTGGCATCAGGGTGGGTTGGCGTTGATGCAGTTGGGTCTGGGATCTTGCTAGATAGCCACTTGCCATTAATTGCGCGGGGCGAGTAACGTCGCCCTCTGACACCTACTCAAGGACGCTCGATATGCCGCTGCGCTGGCTTGCTGTTCCCGCTCTTTTGTCGATGTTCACAGGTTCCGTGCTGGCGGCTGAATGCCCGCCGCTACTGACCGGTTCCCTGCCCAAGTTACACGCCAAGGACAGCATTGACCTGTGCCAGCGCTATGCCGGCAAACCGCTGGTGGTGGTCAATACCGCCAGCTTCTGCGGCTTTGCCCCGCAATTTAAAAGCCTTGAAGCGCTGTATCAGCGCTATAAGGGCCAGGGGCTGGAGGTGCTCGGCGTACCGTCCAACGACTTCAAGCAGGAATCCGGGGATAACGCCGAGACCGCCAAGGTCTGCTATGTGAACTATGGCGTGACCTTCACCATGACCGAGGCCCAGAAGGTTCGCGGTGATGGCGCCACTCACTTGTTCAAGATGTTGGCGGAGCAAAGCAGTTCGCCGAAGTGGAATTTCTACAAGTACGTGGTCGACCGCAAAGGCAATGTGATTGCCAACTTCTCCAGCCTGACTAAGCCAGACAACCCCGAATTCATTGAGGCGGTCGAGAAGGCCCTGGCCTCCCAACCCTGAATGACGCCCACTAAAAAGCCCCGCCTCGGTCAACCGAGGCGGGGCTTTTTCACTTCACTTGCCGAGCTGTTCAGGCCTGTCTTGCATCAGAAGCGGTAGGTCGCGCCAACACCGAAGCCGTTCGCCCAGTTTTCATACTTGGCGTTGTAGCTTTGGCCACGGTCGTTGCTGTTGTTGACCTTGACGGCTTCTTCCTTGAGGTAGGAGTAGGCCAGGTCGATGGTCAGGTCATCGGTCGGGCTCCAGCCAGCGCCCAGGCTGAAGATGGTGCGGTCGCCGGTCGGGATGCGCGGTGAGCGATCAACGTTATTGGTCGGGGCCTGGTCGAACGACAGGCCGGTACGCAATACCCACTCTTTGTTCAGCTGGTACGAAGCACCGATGGCGTGTGCCCAGGTGTCGTGCCAGTTCTGCTCTTCGGTAATTTCGCCGAATTGACCTGCCAACACGCCCGGCACGCCGCTGTTCTCGACGGTGATTTCTTTCAGACGGCTCCAGCGGGTCCAGGTGCTGCCTGCATACAGGGTCCATTGGTCATCGAGGGCGTGCGTGACCGAGAAGTCCACGGATTCCGGGGTGGTCAGGTCCAGGGATGCATCGTACTTCTGGTCCTTGCTCTGGCCGGCCAGCGGCAGCAGGCCGTAGTTGACCTTGGTATTGCCTTCGAGCTTGTACTTGACCTTCGAGTGGTAGGTCAGGCCGACACGGGTGCTGTCGGTCAGCTGTGCCAGCACGCCGATGTTGTAGCCCACTGCGGTGTCGTCACCCTTGATGCGTACATGGCCATCCGGGGCCGCTTGGGTAATCGACAGGTCCGACTCGAGTTTGCCTTCGATGCGGTTAAAAGTCGGGCCGAAACCGATAGAGACCTTGTCGTTGAAGGCGTAGGAAACGGTTGGCTGCAAGGTCAGGACTTTAACGTCGCTCTTGGTGCCAAAGTATTTGCCGGCGAAACCGTTCTCGTAGTCGGTCACCAGGCCAAAGGGTGCATACGCGCCAATACCGACAGCCCAATGCTCATCGATCGGCTTGACGTAGAAGCCCATGGGTACGCCGATGAACGGCACCATGTCGCCTTTGTTGGTGCCGCCGTTAGGGCTGGAGCTGGCATGGCTGATGTCGGTATGGGCATCGAGCAGGGCGACCCCGCCAGTGACTTGTTCACGCTTGAGGCGCGACATGCCGGCCGGGTTGCCATAAATGGTGCTTGCATCATCTGCGACAGAAGAACGCCCGGCGAAACCTGTACCCATCCCGCTGATGCTTTGTTCGTTGATGGCAAAGCCAGCTGCGAAGATCTGGGTGGATGCCAAGGTAACAGCGAGGCCAAGGGTGGTTTTGAGCATGACTTTTTTCATTATTAGAAACTCCGGGTGATCACCGGAGCGGAAACTACCAATATTTTCACTCCAACGCCATAGCCTGTAATGCGCGAGTTAGAGCGCTTTTGTAGGACAATCCTACCAAATTCGCTGCTATTTCGCCGATCTTGCAATTTGCCCGGTCAGCATGCCACCTGATTCAGCGGTGAAACACAGGCCTGCCAGGCGCAAGTGTAGTCGCGCAGGCGCCCTTGTGGATTGAAAATCTGGCGCCATATTTTTGCCATGCCGAGCACGTCATCGGCGGCCGGGAGTGGGGTGTTCTGTTCTTCGATCAACAGCCAGGCAATGGCCGTGGCGTAGCGCAAATTAACCGTGAGTTCCAGGTGCGGACCGCTGAGGAAGGCGTGCTGGCTGGCGAGTCCGCGAACCAGGCTGGCGCGCTCGGGATCCAGAGCCAGGTAATCGTCCCACAGGGCTTGATGGCGAAGTTCACCAATCCGGTACAGGCCATGGCCACGGCGGTCATGCAGGCCGGAGCCCAGGGCTGACTGGCTGGCGGCAACTCCCAGCAGCAGGGTTTCGGCTGTCGTGCTGTGACTTCCCAGATAAATCAGGGTCGGGCGGATCACAAAACGGCACAGTTCGCTGGCGGCGATACCCATAAGGCCCTCGAAACGTAAAGTGGGCGGCGATGCCTGATTGGGTGGGCTTGGCAGCGGTGGGTCGACTCAGGCTCGCCGGAAGCGGATCAAGCCGCTTGAGTTGAAGTGTAGTGTCATATTCTTGCTGTAAAGGCCTGTTTTTAAAATATTTCCGGCTGCGAGTTATAACCGTTATATCGGTTGGTGCTTAGGCCGCTGTCGGTAGGCGAGAAATAAAAGGCAATAAAAAGCCCCGCATTTTCGGCGAGGCTTTTCAGGTTTTCAGCCTTTCTGGCGTCTCAGGCAACCAGTGCCTGACGGGTACGCTCGATCACGGCCTGCAGCGGCTCGGCGCTGGAGTATTGATCGGGGTACAGGCGTTCGCTGTGACGAGCGATGCCGTGTTCGTTGACCAGGGTAAAGCTGAAGCAGCCTTTGCGAGCGGCCATGATCAGGCAGTTCATCGGTGCGAAGGCGTTGGTTAGGGTGCGAATGGCATCCTGAGTATGGATTTGAGTCGACATAATTATGGGTGTTCCTACAAATGACACGGATAAGAACCGTGCAACGTTAAAACGTTCCAGTAACGTCGATCACCATTGATCGAACGAAGAACCCGACTGGAACAAAGCAGCCAGTTGAAGCGCTATAAGTTTGCGCGCTTGGGCCGGCAGGTAGGTACTTAGGAGGGCAGGCGACACATCAAGGGCAAAGGTTCTGGGCCCGGGGTGAAGATCCTGATCAATTTGCAGGTTGGTTCGGTCAGAGTAAGCGAGCTTCAAGGCACCCATTGCGTTCGTAGCAGAACAGGGTGGTTGCAAGCATTACCTGGAAACCATCGAGGTGGCCGCCCCTGTGATATCGGTGATGGCTTCTCTTTAGGGAAGGTAGACCGCAGGCGTTGTTCGACCAGAATTGACTTTCAGCTTGGTACTAACGCCGCGGATAGTAGCGCATTGAATTGGGGAATGGAAGTGTGCTAGGTGAGAAATATTTTGTTACCTGCGTCGCATTGCGTGCCTCTGGCTATTGACTCTCCCCCGAGCAAGCAGCCACCGATCATTCTGGATCCAGTTGTTACCGATCTTCAAAAAATGCCCGTTAAAAGTGCGTCGATATAACCGCTATCCAGGTACTTGTGCACATTCCGGGGGCAGGTTGTCACCGTACTGTCATGTCGCCTTCGAGGCTGATGGGTGCCTGTAGCGGAAATTTAAGTCAATGAAAAACATCGCTTTTTTTTACTGGTGAAAAAATCGTCAGTTTGAGCGGGAGCCCCATTCCACAGGGGTTACGGGCAGTTCAAGGGGTGTTGTCCACTGAGTTATCCACAGCTTCTGTGGATTGTCCCGAGCGCTTGCTCTAGCACGGGCGTGCCGGGTTTTTTTCGACTTTACCCACGCGAAAAAAGGAGTAAAGTGGCGCGCCCTCCGATCTGTCCCACAGTGCTTTATGAAGTTTCGCTCAGTATCAACTTCTGTTACCGACAAACACTCCAGTGTTACCCCGCCCAAGCGCATTTCGATGCGAGTCGCTGAGTGGCTGCTCGATAGTCCACGCTTGGGCGAAAACCCCAACGTCAAGCACTTGGCCGGGCGTTTGCTTAAGGCGCCTGCCCGGGAAGGGGTGGTGGCCGCGCAAAGTCGTCTGGGTCAGTTAATGTGCCGCGAGTGTGGCAATGCCCGGGACCGCCGTATCGGCCAAGACCTGCTGCGCCAGGCCGCCCGCGCCGGCGACCGGCGTGCCCTGCGCGAACTCGGCCAGATCGAAGACTGAGCTGTCCAAGCCTTGCCGGCTTGGTTAACCTTCGAGTTTTAGTGGATCGGCAGGAGTCTTCATGGCTATGGACTTGACCAGTGTGTTGCTGGGGCTGGCGGCTGGCGCTTTGCCGTTGCTGTTTTTGGCCTGGCAACTGCAGCGCCGATTGAGCTCGGCGCAGGCCGCGCAGTCGCTGCTGGAGGAGCGCCTGGCGACCGCCCAGTTGGCGCAGGACGGGCTGAATGCCCAGCTCGATGCCTGTCGCGACGAAATCAGCGACCTCGGGCAAGCCAATGCCAGCAAGCAGGCAGACCTCGCTGCCGTCCGCCGGGAGGTCGAGTTGCTGCAGATCGAACGTGATAACGCTCGTGACGCCGCCCATGCCTGGAACCTCGAGCGCAACAGCAAGGAGATTGAGTTGCGCCGGCTGGACGCCCAGGCGGCGTCGCTCAATGCCGAGTTGCGCGAGCAGCAGGAAAGCCATCAACAGCGCCTCAACGACCTGCAAGGCTCGCGGGACGAGCTGCGCGCGCAATTCGCCGAACTGGCCGGGAAGATCTTCGATGAGCGTGAGCAACGCTTCGCCGAGACCAGCCAACAGCGTTTGGGGCAATTGCTCGATCCGCTGAAAGAACGCATTCAATCGTTCGAAAAGCGCGTCGAGGAAAGTTATCAGGCCGAGGCGCGCGAGCGTTTTTCCCTGGCCAAGGAGCTGGAGCGCCTGCAGCAACTGAACCTGCGTTTGAGCGACGAAGCGACCAACCTCACGCGCGCCCTTAAGGGCCAGAAGACCCAGGGTAACTGGGGCGAGTTGATTCTGGAGCGGGTGCTCGAGCACGCAGGTCTGGAGAAGGGGCGCGAGTACCAGACTCAGGTCAGTCTCAAAGGGCCAGACGGGGAGCGTTTTCAGCCGGATGTGCTGATTTATCTGCCGGGCGACAAGCAGGTGGTGGTCGACTCCAAGGTCAGCCTCACGGCCTATCAGCAGTATGTCGCGGCGGACGATGCGGCCATCGGCCAAGCCGCGCTCAAGCAGCACGTGCAATCGTTGCGCAATCACGTCAAGGGCTTGTCCGACAAGGACTATAAACGCCTGGACGGCCTGCACAGTCTGGATTTCGTCCTGCTGTTCGTGCCGATCGAGGCAGCGTTCTCGGCGGCTTTGCAGGCGGAGCCGAACCTGTTCCAGGAGGCATTCGATCGGCACATCGTGATTGTCAGCCCGACCACATTGCTGGCGACCTTGCGGGTGATCGACAGCCTGTGGAAACAGGAGCGCCAGAGCCAGAATGCGCGGGAAATTGCCGAGCGTGCTGGCTGGCTCTACGACAAGTTTGTGCTGTTCATCCAGGACCTGGACGAGGTGGGCAATCGCCTGCAGCAACTGGATAAAGCCTACAGCGCTGCCCGCAACAAACTGACCGAGGGCCGTGGCAACCTGGTCAGTCGCAGCGAGCAACTTAAATTGCTCGGTGCGCGAGCCAGCAAGAGCCTGCCAGCGGACCTGCTGGAGCGGGCGATGACCGATGTCGATGGCCTGGCCGAGCTGCCCGAATAGCTACAGCGGCAGGTGCCGACTCAACAAGGCGCGCAAGGCAGCCGGTTTCACCGGCTTGGGCAAATAATCCAGGCCGGCTGCATGCACTTGGGCGATGCGCTCGGGTCGCCCGTCGGCGCTGATCACCACGCCGGGCACTGGCTCGCCGAGCTGGGTGCGCAGCCAGGCCATCAGCGCAGTGCCGGTTTCGCCCTCGTCGAGGTGGTAGTCGACCAGCGCCAGTTGCGGGCGCACGCCATCGTTGAGCAGGGCCGCGCATTCGGCACGGTTGCGGGCGGTGTGCACCTGACAGCCCCAGCGGCTGAGCAGGCTGTTCATGCCAATCAGAATGCTGTCTTCGTTATCGACGCAGAGCACTTGCGCGCCGGTCAGTGGTTGTCCGTTCGCTTCGCTGACTTTTCCCGTTGCGGCGGTTTGCGCGCGGGCCAGCGGCACGCTGACGCTGAACACGCTGCCCCGGCCCGGCCAGGAGCGCACTTGCAGTGGGTGACCGAGTACCCGACACAAGCCATCGGCAATCGCCAGACCCAGGCCCAGGCCTTTCTCGGCGCGAGTCTGGTGGCTGTCCAAGCGCTTGAACTCTTCGAAAATCACCTGGCGCTTGTCTTCCGGAATGCCCGGCCCACGGTCCCAGACTTCCAGGCTCAGGTGTTCGCCCTGGCGCCGCACGCCGAGCAGAACAGGCCCTTTGGCATAACGGAACGCGTTGGTGAGAAAATTCTGCAAGACCCGGCGCAACAGCTTGGCATCACTGTCAACGCGCAGGCGGCTGCCGCGCACCCGGAACTTCAATCCTTGCTCCTGGGCCAGCGCCTTGAACTCGGCGCCCAGGGTGTCGAACAGCTCGTTGAGCTCGAATGGCTTGCGGTCCGGATTGATCTTGCCGTTCTCCAGGCGCGAGATGTCCAGCAGGTCGCTGATCAAGTCTTCGGCCGAACGCAGTGAGCTGTCCAGGTGTTGCACCAGTTGCCGGGACTCGTCCGACAGGTCGTCGTCGCGATGGGAGAGGGCGGCCGAGAACAGACGCGCAGCGTTCAGCGGCTGCATCAAGTCATGGCTGACCGCAGCAAGGAAACGGGTTTTCGACTGGTTGGCGGCTTCTGCGGTGCCTTTGGCTTCGGTCAGGGCGACATTCAATTGCGACAGCTCATGAGTGCGCTCGGCGACTCGGCGCTCCAATCCTTCATTAGCCTCAGTCAGCGCCTGCTCGGCTTCGCGGAACGCAGTAATGTCGGTGAAACTCATGACGAAACCGCCGCCGGGCATCGGATTACCGATCAGCTCGATCACCCGGCCGTTGGGGAAAAGTCGTTCGGAAGTGTGGGCCCGTCCCTGGCGCATCCAATGCAGGCGGCGTGCGACATGCACCTGGGCTTCGCCGGGGCCGCACAGGCCGCGTTCGGCATTGTGGCGGATGATGTCGGCGATCGGCCGGCCGACGCTGATCAAGCCGTCCGGGTAGTCGAACAGTTCCAGGTAACGGCGGTTCCAGGCCACCAGCTTCAGCGACTGGTCGACCACGCTGATGCCCTGGGTGATGTTTTCAATCGCGCCTTGCAGCAAGGCGCGGTTGAACTGCAACACTTCCGACGCTTCGTCGGCGATGCGGACGACATCCTCAAGCTGCATTTCCCGCCCTTCGATAGCCGCTTTCACCACGGCGCGGGTGGAAGAAGCGCCAAGCACCCCGGCCAGCAGGCGTTCGGTATGGGCGATCCATTCGTTGTCGGCATTCTGGTTCGGGTTGAAGCCCTTGCCCTGGCGATAGGCGAAACGAATGAAGCTCTGCCGGGCGCGCTCTTCACCGACAAAACGTGCCGCCAGTTGCAGCAGGTCATCGATCTGCACCGCCAGCATCGAACGGGCACTGGGCCGCGCGCTGATTTCCTGGCCGATAAAGCGACCGGCCTGCCAGTGCTCCGAGACGCGGGTGCGCGACAGCACCGAAACCCAGGCAAACAGGGTGAAGTTACCGGCCAGTGACAGCACCACGCCTTGGGTCAACGGGGTGATCGGCAGGTTCAGCGGATTGCTGTGCAACCAGCCGAGGCCGGGGAAACTGCTCAGTGACCAGCCCATGCTGTGGGCGGCAATCGGCAGGATCAGGGTGTAGAACCAGAGGAAGGTACCGGCGGCGAGGCCGGCGAAGACACCGCGGCGGTTAGCCTGTTTCCAATACAGCGCGCCGAGCATCGCGGGTGCCAGTTGGGTCACCGCGGCGAAGGCGATTTGACCAATGGTGGCGAGGCTGGCGGTGGAACCGAGCAGGCGATAGGCGACATACGCCAGCAGCAGGATGACTACGATGCTGACGCGGCGTACCGAGAGCATCCAGTGGCGGAACACTTCGAACGGTCGCTCGGCATTTTTGCGCCGCAGCAGCCAGGGCAGCAGCATGTCGTTGGAGACCATGGTCGACAGCGCAACACTGGCGACGATCACCATGCCGGTCGCGGCTGAGGCGCCACCGATAAAAGCCAGCAACGCCAGGGCCGGATGCGCCTGGGCCAGGGGCAGGCTGATCACGAATGAGTCGGGCAGGACCGAACTGGGCAGCAGCATTTGCCCGGCCAGGGCAATGGGCACCACGAACAGCGCCGCCAGTGCCAGGTAAGCAGGGAATACCCATTTCGCCAGGCGCAGGTCTTGGGGTTCGATGTTCTCCACCACGGTGACGTGGAACTGTCGGGGCAGACAAATGATAGCCATCATGGCAACCCCGGTCTGCACCACCATCGAGGGCCAGTTGATGGTTTCTTTCCAGTATTGCTCCAAGCGCGGGGCAAGCATCGCCTGGTCGAACAGGTCGTCGAAGCCGTCATACAGGCCGTAGGTGACGAACGCGCCGACTGCGAGAAAGGCGAACAACTTGACCAGCGACTCGAAAGCGATCGCCATTACCATGCCCCGGTGGTGCTCGGTGGCATCTAGGTTGCGCGTGCCGAAGACAATGGTGAACAGCGCCAGAATCAGCGACACAATCAGCGCCGTGTCCTGGGCGCGGGTGCCCATGGCGTCGGCTCCGGCGCCGATCAACAGGTTCACCCCGAGGACGATGCCCTTGAGTTGCAGGGCGATGTAGGGCAGGACGCCGACCAGGCAGATCAACGCCACCACCACCGCCAACGATTGGGATTTGCCGTAGCGGGCAGCGATGAAGTCGGCAATCGAGGTGATGTTTTCCTGTTTGCTGATCATCACCATCTTTTGCAGGACCCAGGGTGCCAGCACCAGCAGCAGGATCGGTCCGAGGTAAATCGGTAGAAATGACCAGAGTTGCTCGGCAGCCTGGCCCACCGCGCCGAAGAAGGTCCAGCTGGTGCAATAGACGGCCAGCGACAGGCTGTACACCCAGGCGCGCATGCGCGGTGGCAGCGGGGTGCTGCGCCGATCACCGTAGAAAGCGATAGCGAACATGATGGCCATATAGGCCAGGGCGACGGCGGCAATCAGCCCGCTGGACAGCGACATGGAAACTCCTGACAAAAGGCACCCGGGAGCGCGGCCCGGTCAGACAGTCTCGCACGTAGTCCCGGCGACGTCAGTGTCGACCAAGGTCGGAGCGCGGCGGGGTGTCGCAGGGACAATCCCGTGTCGTTCAACCGAGCGCTTGAGTTAGCCTTGGGGCCTGACCTGGACCGATTCAAGGGAGTTGATTCGCAATGAAGATTATCCGCAGCAAATCCTTTACGGGTGAGCGTGCCTGGGCCGCGCTGGATATTGCCAATATGAACGGGATTACCACCCGCCTGCACTGGACCGATCAGCCCTACAAATGGCACGTCAACGATGGCCAGGAAGTGTTCGTGGTGCTCGATGGACAGGTGCGGATGCATTACCGGGAGGAGGGCGTTGAACAGGTTGCCTTGCTGGAAGTCGGCGATATTTTTTATGCCACCGTCGGCACAGAGCATGTGGCCCACCCCCAAGGGGTGGCGCGGATCCTGGTGGTCGAGACGGAGGGCAGTGTGTAGCTTTATATCTGCAAAATAGATAACAGTTAGAGAAAATACCCGTTATATGGATATTCGATCCGGTTCTATGATGGATTCAACCTCATCAGGGGACAGGAGATCAGCGTGCACACCATCCATAACAGCAGAATCATCAGCCGGCCATTGAGCCAACTGCAGCATCCGCGTGAAGTCATTCGCCAATTCACGCCCAACTGGTTCGCCGCCACCATGGGCACCGGGGTGCTGGCGCTAGCGCTGGCCCAATTACCGGTGCGCATTCCCGGACTGCACGCTGTCGCCGAGGGGTTGTGGCTGTTCAATATCGCCCTGTTCGTGCTGTTCAGTGTGCTGTACACCGCGCGCTGGGTGATGTTCTTCGACGAGGCGCGGCGGATCTTCGGGCACTCCACTGTCTCGATGTTCTTCGGCACCATTCCCATGGGGCTGGCGACCATCATCAACGGCCTGCTGGTGTTCGGCGTGCCGCGTTGGGGGCAGGGCGTGGTATCGCTCGCCGAAATCCTCTGGTGGCTGGACGTGGCCATGTCCCTGGCTTGCGGCGTGCTGATTCCGTACATGATGTTCACCCGTCAGGAGCACAGCATCGACCAGATGACCGCCGTCTGGCTGTTGCCCGTGGTGGCGGCGGAAGTCGCGGCGGCCAGCGGCGGCCTGCTTGCCCCTCATCTGGCTGACGCTCATGGGCAGTTGGTGATGCTGACCACCAGCTATGTGCTATGGGCGTTCTCGCTGCCGGTGGCGGTGAGCATTCTGACCATCCTCTTGCTGCGCATGGCCTTGCACAAATTGCCCCATGAAAACATGGCGGCCTCAAGCTGGCTGGCACTGGGGCCAATCGGTACCGGAGCCTTGGGCATGCTGGTGCTGGGCGCCGATGCACCGCCGATCTTTGCCGCCAACGGCATGCCTGGTATTGGCGAGGTGGCAGCGGGGATCGGCCTGATCGCCGGGATCACCCTGTGGGGCTTCGGCCTGTGGTGGATGCTGATGGCGGTGCTGATCACCCTGCGCTACCTGCGTGATGGCATTCCGTTCAATCTCGGCTGGTGGGGCTTTACCTTCCCGCTTGGGGTGTTCTCGCTGACCACCCTGAAGCTGGCCAGTACCCTGAACCTGAGCTTCTTCAGCCTGTTTGGCACGCTGCTGGTGGCGCTGCTGGCGATCATGTGGATGATCGTTTCCAAGCGCACCGTGCAGGGCGCCTGGCGTGGTGAGTTGTTCGTATCGCCATGCATCGCCGGGTTAAAGAAATAACGCTAAGGTTGTGGCCTGGATCGCTCAAGGACATTCCAATAAGAGCATCCAAGCCACTCAGGGACATGGAAGATGAGTCATCCTTCGCAGTTCACCTTGCTCCGTAAGCGGCGCTTCCTGCCGTTTTTCATCACGCAATCCCTCGGTGCGTTCAACGACAACATCTTCAAGCAATCGTTGATCCTCGCCATCCTCTACAAGCTGGCCATCGAGGGCGACCGCTCGATCTGGGTCAACCTCTGCGCCTTGCTCTTCATCCTGCCGTTCTTTCTGTTCTCGGCGTTGGCCGGGCAGTTCGGCGAGAAATTCGCCAAGGACGCGTTGATCCGCCTGATCAAGCTGGGGGAGATCGCCATCATGGCGGTCGGCGCGGTGGGCTTCCTGTTCGATCACCTGTGGCTGATGTTGCTGGCGCTGTTCGCCATGGGCACTCACTCGGCGCTGTTCGGGCCGGTGAAATACTCGATCCTGCCCCAGGCGTTGCGTGAGGACGAATTGGTGGGCGGTAACGGCCTGGTGGAAATGGGCACCTTCCTGGCGATCCTGGCGGGGACCATTGGCGCCGGGATCATGATGTCTTCCAGTCATTACGCGCCCGTGGTTTCCACCGCGATCATTGGCGTTGCGGTCCTTGGTTACCTGGCCAGTCGCGGGATTCCGCGGGCGGCAGCCTCGACACCGGAGTTGAAGCTGAACTGGAACATTTTCAGCGAATCCTGGGCGACCTTGCGCCTGGGTCTGGGGCAGACGCCGGCCGTTTCGCGTTCGATTGTCGGTAACTCATGGTTCTGGTTCGTCGGGGCGATTTATCTGACGCAGATCCCGGCTTATGCCAAGGAGTGGATGCACGGCGATGAAACTGTGGTCACCCTGATTCTGACGGTGTTTTCGGTGGGGATCGCCCTGGGTTCGATGCTTTGTGAAAAGCTTTCGGGGCGCAAAGTGGAGATCGGCCTGGTGCCGTTCGGCTCCTTTGGCCTGACGGTGTTCGGGCTGCTGCTGTGGTTGCATTCCGGCGGTATTCCCGAGAGCGCCGAGGGTCATGGCTGGATTCAGGTGCTGGGCTTCCGCCATACCTGGTGGGTGCTGCTGGATATTCTCGGTTTGGGGGTGTTTGGCGGTTTCTATATTGTGCCGCTGTATGCGCTGATCCAGTCGCGCACCGCCGAGCACGAGCGGGCGCGGGTGATTGCCGCCAACAACATTCTCAACGCGCTGTTCATGGTGGTCTCGGCGATCGTTTCGATTGTCCTGCTGAGCCTGGCCAAGCTGACGATTCCCCAGTTGTTCCTGGTGGTGTCGCTGCTCAATATCGGCGTGAACACCTATATCTTCCGCATCGTCCCCGAGTTCACCATGCGCTTCATGATCTGGTTGCTCAGCCATTCCATGTACCGCGTGCAGCACCGTAACCTGGAGCTGATTCCCGATGAGGGGGCGGCGCTCCTGGTGTGCAATCACGTGTCGTTTGTCGACGCCTTGCTGATTGGCGGCGCGGTGCGTCGGCCGATTCGCTTCGTGATGTACTACAAGATCTACAACCTGCCAGTGCTGAACTTTATCTTCCGCACTGCCGGGACGATTCCCATTGCCGGGCGTCAGGAAGACATTCAGATCTACGAAAAGGCCTTCAGCCGCATCGCCCAGTACCTGAAGGACGGCGAGCTGGTGTGCATTTTTCCGGAAGGCAAACTGACCGCTGACGGCGAGATCGATGAGTTCAAGGGCGGGCTGACGCGGATTCTCGAGCAGACCCCGGTGCCGGTGATTCCGTTGGCCTTGCAAGGTTTGTGGGGCAGCTTTTTCAGTCGCGACCCGAACAAGGGTTTTTTCCATCGGCTCTGGTCGCGGGTGACCTTGGTGGCGGGCCCGCCGGTGTCCGTGGGGGCGGCAGCGCCGGCGCAGTTGCAGGCACTGGTCAGCGAGTTGCGGGGGGCGGTGCGCTAGAAGAGCGAAGATAAAAAAACGCCCGCGTTATGCGGGCGTTTTTTATCCAACGGGTCAGGCCGCGCTGATCTTCAGCCCGACCAGCCCGGCGATGATCAGCGCAACGCTGGCAAGGCGGAACAGCGCCATGGATTCACCAAACAGGATGATCCCGGCGATGACCGTGCCCACTGCGCCTACGCCCGTCCAGATCGCGTAGGCAGTGCCCAGCGGCAACTCCTTCATCGCCAGTCCCAGCAAGCCGAGGCTGATCGCCATGGCGACGATGGTCAGGGCGGTGGGCAGAGGGCGGCTGAAGCCGTCGGTGTACTTCAGGCCTACGGCCCAGCCGACTTCAAACAGGCCGGCGAAAAACAGAATGATCCAGGACATGAACACCTCCATCGATAGACGGGGTCGTCCCCAGATTAATGACTCGATCGAGCCGCGAGGTCGTCCTCGCGTTGGGCGCTAGAGTGCCGCCTATTGATCCTGGGATCAATAGGCGGTACTGCCCCTGTAAGAGCGAGCCTTCTCGCGATGGCGATATGTCAGTCCCATCATTATTGAATAAGATGCCGCGATCGCGATCAGGCTCGCTCCTATAGGTTAGATCCCCTGAGGTGTCTCTTCACCGCCCAATGCTTCCACCAGGGCCGGCAGGAAGTCGCCGAAGGTCAGCATCATCAGGGTGAAACTGGCGTCCAATTGGCCCAGGGCCTCGTCGCCACCGTCCTGTTCCGCCTGGTCCTGCAGCAGGTCTTCGAACTTCAGGCGCTTGACCACCATCTTGTCGTCGAGGACGAAAGACAGTTTGTCCTGCCAGGCCAGGGACAGCTGGGTAACCACTTTGCCGGTGCTCAGGTGCAACTGGATCTCTTCGCTGGTCAGGTCTTGACGCTTGCAGCGTACGATGCCGCCGTCTTCGTGGGTGTCGCGCAGTTCGCACTCGTCCAGCACAAAGAAGTCGTCCGCGGCTTTCTGGGTGGTGACCCATTCGGTCATGGTCGCGGTTGGTGACATTTTTACCGTCAGCGGGCGTACTGGCAGTGAGCCAATCACTTCACGCAGGGTCGACAGCAGGTCCTCGGCACGTTTCGGGCTGGCCGAGTTGACCAGGATCAGGCCCTGTTTCGGCGCGATGGCGGCGAAGGTCGAAGAACGACGGATAAAGGCGCGGGGCAGGAAGGCCTGGATGATTTCATCCTTGATCTGGTCGCGCTCCTTCTTATAGACCTTGCGCATCTGTTCGGCTTCGATCTCTTCGACCTTTTCCTTCACCGCGTCACGCACCACGCTACCCGGCAGGATGCGTTCTTCCTTGCGCGCAGCGATCAGCAGGAAATCACCGCTGACATGCACCAGAGGCGCATCTTCGCCTTTGCCGAAGGGCGCGACGAAACCGTAGGTGGTCAACTCCTGGCTTGCACATGGACGCGCCAGCTTGGTGGCCAGTGCAGTTTCCAACGCCTCGGCATCAAAAGGCAGATCTTGGGTCAGGCGATAGATAAGCAGGTTTTTGAACCACATGGGGTGAGTCTCTCCTTTATACAAAGGGGGGCATTATTCTCCGCGCAGCGTCGCAGGCCAACCCTTCGCTAACCCTTTGGAAGGCCTGAGAAAATTATTTAAAAAAGTGCTTGCCAGAGGTGGGAGTGCTCCGTAGAATGCGCGCCACACCGAAGCGAAGGGTGATTAGCTCAGCTGGGAGAGCGTCTGCCTTACAAGCAGAATGTCGGCGGTTCGATCCCGTCATCACCCACCATTCGTTTCAAGTGTTTAGCGCAGCGGTAGTTCAGTCGGTTAGAATACCGGCCTGTCACGCCGGGGGTCGCGGGTTCGAGTCCCGTCCGCTGCGCCATATTCGGTAACCTGGACCACTGAACGCCAGGTCACCACGGAAAGCCCGCTAACGCGGGCTTTTTGCTGAAAGAGTTCCACGCGGTACGCACGGTTTCATCAGATTTCGGTTTTTTTAATAAATTTATTAATTAAATCAACACTTTACGAAATCTTGTGGCATAATGTGTCCCGCAACGAAGGTAAAGGGTGATTAGCTCAGCTGGGAGAGCGTCTGCCTTACAAGCAGAATGTCGGCGGTTCGATCCCGTCATCACCCACCACTTACTTTCAACGCTTAGCGCAGCGGTAGTTCAGTCGGTTAGAATACCGGCCTGTCACGCCGGGGGTCGCGGGTTCGAGTCCCGTCCGCTGCGCCATATTTGGTAACCTGGACCACTGAACGCCAGGTCACCCCAGAAAGCCCGCTTAATGCGGGCTTTTTGCTGTCTGGGATTTGGCAAATCCCGGCCATTACCCCTCAAGCGCCGATCCTGTGATTCATATCAACGGCCATTACGAACCATTCCTATAGAAAGACAGTGGGCCCTGCAGGTCCCGGTTCTTGCCTGATGAACCGATAAAAATGAATAGGAAGCTGGCCGGTGGGACCACCCGAGGCCAGTCCCAGAAGGGGTGTTTCAATGGATATGAATCTCTCGCGACTGGCGTTGCTGGTCATCTCGTTGTTTCTCTTGCCAACCCTGTATGCCGCTGAGCCAAGTGCACAGATCGAGCAGGGCGAGTACGTCGCCCGGCTCGGCGACTGTGTTGCCTGTCACACCGCCAAGGGCGGCGCGCTGATGGCTGGTGGCCTTGAGCTGCAAACGCCGATGGGCACGCTGTACTCCAGCAACATCACCCCAGACCCCGAGACCGGTATCGGTCGCTATAGCTTCGAGCAATTCGATCGGGCGATGCGTGAAGGCGTCACGCCGGCGGGCATCAACCTGTACCCGGCGATGCCCTATCCGTCCTACGCGAAGATGAGCGAAGCGGACATGCGCGCCCTCTATGCCTATTTGCTGCAAGGGGTGGAGCCGGTCAAGCAGGCCAATCTGCAGGCGGACATGAGTTTTCCCTTCAATCAGCGTTGGGGGCTGTGGTTCTGGAATACCCTGTTTGTCGACGCCAAGCCTTACGTCGCCGATCCCGGCAAAGATGCCCTCATCAACCGCGGCGCCTACCTGGTGCAGGGGTTGGGGCATTGCGGTGCGTGCCATACGCCACGGGGGATTGCCTTCCAGGAAAAGGCCATGAGCGACGGCGGCGCCAGCGGTCGACACTTCCTCGCTGGCGAAACCGTGGAGCACTGGCGCGCCCTGAGCCTGCGCAACCTGTGGACGGTGCCCGACACCGTGCAGTTGCTCAAGACCGGGCAGAACCGTTTCGCCACGGTGTCCGGCAACATGGCCGAGGTGATTCATCACAGCACCCAGCACTTTACCGACGCCGACCTGACGGCAATCGCGACCTACCTCAAGTCCTTGCCGGCGGGCAAGGATGACCTGCCGACACCGAGCGTACCGCTGGCACCGGCCGAACCGCCAAGCACCCTGTTCAGCAGCCGTGGCGGCCTCGGCTACACGCAATTCTGTGGCGACTGCCATCGCCCGGATGGCGGCGGCGTGAACGGCATGTTCCCGCCCTTGGCGGGCAACCCGAGCGTGGCCTCGGTTGACCCGACCTCGCTGCTGCACATCACCCTGACCGGCTGGAAAACCGCACAAACCCAGACCCACCCCCGGGTCTACACCATGCCCGGGTTTGCCCGGCTAGCGGACCAGGAAATCGCCGAAATCCTAAGTTTTGTCCGCAGCAGTTGGGGCAACAACGGCTCGGCGATCAGCGCGGCGCAGGTCAAGCAACTGCGGGCGCAGCTCAAACCGATCAACGAGCCGGCCACCTTTGAAACCCCACGCCTGGCCGAGATGTTGCTGGCGCCCAACGCTGAGCAGGTGGTGCGCGGCATGCGCCTGCACCTGCAAACCCGGGAACTGCTGCCGGACAACGTCGGCAATGCGCTGAACTGCACCAGTTGCCACCTGAACGCGGGCACCGTCGCCGATGGCTCGCCGTTTGTCGGCGTTTCGGCGTTCTTCCCGGGCTATGCACCGCGGGCGGGTCGGGAGATTACTCTGGCTGATCGGATCAACGGCTGCTTCCGGCGCTCGATGAACGGCCACCCGCTGCCGCCGCAGTCAGCTGACATGCAGGCGATGATTGCCTATTTCGATTGGATGAAACGCAACACCCAGCCCGGCGCCAAAGTGGCGGGGCGTGGCGTCGGCAAAATTGATCCGGCGATCAAGCCCAACGCTCAGAATGGCGAGCGGGTGTACGCCAAGCAGTGCGCGGTGTGCCATGGCAATCACGGCGAAGGCCTCAAGCACGCCACTGGCGACTGGCTATTCCCGCCACTGTGGGGCGATGAATCGTTCAATATCGGCGCCGGCATGGCCCGCACCTACACCGCTGCAGCCTTCGTCAAACGCAACATGCCAGTGGGCTTTCATGAGCAGTTCCCGCTGGGTCAGGGCGGGCTGTCCGATCAAGAGGCAGTGGATGTCGCGGAGTATTTCTCCCATCAGCCGCGCCCGGACTACCCGGACAAGCTCAAGGACTGGCCGAAAGGTGGCAAGCCAGCGGACGCGCGCTACTGAACCCGGAAAGGTCTGAAGCCGGGGTGACCGCCTTCAGATCAGCTTATTGCTCGCTGTTTCGGGCGTGCCGGTAGTCGCTGACGGCTTCATACACTGCCTTGCGCAAGCGGTTAATGCCACCGATTGGTCGATGGGCCTCAAGACCAAACCAGGGATTGAATGACAGGTTGTCGCATTGCAGGTTCTGCGCCGGGGTGTCGAAGTCCTGGGCCGGGATCCTGATCCGCGCCACGGTTTCGAATGGCGCGTCGCTTTCGCGCCATTCGATGCTGGTGTCTTCGATGGGCATGTATTTGCTCGGGTCCTGGCGCTGGATCTGCAGGACAAAACAGGCGTCGACCCGATCCGTCGACAGCTGCTGGTTCAAGGCGCTGCGCAGGAAGTTCGGCAGGTCCTGGTTCTGCGCGGGCAGGGTGTAGCTCGGGCAACTGTCCGGATCCGGCGCGACACGGAATTTGGCATTGGCGTTGCCGAACTTGTAAGGCGAAACCGAAAAATAAGTAGTCTGCGTCGGGCTGGCGGGGGCGGGCGCCAGCGTGGCCAGGGCGATGAACAGATGGCGAACCTGCCAACTGCGCGGATCCCAGGAGGGGAAGAAGGCCATGGCTTTTTTGCCGTCGGCCTGCGCGGCAACGTTCTGACGATACTCGGCGACATCGCTGACGAAGAAATTCGCATGGTTAAACATCACGAAATCCTGTTCGCCACGTCCTTGACGGTCCTTGAGCAACTGAGCACCCGGTACATCCAGCAGTTTCAAGGCCATGCCCCGGGCATCGCGCAGGCTGTCGAACTGTGGGTAGGCGTTGCCATTGGACAGACGCATGGTCGCTTGCCAGATCTTGCCCGGCTCGCTAAACACACCCTGGCGCAAATC
Source organism: Pseudomonas sp. Pse1 (assembly GCF_024519635.1). Classification (NCBI taxonomy): domain Bacteria; kingdom Pseudomonadati; phylum Pseudomonadota; class Gammaproteobacteria; order Pseudomonadales; family Pseudomonadaceae; genus Pseudomonas; species Pseudomonas sp. Pse1. The sequence goes on from NZ_JALJRO010000005.1 coordinate 94,876, forward strand.
CTCGGACAGCTGCGGCAGCACCTGTACCTCGGCGCGCAGGCAGCCGTGTGCCTTGGCATGGGCGTCGCGCAAGTAGCGGGTGTTTTCCCGGTGCTGGTCGACGATGCGCACCGCGGTCTGGATCACGTCCTGGGTCATTGCCGCTTCGCCGGCAGGAATCTGTTCTTCGACGGACGCCGGCCCGCGATGCTGCCAGGCGAACCAGGCGGTGGCCGCCGCCCAGCCCAGAAGGCCAAGACCCGCCAGCAGCATGAGGATCTTGACCAGCAGTGCACCGATACGTTGCCACAGGGTCATCAGCATGGGCGGCTCCTTTTCACCAATATTGAGTTCATGGCAGTTGCGCCTCCAGCGGGCCACCGAGGACTTTCAGGTACTCCAGCAGCGCCCAGCGTTCCTGCGGTTGCAGCAAGCGACCTATGACCCCGTTACCGCGCTCGCCGGCGCGGAATTCGTGACCGCTGTTGTGGTTGCCGGTGATGCGGGTATCGAACAGAAAACCGTTGTCGAAGGCTTCGGTTCGATAACCCAGGTGCTGCGGGTCGTACTCGAACGTACCTTTATAGAAGGTGCTGGCGCGTTCACTTTGCGGAGACAGCAATTGGTACAGGTTCGGTACCGAGCCGTTATGCAGGAACGGCGCGGTAGCCCACACGCCCGCCAGTGGCCGGGCTTTGTACGCCACACGCTCGCGCACGCCGATTGGCAGGGCGAAGCCGTCCATTTCCGGGCGCTCGGCTGGCGTGATGTTGGCGTCGCGGTAGGCGCGGTTCTCCACGAAGGCGGTGACATACGCCAAGCCCTTGGCCACCGAGAGTTGGCTCAGGTCCAGCGGTTCGGTGGGTGTGGGTTGCAGTTTCACATCCAATTTGGCCAATTCCGCCGGATCCCACTGCAGGGCGCTGACATCAAAACGGTGGTCGGCGATGTTGGTGGCACTGGACGGGTCGGTACCGATGTAGGCCACGGGCAGCATCTTCAATTGCTTCTCGGGCCGGCCGTTGGCCTCGATGACGTTGGGTACGTGGCAGCCGGCGCAGTTCTCGCTGAACAGCGTGCGCCCCTGGGCGGCCAAGGGCAGATCGACATTGCCTAGCAGTTCCTGAGGCCAGGTCGGCGGTTGCAGGCGCTTGAGGGTTTCTTCGATCAAATGCAGGTCGCGCACCCGTACGCTGGAGGGGTAGCGTGCCTCACCCTTGAGCGGTTGGCCATCGGCGGCAAAGAAGTCCAGTGTGGCGCCCACGCCTAGCGCCTCGCCTATGTTGCGGGCCATGGGTTGCTGGGCCGAACCGTTCCACTGCACCCAGTCGAAGGTCCAGATGTCCCAGAGTTGCGGGTAATCCACCGGGGCGTTGGCGACGCGATAGTTGTCGGCGGAAATGGCATCGCCAAACGTGGCATTGGCGATACGGCCGAAGGCGTCTGTGCGGCCGGGGCCTTCCTCGGTCGGGTAGAGGCCGCGATGGGTGTCATTCCAGGCAACGCGCAGGAAGGTGTCGAGCGAGGCCTTGAAGTCCTTGCGCAGTTGTTCGTGTCCGGTCTCGTAGTCAGGGCCGAGGACAGCGCGGGCGAAGCGTTCGAATTTCCACGGCAGGTAATAGGTCGAAGCGAGGCTGGCAACCAGCGCCTGGCCGAAGCTGCCGCCGCGCAATGTCGGCACGCTGGAGGGCAGCACGTGCTGTGCCGAGCCGCCATCGATACGCAATGCCTGGCCCTTTAAGCGCAGTTCGCCGGTGTGGCAGGCGGCGCAGGTAATATCCAGAAACTCTTCCTGGCTGTCGCCGTTGCGGTGTCGCGCGAAGCCAACCGGCAGGTTGCCCGGATTGGCTGGTGTCTTCGATCGCGCCGGATCCACCAGGAAGCCGAAGCGCGCCAGGTACTCGGGCGTGGCGAAACGCTGCTTGGAAAAGGGCAGTTCGAGGGCGGTGAACCAGTCGTAGCGCAAGCCTTTGACCTGAGTACCCTGGGGCGTGAAGTAATAGGTCTGGCGCTCCGCCTCGCTCCACTGTTCCTGGTAATGCACCTGCTCGACAGGCTGATAGACCGGGAGTCTCGGGTTGGCCACGTAATACAGCACGACGGCCACCAGTACGCCCACGAGGACGAGGATCAGCAACAGGGCACGCAGGAGAAAACGCACAATAAACTTCCTTGTAAATGGGGGTGGGTTTATGCCTGAGCTAAAGTTCAGCAGCAAGTGGCCATTACGCCAATCTTTGTTGCAGGAGGTAATGTTTGGCGGATTGCGTAGTTGCTGACAGAAACTTCACCACCTCGGTGTGGAAAACGCGTTAAAACACCTGAACTTATCGCCGCTTTCCTGCTCTTATGCCGGTAGCCATTGGTCGTGGCGGCCTGATAAGCTCGCGGCTTTATTCGATTGCCCTTTAGGCGCATGAACAAGGAAATAGCATGAAACAGCATCGGTTGGCGGCGGCGGTGGCCCTGGTTAGCCTGGTACTCGCGGGTTGTGACTCGCAGACCAGTGTCGAGCTGAAAACTCCGGCGCAAAAAGCTTCCTACGGTATCGGCCTGAACATGGGCAAAAGCCTCGCTCAGGAAGGCATGGATGACCTGGACTCGAAAGCCGTAGCCCAAGGCATCGAAGATGCTGTCGGCAAGAAAGAACAGAAGCTTAAAGATGAAGAGCTGGTCGAAGCCTTCGCCGCGCTGCAAAAGCGTGCTGAAGAGCGCATGGCCAAGATGAGCGAAGAGTCGGCTGCCGCCGGCAAGAAATTCCTCGAAGACAACGCCAAGAAAGCCGGTGTAACTACCACCGCTTCCGGCCTGCAGTATGAAGTCGTGAAGAAGGCCGATGGCCCGCAGCCAAAGCCTACCGACGTGGTGACTGTGCACTACACCGGCACCCTGACCAACGGCACCGTTTTCGACAGCTCGGTCGAGCGTGGCAGCCCGATCGATCTGCCAGTTAGCGGCGTGATCCCGGGTTGGGTCGAAGGCCTGCAACTGATGCACGTCGGCGAGAAGTACAAGCTGTTCATTCCTAGCGAACTGGCCTATGGCGCTCAAAGCCCAAGCCCGGCAATTCCGGCCAACTCGGTGCTGGTATTCGACCTGGAACTGCTGGCAATCAAGGATCCAGCCAAGCAAGACGACGCCAAGTAATCAGCGTCCGGCTTGAACACAACGCCCCGCTTATCCGGGGCGTTGTTGCATCTGGCGGCCGGCGGGCGAGAATCGGTTCGAACCGATGGCGATACCGGCAGTCATAGGATTAGGACTGCTGTGGGTAACCGCTGAAGATTGCCAAGTCAATGAATTGTTGGGTTTTTTTTATGTGTGTAAAAAACGCCCGATCTGACGTGAGCCCTTGTAAAACGGGGCTTTGAGGCATGGAAAGTGGCTCTGTTCACAAGGTTATCCACAATATATGTGGATAACATTTCAGTGGAGGCGTGATGAAAACACCGTGGAATTTCGCCCGATTCTTGCCACTCGCCGGTCGATTGATCAGCCGTGGGCGTTTGCCGACCCTGCTCTTTGCCGTGGCCAGCAAGGGGGCCACCCAAGGCAACCGACTGGGCAAGCTCAAGGACGATCTGCGCCTGCTGCAGGCCTTGTGCCTGGCGTACTGGCGGGGCGAGTACCGGGCCATCAGTCCCAAGGCCCTGGTGTCAGTGGTGGCCGGCCTGATGTATTTCCTCAGTCCAGTGGATGCGATCCCGGATTTCCTGCCGTTGTTTGGCATGATCGATGACATCGCGGTTCTGGCGTGGCTGATGAAAACCCTCGATGACGAACTGAACGCCTTCCGGCTCTGGCGCACTCGCCAGCATCCGGAAAAGCTTGCCTTGGTCGAGCGTCTACCCGATTCGCCAGAAAAATTAAGGCTGCAACGTCCGAAAAATAGCTGAATTGTTCCGGATCCAACTTCAGATTGATGCCCCACCGCGACCTTGGCGACTGTTAGGATTACACTTCTAGGGAAAAGTGCCGACTCGCTAAGTGTTGTTGTCCTACGGGGTAGTCATGGATATTCAGATAATTGCACGCGATGGAGAGCCCGAATATGCGGTTTTGCCATGGGCTCAGTATCAAGCATTATTGAAAGCGGCAGGTGTCACGGAACAACCCTCGCGTGAAGCAACAGCTCATCACGCGGCCACCTCGGACCCAGTATTGGTGGGTCTGGATCAACTCCGTCGTTTGCGTGAAGAACAGGGCATCGCCATTGAGGCGCTGGCCCGCACGGTAGGCATCAGCCCTTCTTACCTGGCCCTGATTGAGAGTGGCGAGCGTCAACCCGACGCCGCGATTCGCCGCAGCCTGGCCTGGGAGTTGAAGGTGCAGGGTTGGAGGGATGAATCGTGAGCGTACGCATCAGTCGTCAACATTGGGACGGTTTGCTCGGGGAGCTGGATCAGGCGCGCCGACAGCGCCATTTGTTGACCTATCGTGCCTTGCTTGAACGTCTGCAGTTGCCCAGCCCGGCCATGCAGACCCTGACCGCCGCGCTCGAACACCTGGCCGCCCTCGATGCACGGGCCGAGCAGCCCTTGCGCAGTTCGCTGGTGATCAGCCAAGGGGCGAGCCGCTTGCCGCGCACCGGCTTCTTCGAATGTGTCGAGCGTCTGGGGCGTTTCTCCGGTCCTTCTGATGGCGTTGCGGCAGCGTCCTGGCATGCGTCGGAAGTGGTCCGGGTGTTCGAATACGAATACCCCGAGTCGGCGGAGGCCTGAGTGTTTTTGCGACTCAAGTCACGTCTCGGCTATTGGTGGGCGCGGCGCCTGTTTCATTGGTCGTGGTTCGTCCGCCAGCCACGGGTCTGGCAGTGGATGGAAGGGCAATTCGCGCGCATGGCCAACTTGGGCGATGTCGGCGCCCAGAGCTTCTATGGGCACATTCTGACGTTTCGCGGCGTTGGCCTGGGGGCGCATGAGGAAGGCGTGCGCTTGCTGCGCCTGGCGGCCTTGGCGGGCGATGGCAAGGCGGCGTATCAGGTCGGTGTGATCAGCCTGGCCGGAACCCCGAGCAAAGCGCCCGATCCGGCGGAAGCGGCGCGCTGGTGGGGCATGGCGGCCAAGGCCGGCCACCCGCTGGCGGCGATCAAGCTGGAAGAGCTGGCGACGCGTTCCAATCAGGGTTGAGAGCCGCTCCAGCCGCCAGGCTGTCGATCACATGAACACTGTCGCCGGACGTGCCCTTGGCGTGGTGTTTGGCCTGTGAGGCCAGTTCCGCCAGGCGGCTGGCATCCAGTTGCGCACAGGTCTGTGGATAGAGATGCACGACGCCCACCGACAGTGACAGGAGGGCGAACTCCTGGCGCGCACCCTGGCGGTTGGACGCCACGAAGCAACCGGCGGCCAGGTGTTCGGCGCGGTAGAAGCGTTGGCACTGTTGGTGGAAGTCCTCGCGCAATTGCGCAAGTCGCTGGTGCCAGTCGCCCGGGCCGAGCACCAGCAGAAAGTCATCGCCGCCTATATGGCCGACAAAATCCCGGCTCGGATCGATGCATTCGTTCAGGCACTGCGCCAGGCACAACAGCACTTCGTCGCCACGGCCGTAGCCATAGATATCGTTGAAAGGCTTGAAGCTGTCGATGTCGACATAGCAGATCATCGACTCCCGCTGCTGTTGCAGCAGGCGCGTCAGGCACTGCTGGATCGGCACGTTGCCCGGTAGCAGGGTCAGCGGATTGGCATGGCGCGCCTGTTGGATTTTCAGTTCGGTAATCAGCTTGAGCACATCAATCACCCGACCCAGCCCCAGATAGCGGCCATTGGCGGTGATGATGAAATCTTCTTCGATGCGCTGGCGGGCGCGGCTGGTGATCAACCGGCTGACCTGTTGCAGTGATTGGCTGATCTCCACGGCCAGAAAATCCTCGCTCATCAGCCGGCTGATTGGCTTGCGGGCAAACAGGTCGGTGGCAAACGGCTTGAGCAACGCGTCGGACAGCAAATGACGATGGACGATGCCGCACGGACGGTCCTGTTCATCGAGCACCGCCAGCGAGTTGAGATTGGCCTGGCGGCGGAAGCGTTCAAGGACATGGGCGGTGGCTGTGTCGAGCGTCACCGCCGGCTGTTCGTTGAGCAGCGCGCTCAAGTCGCTGCCTTCCTCGTTCAGCCCGGCAGCGTTGCCGTCATGCCTGGGCATCAGTGCGCGGGCTTCGCGTGGCGGTTGTTCCTGCGGACGGCAGAGCAGGTAGCCCTGGAGCAGATCAACACCCATCTCGGTCAGCACCGCCAACTCTTCCGGTAATTCGATGCCTTCGGCAATCACCTGCGCCCGCGACGCCCGGGCAATCTGCAGGATCGAGCCGACAAACTCGCGCTTGAGCGCATCCTGATGAATGCCATCGATGAAGTGCCGGTCGATCTTCACGTAGTCTGGACGCAGCTCCGACCACAGGCGCAAGCTGGAGTAACCGGCACCCAGGTCATCAAGGGCAATGGAAAAACCCATCGCCCGATAATGATGCAAGGCGTTTTGCAGGAGTTGGAAGTCATCGGTCGGGGTTTGCTCGGTCAATTCGATCACCACCTGGTCGGGTGCAATGCCGAAGTCCTGAAGCATCTGCAGCGTGCGTCCAGGCTGGTGTTCGGGTTCGAGCAGCGATTCGGGGGAGACGTTGAGAAACAGTTTGCCGGGCAATTGTTGGCTGCTGAACTGGCGGCAAGCGCTGTAGCGGCAGGCCATTTCCAGCTCGCTTAGGCGACCGGCCTGACGGGCTACGGCGAACAGGGCGATAGGCGAATGCAGGGGACTGTTGGAAGGGCCGCGGCTGAGGGCCTCATAGCCGAGGATGCGCCGTTCGGACAGGCTGATGATTGGCTGGAACAGGCTGTGCAAACCGCGTTGAGCCAGGATTGAACTCAAGGCACTCAGCTGTTCGGTGGTGGTCATGGCGATCTCTGTCGATAAAAAAAGGACCGGGTTGGCCCTGTAGCAGAGCAAACCCGGTCCTGTATTTCACGACAGAATGATGTCTATTTGATGACACTCCGGAGAGGGCCAGTATTAAATAGCCATCACTTCTTGTTGCTGGCCACCGCGGTATTGAGCTTCAGGTAGTCGAGCAGAATGCGCCCGGTCTCGCTCAGGTAGGCGTCGTCTTCCGGCTTGGTCTTGTCCGGCTCGGCGGCGATGGCGTCCTCGTCCTCTTTTTTCAGTTCCTTGAGCGGCTCTTCGCCCTTGGCCTTGCGCCGGATGTTCTCCATCGCCAGTTGCTTGGCTTCGATATCGGCATGTTGCGCACGGCGTTCGGCTTCGTTGAGGCTGACGGTTTTTTCCGCCATCAGCTTCTGCGCCAGGGCCAGCTTGTCGCGGATGAACACGAATTCCGCATCCTTGGCGGTACGGTCGTCATGCTCGCTCTTGAGCTGGGCGAGGAACGGCTTGAACGGGTCCACGGCCGGCTTGATCGCTGGGCGGATGGTGTCCCACGGCATGGCTTCCGGCAGGGCGCTTTCGCCAATTTCCTTGGTATCGATCAGCGACGGGTAGTCGATGTCCGGCAGTACGCCCTGATGCTGGGTGCTCTGGCCGGAAACCCGGTAGAACTTGGCCAGGGTCAGCTTCAGTTCGCCATGGTTCAGCGGCTGGATGGTCTGCACGGTGCCTTTGCCGAAGGTCTGGCCGCCAATGATCAGCGCGCGGTGGTAGTCCTGCATGGCGCCGGCAAAAATCTCCGAGGCCGAGGCCGACAGGCGGTTGACCAGCAACGCCATCGGGCCTTTGTAGAAGGCGCCCGGGTTTTCGTCTTCGAGCACATCGACCCGGCCATCGGCATTGCGCACCAGCACGGTCGGGCCCTTGTCGATGAACAGGCTTGTCAGCTCGGTGGCTTCCTGCAGGGAACCACCGCCGTTGTTGCGCAGGTCGATAACGACGCCGTCGACTTTCTCTTTCTGCAACTCGGTCAGCAGTTTCTTGACGTCGCGGGTGGTGCTCTTGTAGTCCGGATCACCGGCACGGAATGCCTTGAAGTCGAGGTAGAAGGCCGGGATCTCGATCACGCCGAGCTTGTAGTCCTTGCCATCCTGCTTGAGGTTGAGCACGGATTTTTTAACCGCCTGGTCTTCGAGCTTCACCGCTTCACGAGTGATCGGCACGATCTTGCTGGTCTGGTCGTTCGGCGCATTGTTGGCCGGAATCACTTCCAGGCGCACCACGGTGCCTTTCGGACCGCGAATCAGCTTGACCACTTCGTCCAGGCGCCAGCCGACCACGTCGACCATCTCTTTATTGCCCTGGGCTACGCCAATGATCTTGTCCGCCGGGGCCACTTGCTTGGTCTTGTCGGCAGGGCCGGCCGGCACCAGGCGTACGATCTTGACCTGGTCGTTGTCGCTCTGCAGCACGGCGCCGATGCCCTCGAGGGACAGGCTCATGTTGATGTCGAAGTTTTCCGCGTTATCCGGCGACAGATAGTTGGTGTGCGGGTCGTAGGACATGGCGAAGGTATTGATGTACGCCTGGAAGATGTCTTCGGCGCGGGTCTGGTCCAGACGCGACAGCTGGTTTTTGTAGCGCTTGGTCAGGGTTTCCTGGATCTGCTTGGAATCCTTGCCGGCAATCTTCATGCGCAGCACTTCGTCCTTGACGCGTTTGCGCCACAGGTCGTCGAGTTCGGTGGTGGACTTGAGCCACGGTGCATCCTTGCGATCGATCAGCAAGGTTTCCTTGGTGGTGAAGTCGATCTTGTCGACGCCCTTGTTCAGTTCGGCGAGGACGAAGTCCAGACGCGATTTGACTCGGTCCAGATAACGTTTGTAGATGGTGAAGCCGGCGTTCAGATCGCCGCTCTTGAGGAAATCGTCAAACTGGGTTTTCCATTTGTCGAATTCGGCAATGTCGCTGGCCATGAAGTAGCTGCGCGAGGGATCCAGCAGCTTGAGGTAGCTGTCGTAGATAATCACCGAGCGCGCATCATCGAGTGGCGGCTTGCTGTAGTGGTGGCGCTTGAGCAGTTCGACGACGTTCAGGCTGGCAATCACCTCGTCACGATCGGGCTGAAGCTTGTCCCAGCTATTGGCTGCGAACGTATTGGCTGACAGCGACAAGCTGCCAAGACCAATGAATAGAGCGAGTGCGGTGCTGGGGAACAAATGCTTCATGCCGATTCGACGCGGGGACAATTGATAACGCATATTAGGCCGTCTTTGAAGTCGCCGGTTCCCAATGGGCCGGTCGCATAATGCAAAAAGCCCGGCGCTACAGCACGGGCTCAGTCCAGACTCACTATGGAGGCACTGTGAAGGCATTGCAAGGCGTTGAAGGTCATGTGGAGTGGGTTGAAGAGCCCAGTCCGGCCTGTGATGTAGGACAAGTTCGCATCCGTGTGGCGGCAGCGGGCTTGAATCGAGCCGACTTGTTACAGCGAGCGGGGCTCTATCCTGCTCCTCCCGGCGCCAGTCAGGTGCTGGGCCTGGAGTGTTCGGGAATCATCAGCGAGGTCGGGCCGGGCTCGTCCTGGCAGGTTGGCGACCGGGTCTGCGCGCTGCTGGCCGGTGGCGGCATGGCCGAGGAAGTGGTGGTCGACGGCCGTCACGTATTGCCGGTGCCGGAGGGCTTGTCGCTGGCTGAAGCCGCCGGCTTGCCGGAGGTATACAGCACCGCCTGGTTGAATCTGTTTCAACTGGCGGCACTCAAGCCGGGGGAGAAAGTGTTACTGCATGCCGGGGCCAGTGGCGTGGGTTCGGCCGCCATTCAGTTGTGCAAGGCGTTTGGCAGCCCGTGCTGGGTCAGCGTGGGCTCGGCGGATCGACTAGCCTACTGCGAGGCGCTTGGCGCCCAGGGCGGGGTGGTGCGCACAGATGGACTGGAGGGTTTGAATGACCTGGGGCCGTTTGATGTGATTCTCGACCCGGTCGGCGCCAACTATGCAGGGCTGAACCTCAAGGTACTGGCCCGCGACGGGCGTTGGGTGCTGATTGGCCTGATGGGCGGGCGCGACGCGAAGGTGGATCTGGCACAAGTGCTGGCCAAGCGGGTTCAGGTAATCGGTTCGACCCTGCGCAACCGTGATGATCAGTTCAAGGCTGATCTGTTCACTGATTTGCACCAGCAAGTCTGGCCGTTGTTCGCCGAAGGCCGTTTGAGCCCGCAACTGGCCAAGACCTACCCGATCACCGACGCCGAGGCGGCGTTTGCCGAGCTGGCGGGTAATCAGGTGTCGGGCAAGTTGGTGCTGGTGATCGACGAAAGTCTGGTTTGAGGCGGTAGACCGTGTTGGCTGGCACGCGCGTGGCGTGCCAGCGAACAGCGATCTCTATTTCCACAGATGAATCGGCCAGCCGGCCTTTTCTGCATGCTCACGCAACACCGGATCCGGGTTGACGACGTGCGGGAAGTCGACCTTGAGCAGCAGCGGCAAGTCGTTACGCGAATCCGAATAGAAACTCGCGCCTTCAAGGTTTTCCTCTTCGGCGTCCAGCCATTCCAGCAGGCGGGTGATCTTGCCTTCGCGGTAGGTCAGGGTGCCGACGGTCTTGCCGGTGTAGAAACCGTTGACCACTTCCAGTTGGATACCGAGGATTTCGTCGATCCCCAGGCGCTCGGCAATGGGTGCGACCAGGTGCGTACCGGAGGCGGAAATCACCAGGATTCGATCACCGGCCTTGCGGTGGGCGGCGATGGTTTTGGTGGCGTCGCTGAAGATGATGGGTTCGATGAAGTCTTCGACCCAGGGACCTACAAGGTGTTCGACTTCTTCCGGCGTGCGGCCAATCAGCGGCTCGAGGCTGAAGTCCATGAACTCCTCCATAGCCAGCTTGCCGTGGCTGTAGGCATCCATCAGTTCATTGTTGCGGCGCATGAAGGATTCGCCATCGACCCAGCCCAGGCGCGCCATCTGCTCGCTCCAAAGGGTCGCGCAGTCGCCGTGAATCAGGGTTTCGTCCAGATCAAAAATTGCCAAAGACATCAGTAGGGTTCTCTCTTCGAAATCGGTGGTTGCGGCACAAGCATTACGCTACCTCACACAAGGCCGTCGGATCGATGGACAGTGCCAGACGTTGACCATCGGCATAGAGGTCGGCCGCCGAACGGTTCAGCACATCCACCACCAGTTCCACGCCCCGAGCTTCGACCCGGTAGCGAATGACATTGCCCAGCAGACTGTGGCTGCGGATCAGTGCGTCCGGTTCACCGATGCGACTCAATTCGATGGCTTCGGGGCGTATTGCGATGCGGCTGGTGACCGGCCGTTGCAGCAGTTTGCTGGCGCTGGCCGGGTCGAGCAGGTTGTAGTTGCCGATAAAACCGGCGGCAAATACATCCGCCGGCGCAGTGTAGAGCGTCTCTGCGTCGCCACTTTGTACGATCTTTCCCTGGTTCATCAGGAATATTCGGTCAGACATTGTCAGGGCTTCTTCCTGATCGTGGGTGACGAAAATGGTGGTCAGGCCCAGTTCACGTTGAATCTGACGGATCTGTTCGCGCAGGTGTTTGCGAATCCGCGCGTCCAGTGCCGACAGCGGCTCATCGAGCAACAGCAGGCGCGGCCGGGTGACCAGTGAGCGGGCGAGGGCCACGCGCTGGCATTGACCGCCGGACAACTGGTGCGGATAACGCGCCGCAAAGTCCGTCAGCTCCACCAGTTGCAGCACTTCCTGCACGCGCTTGTGGCTGTCGTCGGCATTGACCTTTTGCATGCGCAAGCCGAAGGCCACGTTCTGCTCCACGGTCATGTTGGGGAACAGCGCATAGCTCTGGAACACCATGCCGATCCCGCGTTTTTGTGGGCTCATGGGCACCAGGTCCTGCCCCTCGAGCAGGATCTTGCCGCCATCCACCGCGGTCAGCCCGGCAATGCAGCGCAGCAGGGTGGACTTGCCGCAACCCGATGGGCCGAGCAGGGTGACGAACTCGCCTTTCTGGATCTCGCAGTTGATGTCACTGAACACCGTGGTGCCGGAATAGTTTTTTTGCAGGTGTTGGACGCTGACATAGCTCATTGGCTTTTGTCCTTGTTCAAGATATTGGCAGCCCAGGTCAGAACCAGCACAAAGAGGAAGTAGGAGATCACCAGTGCGCTGGTGAAGTGACCGCTGCTGTTACGCATGTTGTTGAGGTACACCTGCAGGGTTTCGTAGCGGGTGCCGACCAGGATGTTGGCGAACACGAATTCGCCGAACAGGAACGAGAACGACAGCAGCAACGCCACCATCAGGCCCTTGCGCAGGTTCGGCAGCACCACCAGGAACGCTGCCTGGAAGGTGCTGGCGCCGAGCAACTGGGCGGCGTCCATCAGGTCGCGCAGGTTGATCGCCTGCAGGTTGTTGGTGATTGCCCGGTACATGAAGGGCAGCGCCACGGTGAAGTAGCAGCCGATGAGGATCCAGGGCGTGCCGACCATGGCGAAGGGACCGGAACCGTAGAGTTGCAACAGCCCCACCGAGGACACCACCGGCGGCACCGCGAACGGCAGCAGGATCAAGATGTTCATCAGCGCATCGAGTTTCGGGAAGTGGTAGTGCACCACGAACAGCAGCGGCAGGATCAGCACCACCGACAGGATCAACGCGCCGACGCAGACCAGCAGCGACTGGCCGAAGGCATTGAGAAAACGCGGGTCACTCCACAGTTGCAGGTACCACTTGAAGGTGAAGCCGGAGGGCAGGATGGTCGCCGACCAACTGCTGGAAATCGAGTAGATCAGCGTGCCAACCAGCGGCAGCAGCAAGATGGCAAACAGCAGGTAGACCACCACGCGGTGATAAAGGGCTGCAGAGCCGGGTTCAGCGCGAGACATGGTAGCTCCTCTTCAACAATAACTGATGGACCACGGTCACCAGGGTCATCAAGGCCACCAGCACCACGGCCAGGGCACTGGCCATGTTCGGGTCCAGGGTAATGTCACCTGAAACCATCGCCGCGATGCGGATCGGCAAGACGTTGAAGTTGCCGGTGGTCAGGGCGTACACCGTGGCGTAGGCGCCCAGGGCGTTGGCCAGCAGGATCACGAAAGTGCCGAGCAGGGCCGGGGTCAGCACCGGCAGGCCGATGTGGCGCCAGAACTGCCAGCCGTTGGCCCCCAGCAACTCGGCGGATTCGCGCCAGTCTTCACGCAGGGCGTCGAACGCCGGGTACAGCAGCAATACACCCAGGGGAATCTGGAAGTAGGTGTAGAGGATGATCAACCCGGTTTTTGAGTACAGGTTGAAGTCCTCAATGATCCCGGCCTGCTTGAGCATGATGGTGATGCTGCCGTTGAAGCCCAGCAGAATGATGAAGGCGAAGGCCAGGGGCACACCGGAAAAGTTGCTGGTCATGTTGGCGAAGGCGTTGACGAAGTTACGCAGCCTGGAGTCGACCCGGCGCAGCGAGTAGGCGCCGAGGATGGCAATGACAATGCCGAACAGGCTGGAATAGAAACTGATTTCCAGGCTGTGCTGGATCGCTTGCAGGTAAAACCTGGAGCTGAAGATTTTATCGAAGTTGGCCAGGCCCCAGCCAAACTCTTCCGATTGCAGGCTGTTGATCAGCACCCAGCACAGCGGGGCGATCTGGAACACGAAAAAGAAGATCGCAAAAGGCACCAGGCACAAGGCTGCCAGCCATTTACCGCGCGTGATGGCGTTCACTTGAGCAACTCCCGGCATACAGGTTTGTCGTGGGGTATGCCGAGCAACTGGCACACCGTGCCGCACAGCTCGAGCTGTGCGGGAGCGGCATCGGGGTCGAAGCTGAAGGCATCGCCAATCACAAACAGTGGGACCTCCCGTTCCTCGGCCAGCAGGCCGTTGTGGGAGCGGTCGTTGTTCATGCCGTGGTCGGCGGTCACCAGCACCTGGTAGCCGGCGTCGAGCCAGCCTTGCAGGTAGTCGGCCAGGATGATGTCGGCCGAGCGGGCGCTGTTGCGGTACTGCGGGGTGTCGAGGCCGTGCTTGTGCCCGGTGTCGTCGATGTTCATCGGGTGCACCAGCAGAAAGTGCGGGGCATGTTGCAGGCGCAGGTGTTCGGCGTCGGCGAACAGGTGCGAATCCGGGTAGTGGTCGGACCAATAGAAGTGGCCGTACTGGATCGGTAATTCGGGCTCGGCGGTGTGGCGATCTCGGGCCGGGACGAAGGGGGAGCGGTTGTACAGCTCGCTGACCCAGTGATAGGCCGCGGCGGCGGTAGTCAGGCCGGCGTCACGGGCGTAGTGATAGATACTGCGCTGGTTGGACAGGCGCGCGACGTTGTTGTGGACGATACCGCTGTCGATGGGCGTGACCCCGGTCAGGATCGTTTCGTAGAGCGGGCGCGACAGCGAAGGCAGCTCGCAGGTGAGTTTGTACAGGGCGGCTTTTTTCGCCTGCACATAGGCCTGCAAATGCCCCATGGCGTGCCGCGCGACTTCGTAGTTGAGACCGTCGAGGACGACAAGGATGACGTTGTGACTCATGGCACTGAAACTCCGTACATCAGTAACTCTAAACATCGTAATTCGTTGTAGGAGCGAGCCTGCTCGCGAGAGCGGTCTGACACCCGAGATGATCTTCGAGTGTCAGGGCGCCATCGCGAGCAGGCTCGCTCTTACAGGGGTTACTTCATCTCTACGATGACTTCTTCGTTCCACTTCTGTGGCAGCGCCTTGGAAGTTTTTTCCCAAGCGTCGGCGTCCTTGATCGGGGTCACGCCTTTGTACTGCTCGTTAGGCAGCAACTTGGCCTGGATCTCGGCGGGCAGGGTCAGGTGTTCGGCGCGGATTGGCCGAGCGTTGCCTTTGGCCAGGTTGATCTGGCCTGCATCGCTGAAGATGTACTCGCGGGTCAGCTTGGCGGCGTTGGGGTTCTTCGCGTATTTGTTGATGATCGTGGTGTAGCCGGAAATCACCGAGCCATCGGACGGGATCAGCACGGTGTAGTCATCCGGGTTGGCCATCTTGGCCTTGTAGCTCAAGCCGTTGAAGTCCCAGACCACCCCCACTTCGACCTCGCCTTTCTCCATGGTGGCAATGGTCGGGTTGGCCATCGACAGGCGACCCTGCTTGGCGATTTCGGCAAACATCAACAGCGCCGGTTTCAGGTTCTTCTCGTCACCACCGTTAGCCAGGGCCGCTGCCAGCACGCCGTTGGCAGCCTGGGCGGCGGTGCTCACGTCACCGATGGAGACCTTGTATTTGCCGGTCTTGAGGTCGGCCCATTTGGTCGGAACCTCGGAGCCGTGCAGCAGCTTCTTGTTGACGATAAACGCGATGGTGCCGGTGTAGGCCAGGGCCCAGTTGCCGTCTTTATCCTTGGCCCAGTCGGGTACCTGGTCCCAGGTCGAAGGCTTGTAGGGCTGCACCACGCCCTGCTTGACCGCGATCGGGCCGAAGGCCGCGCCGACGTCGCCGATGTCGGCGCTGGCGTTGTCTTTTTCGGCGGCGAACTTGGCGATTTCCTGGGCCGAGCTCATGTCGGTGTCGATGTGCTTGAGTCCGTAGTTTTTGGCCAGGTCTTCCCAAGTGCCTTTCCAGTTGGCCCAGTCATCGGGCATGCCGACGCTATTGACCGCGCCTTCCGCACGCGCAGCGGCTTCGAGGGATTTCAGATCGGTGTCAGCGGCCATGGCGGCGGTGCACATGGCAATGGTCGTGCCTAACAGTGATGCCAGGAAAAGCTGTTTCATCGAAAGCTCCTTTGGGCGTATTCAACGCTGCGTTTTTTTAACGTTTGCGGTTGGGTTGGTCTAGGTCAGCAATACCCGAGCCAATTTAGGGGCGGTGGATGACACTTTGATGTCGGCCATTCACGCCTGTGAGGATTTTTCACTCCCGTGGGGTGGCTGCGAAGTAAGCGTAGACCATCGTTGCATTGCCGGTTTGACGGGACTTGGCCGCTGAATTGCAACGCCTGTGGGGCAGCCGTTCGGCGGCTTTGTCATCGATCGGTCATGTGCAATGCCTAGGCTTGCACTAGGTTTGAAGGGGCACTTTTTGGCGCGTTACAGCCCTGAAACAGTGCTGGTCTAGTCCAGATAGGTAACGTTGATGCGTGAAGAGGCAACCAAGGCGGTCACAGCCATCGGCCAGGTGCTGCAGGAGCAGATCGACCACGGCTTGCTGACGCCAGCGAGCAAACTGCCGGCGGAGCGCAAGCTCAGTGAGCTGTTCGGCACCACGCGGATCACCGTGCGCGAGGCACTGTTACAACTGGAAGCCCAAGGTCAGATTTATCGCGAGGAGCGTCGCGGCTGGTTCGTTTCCCCACCACGGCTTGCCTACAACCTGATGCAACGCAGTCACTTTCACGCGATGGTCAGTGCCCAGGGGCGAGTGCCGTCGACCGAGGTCATCAGTGCACGCTTGCAGCCAGCGTCGGCGGCGGTCTGTGCCTGGCTGCAGTTGCCGGCGCTATCCAGCGTGATCCAGATCTGCCGCTCGCGACGCATCGATGGGCGCCTGGTGCTGTACGTTGAGCACTATCTGAATCCGCAGTACTTCCCGGGGATTCTCGAATTCGATCTGAATCAGTCGATCACAGAGTTGTACGCGCGGCACTACGACTTGCACTACGGACGGGTGCGCTTCGAAATTGTCCCGACCTCATTGCCGCTGGACGCGGCAGCGGCGTTGCGGGTGTCGGCGGGGAGCCCGGGGTTGCGGATTGCCCGGGTCAATTATGACCAGCATGAACGCTTGATCGACTGTGACCTGGAGTTCTGGCGCCACGATGCGATCCATGTCGGGGTCGAGGTGGTTTGAGCAGGCTATCTACTAATCCTGCTCTTTGCCGCCGCCCACATTCATCACCTGAATGCTCATCCGCGGCGTCGCCAGGTCCAGTCCGGCTTCGTCGAGATGGCGTTTGAGCGACAGGTTGAACGCCCGCGACACTTCCCATTGCTTGATCGGCGCAGTCTTGAAGCGGGCGCGCAGGATCGCGCTGCCAGACTCGAAGCTTTCCACGCCCTGAATTTCCAGGGGCGACCAGATGTTGCGGCGTTGCAGGGGATCGGTGCGGATTTTCTGCCCGACCTCGCGCATCAGTTTGATCGCGTCGTCGATTTCCATGTTGTAGGGCACCGCCACCCGGAAGATCGCGTAGCCGAATTCCCGTGAGTAGTTCTTGATGCTTTTGATTTCGCTGAACGGAATGGTATGGACAATGCCATCGATATCGCGCAGGCGCACAGTGCGGATGGTCAGGCCTTCGACCGTGCCCAGGTGGCCGCCGACGTCGACATAGTCATCGATAGCCAGGGAGTCTTCAATGATGATGAACAGCCCGGTGATCAGGTCGGCCACCAGTGACTGCGCGCCGAAACCGATGGCCAGACCGATCACCCCGGCACCGGCCAGCAGCGGGGTGACGTTCATGCCCATGTTGGCCAGGGCGACGATCAGCGCAATGATGAAAATTGCCACGAACAGCACGTTGCGGATCAGCGGCATCATGGTCTGCGCGCGGGCGTTGGCCAGGCCCTTGCGTGAGCGAGTGAGGGCCAGGTGCACGGCGGTATCGCTGAGGATCCACACCAGCCAGGCAAAAATCAGCGTACCGGCCAAGCCAAGGATCTTCACGCTGACGTCGTGGCCATCGCCTTCGGTGAAGCGGATCAGCGACAGGCCCCAGACGCGCAGGCCCAGTTCGATGAACGTCAGCCACACCAGCAGATGTGCCAGGGTGTAGAAGAAACTCTTCAGGCGTTCCGAATACAGCGCGTGGCGCTTGGCCCCGCGTTGCGGTTTGAGGGCATGGCGACGCACCAGGCCGTTGATCACCATGCATAGCACCAGCAGCACGGTGCAGATCAGCGATTGGCGCAGGGCGGTGCTGGTGTCACCGGCGGAGACAAAGGTGGCGAACAGCGAAATGCCCACCAGCACCAGCGCCGGCAGATACCAGAAGGTCCCGAGGATTTCGATGGTGTCGCTCAGGGCACGGCGGGTCAGGCGCCGGGACAGTGGCTGGTTACGTACGAGGTGCGCGATGGGCCGGCGGAAGCGCAGGATGAACAGCCCGGTGAACAGCGCCGCAAGGACATTGGCCACGGTGGCTGTGGCGTGGGCCAGGTGCGGACCGAGGCCGGCCACCAGGCGCGGGTCGTTTAGCGCCTCACCGAAGGCGGCGAAGCTGCCGATCAGCCACAGTGGGTGGAAAGCCTGATGGCGCAGGATGTACAGCGCGCGGTGGCGGTGCGGGCCGTCGAGCAGGGAAAACGCGATCACGCAGATCGCCGAGAAGCAGGTGCCGACCACCAGTGCATAGGCCAGCACCATCGCCAGCGACTTGCCCAGTGACGAGGGCAGGGCGTAGCTCATATAGACGGTGATCACCAAAGCAATCAGCCACGGCCCGAGCTTGCGCAGGGCAAAGCGCAGCATGTCGAGGGCCTTTGGGTGTTGCGGCAGTTCTTCGGTCAGGCCGAAGCGCATGCGCACCCGATGGCCCAGCCAGATCAAGGCGGCGGCGAGCAGGCTCCAGAGCATCAGGACCACAGCGAAGCCGAAGATGATCGGCAGCCATTCGTTGGCCGGCAGCAGCAGGGCGTTAAATTCCTGCTGAGCCAGGTCGAGCTCGTCGGTCCAGCGGGTGATTGGGCTGTCGGCACCGGAAAACTGTTTCTCAATCGTCGCCAGGGTACCGCCAATCAACCCCAATACACCTTCTTCGGCAGGCGTCTGGGCTTTGTTCGTGGCGTCGCGCAGCTTCTTCAGGTCGGCCAGCAACTTGGCTCGTTGCTGGTCGTTCTCCAGCGACTTGATCACCTCGTCCAGCGATTGCCCCAAAGGCTCGGTGGCCTCCGGCTGGGTTTTGTTCGAGCTGCCCAGCAGGCTCGGCAAACCAACGGCCTGGGCCGGTGCCATGGGCAACAGCATCAGCAGGCATAGCAACAAGGTGGAGGGCAGGGCCAGCAGGCGAGCGAACACTAGGCGGTCAACCTCAAACAGGTACAGGTTGACCGAGTGTACGAGGGGGGCAGGACCAATGCGAGCGCAGTGGCGGCTTTTATTCGTTGAGCTTGGCGAGGATCTTGATGACCACGGTGGCGAGGATCACCAGCATGCCGATCCACATCGAGAACACACCGGCATTCTTGTCGCGAAAGTTGAAGCCGATGGCCAACAGGATCATGCCCGACAGAATCGGGATCAGCATGGAGGAAAACAGTGACATCGAGATCATGGCAACAGCCTTGGCAAGGGACGGGTTCGAGTGTAGGTGGGTTTGTGGTGGGTGAGCTGACGAATGTCAATTTAATGAGATTACGTACACCTCACTGTAGAAGCTGGCTTGCCAGCGAAGAGGCTGGCACAGGCAACCTATTCATTGCCTGGCACACCGTCATCGCGAGCAGGCTCGCTCCTACAGGGGATCATCAATATCAGGGTAATTCGCGCGAGGCGTAGAACGCGCTGAGCACTTTCACCAGATGCACCAGGTCATGGCTGCCACACAGTTCGCGGATCGAGTGCATGGCAAAGGTCGGCAGGCCGATGTCCACAGTGCGCACGCCCAGATGGCTGGCGGTGATCGGGCCGATGGTCGAGCCGCAACCCATGTCGCTGCGCACCACGAAGCTCTGCACCGGTACTTCTTCGGCCATGCACAGGTGGCGGAAGAAACCGGCGGTTTCGCTGTTGGTGGCGTAGCGCTGGTTGCTGTTGACCTTGATCACCGGGCCGGCATTGAGTTTCGGGCCGTGGTTGGCGTCGTGCTTGTCGGCGTAGTTGGGGTGCACGCCGTGGGCATTGTCGGCAGAAATCAGCAGCGATTTCTGGATCGTGCGCACGAACTCTTCGCCTTCAGGCAGCAGGCGGCGCAGGGTCTGTTCGAGCATCGGGCCATCGGCACCGCAGGCCGAGCAGGAGCCAACTTCTTCGTGGTCGTTGGCGACGAAGACGCAGGTTTCCTCGGTATCGGCGGTGAGCAAGGCTTGGAGGCCGGCGTAGCACGACAGCAAGTTGTCCAGGCGCGCGCCGGCGATGAAGTCGCCGTGCAGGCCGATCACGGCTGCGCCCTGGGTATCGTAGAAACTCAGCTCGTAATCCAGCACCACGTCGGCGTTGAGGCCATGTTCCAGTGCCAGTTGATTGGTCAGCACGGCACGGAAGTCGACGCGCTCGTCGCCGGCAAACTGCGCAAGGATCGGCGGCAGCTCGGTTTGCGCGTTGATCGCCCAGCCCTGGTTGGCTTCGCGGTTGAGGTGGATCGCCAGGTTGGGAATGATCGCAATCGGCGCCTTGAAATCGATCAGTTGGCTTTCGACCTTGCCGTCGCGGCGGAAGGTCACCCGGCCAGCCAGCGAAAGGTCGCGGTCGAACCAGGGGGCAAGCAGCGCGCCGCCATAGACTTCGACGCCCAGTTGCCAGAAACCCTGGCGCTGCAATTCGGGTTGCGGCTTGACTCGCAGGCACGGACTGTCGGTGTGAGCGCCGACCATGCGGATGCCGTCGTACAGCGGCGAGTTACGGCCCAGCTTGATGGCCACGATCGAGGAATCATTACGGGTGACGTAGTAGCGACCGTTGGCTTCGGTGGTCCAGGGTTCGCGCTCGTCAAGGCGCTGATAACCCGCCGCTTCCAGGCGCTGAACCAGGCTGGCAGTGGCATGAAAGGGGGTAGGGGAGGCCCTGAGGAAGTCGATCAGGCCTTGGTTCAACTCTTCGCGCATAAGTAGCTCCAGACAGCAGTGTCGCGAGTTTAACGTATTGCCCCGGCGCGTTGGGCAAGTGCTTGCGCGCCGGGATCAGTCGGCCAGGCGTTTGCGCAGGTAAGCAATGATGGTTTGTTCGTCATTTGCCCGGGCAGGCTTGGGCAGCTGTTTGGGCCAGCGTCCCTTGTGGGGGCCGAAAAATTTCTGCTGTTTGCTTTCGTCCCAGCGCAGGATTTCCCGCGCGGCCGATTCCCACCACTCATGGCGGCACACCTCGTAGTAGGGATGCTCTGGGGCGGCGCTGCCGTACAACAAGGCGCGGCCGACTTTCTTCAGGCTGTCGCTTTTATTGCGCAGCTTCCATTTGATCCGCAGCCGCTGCCAGGGCGAGGGTATCGGCTTGCAGCGCGGCACTTCGGTGCACAGCGCCGGCAATTGTGGGCGGAACTGTTCACCATGCTGGGTGAAAAAGTGCTTCTGCATGGCATGGAAAAAGTTCTTCTCGGCGAAGTAGTGATACACGAACTTCTTCGCTTCCTGCACCGGTTTGTCGCGCATGGCGAAAGAAATGGCAATTTGCTCGATGGTGTGAATATCGAACGAACCTCGGGTCCATTCGTCGATCAGTCGAATCGACTCCTCCAGCATCGCCGAGTCGCCTGCAGTGACGCCGCACAAGCCGCTGTTGTACAGCTTGAAACTGTTCTGCGCATTGATGCCGTGGGCTTGCAGGTGCTGGCCCAGTTTGACGTAGTCGGCGCGTGCGCAAACGGTGCTCCAGTCGTACTCGAAGCGATCCATCACGTACTGCCCGGGGGCGATTTTTTCAAACAATCGCAGCGGGTTTTCCAGGAACAGGGTGTCGGTGTCGACGAACAGGGTCTTGTCCGCCAGCCTCAGGCCCTGGGCAATGGCGCAGGCCTTGCGGCGATGGATGTAGCCATTATCGCCCTGCCAGCCCTTGAGGGTCTGTTCATCGAGCGTGATGGTCTCCACCGGCCAGCCGGCGTAGTCCTGCGGCCGATCGGTCATGATCCTGATGCACAGCGACTCGCCGCGCTTGAGCTGGGCGAGGGCGGTGAGCATGCTGAACTTGGCTTCGCGCCGGTAGACGTCCTTGTCGCCATAGATGAGATACAGCAACTGTTGCGGTGCGATCTCAAGGGGCGTCGACGCGGGGGAGGTGATAGGCGTCATGTGGCCAGGCGTCCTTCTGGTTTCAACAGGGGGCTTGGGGGTATTGAATGCGCTTAAAACGGTGCCGGGCACTCGAAGCGCAGGCGCTCGCCACTTTGCGGGTGGGTAAAGCTCAGCATGCTGGCGTGCAGGCATAGCCGAGGATACGCCGCCAGGGCTTGCGGGTGGGCATACAGCCCGTCGCCGAGCAGCGGGTGGCCGATGGACAGCATGTGCACGCGCAATTGATGAGAGCGCCCGGTGATCGGTGTCAGCTCGACCCGGCACCAGTCGCCGCAACGCTCGAGGACGCGCCAGAAGGTCAGGGCATGCTTGCCGAATTCGTGATCCACCACGTGCCGTGGCTTGGTCGGCGGATCGTAGCGCAGCGGCAGGTCGATGCTGCCACTGTCCAGCTCCGGCTGGCCCCAGCACAGCGCCGTGTAGGCTTTTTCGGTTTCACGATCATGAAACTGACGAGACAGCTCGCGATGGGTGTCCGGGTCACGGGCCAGCAGGATGATGCCCGAGGTTTCCCAATCCAGGCGATGAACAATCCGCGCTTCCGGGTAGCCGTTTTCCTGCAGACGGGTAATCAGGCAGTCCTTGTTGTCATCGGCACGGCCCGGCACGGAGAGCAGCAGGGTCGGCTTGTTCACCACCAGGACGGCGGCATCCTGATGGAGGATGTGGATATTCGACAGCGGCATTAAAAAACAGCCTCATAACGTGTGGGAGCGGGCTTGCCCGCGAAGGTTCAGCACAGCCAACACTGAAGTTGAGTGTGCCTGAACCTTCGCGGACAAACCCGCTCCCACATTGGATCAGCAGGTGTTCTAACTGCCGTGATACCTGACGGATCGACTCAGCGATCGGGCAGGGTGATGTTGAGTTCCAGAATCGAGCAGCTGCCCTGGTTTTCCAGTGCCACGTGTACGTCATCGGAGCCGATATTGACGTACTTGCGGATCACTTCTACCAATTCCTTCTGCAAGGCTGGCAGGTAGTCCGGGGTGCTGCGTTGGCCGCGTTCGTGCGCCACGATGATCTGTAGACGCTCTTTCGCTACCGACGCGGTGCTTTGCTTTTTGTTGGCACGAAAGAAGTCAAAAAGGTTCATTGTTTAGTTGCCTCCAAACAGGCGCTCGAAGAATCCCTTCTTCTGTACATCGAGGAATCGATGATCCACGGTCTTGCCCAGCAGGCGATCTACGGTATCGCTGTAGGCCTGGCCGGCATCGCTCTGGTCGTCGAGAATCACCGGAACACCCTGGTTGGAGGCCTTGAGCACCGCCTGGGATTCCGGGATCACGCCGAGCAGGGTCACCGAGAGGATTTCCTTGACGTCTTCAACGCCGAGCATTTCGCCTTTGCTTACGCGCTCTGGATGGTAGCGGGTAATCAGCAGGTGCTCTTTGATCGGGTCTTCGCCACGTTCGGCGCGACGCGATTTGCTGGCCAGCAGGCCAAGCATGCGGTCGGAGTCACGTACCGAGGAGACTTCCGGGTTGGTCACGACGATCGCTTCGTCAGCGAAGTACATGGCCAGGTGGGCACCTTTTTCGATACCGGCCGGGGAGTCGCAGACCACGAAATCAAAATCCTCCTTGAGTTGCATCAGCACTTTTTCCACGCCCTCGGTGGTCAGCGCGTCTTTGTCGCGGGTCTGGCTGGCGGCCAGCACGTAGAGGTTCTCAAGGCGCTTGTCCTTGATCAGGGCCTGCTGCAGGTTGGCTTCGCCGTTGACCACGTTGACAAAGTCATACACCACGCGGCGCTCGCAACCCATGATCAGGTCGAGGTTACGCAGGCCGACGTCGAAGTCGACGATGACTGTTTTGTGACCGCGCATTGCGAGGCCGGTACCGATAGCGGCGCTGGTGGTGGTCTTACCCACACCACCCTTGCCGGATGTAACCACGAGAATCTTGGCCAAGGTGTTTCACCCCTAAGGAAAAAGGACTTTTAGCCCCGAAAAACATCTCTTGAAACGACTGCAGTCGGACCGCCTTGGCTGGAATCAGGCCTGGGGCAGGGTTTACCGTTGGTAAACACCGCTTTCTGCCATTTTCCTACTTCGTTTGAGCCGTTTTCACTACGTTTTAGAGATGCTTGGAAAATGCGGCAGTATCCGTTAAAGCCGAATGATGTTCAACACGTCGCCCGACAGGCTGACTTGTACCCCAGCCCCCCAAAGCGGGTCGCGGCGCAGATCTTCGGAGACCTTGTAATGACCGGCGATGGACAGCAGTTCAGCGCTCATTTGCTGACAGAAAATCCGTGCCTTGCCATCGCCTTTGACCCCGGCCAGCGCTCGACCGCGCATCGGGCCGTATACATGGATGTTGCCATCGGCGAGAAGTTCCGCGCCCGGGCTTACAGAGGAAACCACTACCAAATCGCCACCTTGGGCGTAAATCTGCTGACCTCCGCGTACTGGCGAGGTAATGATGCGGGTCGGCTTGATCGTCGGCTCGGGTGGTTTTTCCGGTTTTTTCTGCGCTGCGGGTTCCGGCAGGTCGAGGGTGCGTTCGCGGGCGCCCGACGGCGGCAGCACCGGCAAGTCGACGGCGATCGCCGCGGCAATGTCTTCAATGCGACTGGCGCGAATGGCCAGGGTGCGCAGGCCATGGTGGCGGCACACACGCATCAGCGCCGGCAAATCGACCGTGCCTTCGTGGGCCGGCAGTTTGTCCAGGGCCAGTACCAGCGGCGCGTTGCTAAAGAAATTGGGTGCCAGAGCAACCTTCGCAGCCAGTTGCCGGTCGAGGGTTTCCAGGTCGTTGCGGGCCAGCTCCAGCACGGTAATGGCGAGCATGCTGCCCTTCAACTGGAACACGGGATCTTGGTCTAGCGGTTCGGTTTGGCTCATGGTTGGCATACAACGGCTTGTCGCTAAAAGTGCCGAGACTTATAACGAGAACGCCCGCGGCCCGCAAGCCGGGTCGAACCGTTGTAGAATGCGCGACCTTGTTGTCCGTCCGGAATCGTTAATGGATCGCCCGCAATTTCGAGCTGCATTTCTTTCCCCACGTTTTTGGCCGCTATGGTGCGGTCTAGGGCTGCTGTGGCTGGTTGTCCAGTTGCCGTATTCGTGGCTTCTGTGGATTGGTCGCCTGCTGGGTGCCGGCATGTATCGGGTCGCCAGCGAGCGCCGACGCATCGCCAAACGCAACCTTGAACTGTGTTTTCCGGAGAAAACTCCCGACGAACGCAAGCGTTTGCTCAAGGAAAACTTCGCTTCCACCGGCATCGCCTTCTTCGAAATGGCCATGAGCTGGTGGTGGCCCCGTGAGCGCCTGGCGCGGCTGTCCCATGTCGAAGGGCTGGAGCACCTGAAACAGGCCCAGCGCGAGGGCAAGGGCGTGATTCTGATGGCCCTGCACTTCACCACTCTGGAAGTCGGCGCGGCATTGCTTGGCCAGCAGCACACCATCGACGGCATGTACCGCGAGCACAAGAACCCGCTGTTCGACTTCATCCAGCGCCGTGGCCGCGAGCGCCATAACCTCGACTCTCTGGCGATCGAACGGGAAGACGTGCGCGGCATGTTCAAGCTGCTGCGCGCGGGCCGGGCGATCTGGTACGCACCGGACCAGGACTACGGCGCCAAGCAGAGTATCTTCGTGCCGTTGTTCGGGATCATGGCGGCGACGGTTCCGGCCACCAGCAAGTTCGCCAAGCTGGGCAAGGCCCTGGTGGTGCCGTTTACCCAGGAGCGCCTGGCCGACGGCAGTGGCTATCGCCTGGTGATCCATGCGCCGTTCGATAATTTCCCGGGGGAAAGCGACGAGGCTGACTGCATTCGCATCAACCAATGGATCGAAAGTGCGGTGCGCGGCTGCCCCGAGCAATACCTGTGGGCCCACCGGCGCTTCAAGAGCCGGCCACCGGGTGAGCCGAAGTTGTATGCCAAGCGTGGTTGAGGCCTGATTCTCGGACTCCTGTAGGAGCGAGGGCACCGAAAAACCCACCCAGCACCAAGGAGCGTTGCGTATGAGTCCAGGCGAACCGGTTACAGGCTTGATTCTTTCCGGCGGTGGGGCTCGGGCGGCTTATCAGGTGGGGGTGCTGGCGGCCATCGCCGAACTGCTGCCGGCAGGTGCGAGCAATCCGTTTCCGGTGATCGTCGGCACCTCCGCCGGGGCGGTCAACGCAGTGAGCCTGGCCAGCGGCGCGCTGGACTTCAGCGCTGCGGTCCGGCGCTTGACCGAGTTCTGGCAGGGTTTTCGTAGCCATCAGGTGCTGCGCAGCGATTGGCCCGGGGTGATTCGCCAAGCCAGTCGCTTCGTCAGCCACAGCCTGCTGGGGATTGGCGCCAAGGTCCCGGTGGCGCTGCTCAACAGCTCGCCCTTGCGCCACTTGCTGGAGCACAAGCTCGACCTGCGCGGCATCGACCAGGCCATCGCGCAAAAGCAGCTGCACGCCGTGGCTGTCACTGCCTTTGGTTACGAATCCGGGCAAGCCGTGACCTTCTACCAGGGCGGGCGCAGCATCGATGCCTGGCTGCGCCATCGGCGAGTTGGTGTGCCGACCCAGCTCAAGGTCGAGCACTTGCTCGCCAGTTCGGCAATCCCCTTGCTGTTTGCCCCGGTAAAAATCGGTGATGAGTACTTCGGTGATGGTGCCGTTCGTCAGTCGGCGCCGATCAGCCCGGCGCTGCACCTGGGCGCGAGCCGGGTGCTGGTGGTAGGGGTCAGTGGCAACCCGCGCGGCCTTGACCCGCAAAATCCCATGCAGCGCGCCTACACCGGCCAGCAGCCATCGCTGGCTCAGATCGGCGGACACATGCTCAACAGTACGTTCATCGACAGTCTGGAGAGTGATATCGAGTTGCTGCAGCGCTTGAATCAGTTCAGCCAGTTGCTGCCCATCAATGAGCAGTCACGTAGCCTGGGTGTGGCGCCGGTGGACGTGCTGGTGATTGCGCCCAGTCAGCCGATTGACGAAATCGCCGCCCGCCATCGCCAGGAACTACCACCCGCGCTACGTCTGTTTTTACGCGGCCCGGGCGCGACCAGGACCAGCGGGGCAGGGGTTTTGAGTTACTTGCTGTTCGAGGCCGGGTATTGCAGCGAACTGATCGAACTGGGGCGGCGTGATGCCTTGGCCAAGCGCGACGAATTGTGCCGCTTCCTGGGTATCACAGAGCCGGCCATCCCGGCCTGAAAGATCATCGAACCGTCTTGCGCAGTATTTTTTCCCGATACTGCATCCAATCGGTCCTCTGGCGGGTAGTACAGGTAGTAGCCCTTGCTGCTGAACTGTTCCCTCATCTGGAGAGCCCCCATGAACGCTAAACGATTCTTCGGTATTGTCGGCGCCACGCTTACTGCCACCTGCTGGTTGACCGCCGCGCCTGCGGCCTTCGCGCAAGCTCAACTGCCTGACAGCATCAAAGTCCCGGACGGTCATAAAATCGCCCTGGAGACCGTCGGCGTTGGCGAAATCACCTACGAATGCCGTGACAAACCCAACACAGCCGGGCAGACCGAGTGGTTTTTCGTCGGGCCCAAAGCCGTGCTCAATGATCGCAGCGGCAAGCCGGTTGGCAGCTACTTTGGACCGCCCGCCACCTGGCAGGCCAAAGATGGTTCGACCGTCACCGGGACCCAACTGGCGGTAGCGCCGGCGGGCACTGGCGACCTGCCTTATCAATTGGTCAAGGCCAACCCTGCGCAGGGCCAGGGTGCGATGAATGGTGTCAGTTACATCCAGCGCCTGGCCGTCAAAGGTGGTGTTGCGCCTGGCACTAAGTGTTCCGTGGCTAACCGCGGCGCCCGAGAAGTGGTGAAGTATCAGGCGGACTATATTTTTTGGGCCGCCAAGTAAGCCCTCGATCTGCAGCAGCTTGCTGGCGTGCAAAGTGGTCTACGCTGCTGCGTGGAACCCCAGCCTCAGGGCTGGGGCATTTATCCCTTGTTGGTAGCTGAAGTCCTTGTCCCTACCCGAGCACGGTTATGACTATGAAGCCTGCCTGGCGGCGTGCGCTCGCGGCGAGAGGCAGGCATTGCGGGCGTTGTATGAGCAGGAAAGCGCCCGGCTCCTGGGCGTCGCCCAGCGCATCGCTGGCGACAAGGCCCTGGCCGAAGACATTGTGCACGATGCCTTTATCAGGATTTGGACCGGTGCCGCCAGCTTTGATCCGGCACGGGGTTCGGCGCGCGGCTGGATCTTCAGCGTGACGCGCCATCTGGCCTTGAACTTTGTGCGAGGGCACGCCCGCGAAGTGCCTTACAGTGAACCAGAAACGGTGGCTGCGGAACACTTGGATACCTTCGATTATCAAGCCCGTTCCGGGCGTATTTATGGCTGCCTGGAGCAGCTCGACCCCGCGCGTCGTAACTGCCTGTTGCACGCGTATGTGGACGGCTACTCGCATTCACAGATTGCGCAAAAAATGAACACACCCCTGGGGACCGTCAAAGCCTGGATCAAACGCAGCCTGGCGGCATTGCGCGAGTGCATGGGATGAACACACGCCCTGAAGACGACAGTCCGGACGCCACCGACGAACTGGCCAGTGAGTATGTGCTGGGCACCTTGCCCGCCGAGCAACGCCTCGAGGTTCAGCGGCGTCTTGAGCGTGATCCAGGGCTGCGGGCCGCAGTGGATAGCTGGGAGCAGCGCTTGCTGGTCTTGACCGAGCTTGCCGAACCGCAAACGCCGACGCCCAGGCTGTGGGAGCGAATCGAGCGCACCCTGGGCAGTCTCGAGCGACGCACACCTGACGCACGCTCTAAGCCCGTCACCTCATGGTGGAATCTTCTGCCGTTGTGGCGCGGGCTCGCAGGCGCGGGGCTGGTGGCAAGCTTGCTACTCGGCATCATGCTGCTGACGCGAACGGTGGCGGTGAGTCCGACCACCTATCTGGTGGTGTTGGTAGCGCCGCAGAATCAGGCGCCCGGCTGGGTGATCCAGGCGAGCAGTCCGCGGGAAATCCAGTTGATACCCTTGGGGGTGGCGCAGGTGCCGAGCGACAAGGCGCTGGAGTTCTGGACCAAGGCCGATGGCTGGCAGGGTCCGGTATCGCTGGGGTTGGTCAAGCCTGATCAAACACTGTCGGTGCCGTTGGACAAACTGCCGCCACTGCAGCCCAACCAATTGTTCGAGTTGACCCTGGAGAATCCTGGCGGATCGCAGACAGGCAAACCGACTGGGCCGGTGCAGTTCATCGGTCGTGCGGTCAAAGTGCTCTGACACCGCTGTGACTTCTGCAGGTGATGCGCGCCTGCAGAAGTCGGTCGCAACGAAGGCCTGTCAATTCAGACTCAGAAGTGCACCTTGACCAGGAAACTGGTCACGCTCTGGTCGGTCTTGAAGGCCTGAGTGTCTTCGATACCGTACTTGTCTTTCCAGTAGTCGTACTCGACACCCACGTACAGCTGCTTCTCGCCCAGGTTCAGCGCCTTGCCCAAGTCGTACTTGATCTGTGGGTTGAAGTGCAGGTTGGCGTGGTAGGTGCCTTTGCTGTTGACGTCGTTGTCGACCACCCAGTCCATATAACCGTCGATCAGCACGTCGGAGCTGCCTACAGGAATGGTGTAGGACCAGACCGGAGTGATCTGCCAGACATCATCACCCGGGCGGCTGCCTTCGGTGTGGCGGTTGTAGAAGTTCAACTGGAAGTAGTCGAAGCCCGGGATCGCCAGGTCGAAACCTGGACCGATCAGGTAGGACTCGGTGTCGTCTTCGCCAAACTCGTAGGTCATGGCCAGCAACACGTCCTTGATCGGACCGAATTCGAATTTCTGGTCGAAGATTTTGCCGAACGACAGGCGCGGCTGGAACTCGCCGTAGTGTGTGTTTTTGCCAGCGAAGGCATCTTCTTTACCGTTGTAGAAGATCTTGTCGATGAAGAAGAAGTTGTCGCCGTACTTCCAGCCATCGGCGTGCTCGAAGGTCACGGTCTGCTGGATCCGCGGGTTGACTTGAAAGTCTTTGCCGTAGAGGTAAGTCAGGCTGTTGTTCTGCCACTGCAGCAGATCGCCGGCCATGGCTTGGCCGCCTGCCAACAAGGATCCCGCGAGCATCAGGCTAGTGCACGTACGTTTCATTCGGTTGCTCCCAAAGTAAGTGGTTCCACGTTTTTGAGTCGGCGCTCTGGTGTGGCGCCTTTTTTCGGTGCTGCAAAAAACATCCGTTCGGTCAGCTTTGGTGCTGATAGCAAAGGTCGCGCCAAGGCTTTCGCAAAGCACAAAAACTCCCGCTCGGCTGTGCAGGCACAGTCGATCGAGAGTGGGTTGTGGGTGCCTTGATACCGTCCAGGGCCGGGATAAGTTGGCTTTCTGGTCAGGAATTAAATCCGGGCTTTTTTTTAAAGCGGATTCAGGCGGCCGCGGAGAATACTGACTCCTTGGCCAGGTCTCAAGTGCCCCGCAACAGCGCACCGACGACAGGATTGGGGCGTGGTTGCGGGTCATTTCAGAAGTGCACCTTCACCAGCAGGCTGGTGGTGTTTTCGTTGGTGTCGAAGTTGGAGGTGTTTTCGATGCCGTATTTATCTTTCCAGTAGCTGTATTCGACGCCGACATAGACCTGCTTTTCGCGCCAGCCCAGGGACTTGCCCAGGTCGTACTTGATTTGTGGGTTGAAGTGCAGGTTGGCGTGGTAGATGCCGTGGCGGTTTTCGTCGTTGTCCACCACCCAGTCGATGTAGCCATCGAGCAGCAGGCTCGAATTGCCCACAGGTACGGTGTAGGACCAGGCCGGGGTGATCTGCCAGACGTTGTCGCCGGCGCGGGAGCCTTCGGTGTGGCGGTTGTAGAAGTTCAGGGTGAAGAAGTTGAAGCCAGGGACCGCGAGGTCGAAACCTGGGCCGATTAGGTAGGCTTCGGTGTCGTCTTCGCCGTTCTCGTAGGTCATCGCCAGCAGGACATCCTTGATCGGGCCGAATTCGAAACGCCGGTCGAAGATCTTGCCGAAGGACAGGCGCGGGCTGAACTCGCCGTAGTAGGCGTGGACCCCTTTGTTGCGGTCTTTCTCGCCGTTGTAATAGGTGCTGTCGACGAACAGGAAGTTGTCACCGTACTTCCAGCGGTCGGCGTGTTCGAAGGTGATCGTCTGCTGGATCCGTGGGTTGACCACGAAGTCCTTGCCGTACAGGTAGCTTAGGCTGTTGGTCTGCCACAGCAGCAGATCGCCGGCCATAGCCTGACTCGCGGCCAACAGACCTCCTGCCAACAGCAAGTGGGTTTGCATCCGAATCATGTGTTGCTCCCTATTTGTTTTTATTTTTTGTGGGGGCGAGCCTGCTCGCGAAAGCGGCGTGTCAGTCAGCAGTGATGGTGTGGCTGATGCCGTCATCGCGAGCAGGCTCGCTCCTACAGGAGTCGTGCCTGGTTACTTCAGTGGGCCTGACAGTCATTGACCGCCGCGCGTTCGCTGCCGCCGAGAATGTTGAACAGCAGGTTCAAGGTCAGCGCGCTGACGGTGGCCAGTGCGATGCCGCTGTGGGTGATCGGGCTCATCCACAGGGGCAGGTGGGCGAAAAAGTCCGGGCGCATCACGGGGATCAGGCCCATGCCGATGCTCACCGCCACCAGCAGTTGATTGCGGCGGTCGCCGATGTCGGCTTCCTGGAGGATCTTGATCCCGGTTGCCGCTACCATGCCGAACATCGCGATCGCCGCGCCGCCGAGCACCGCCGGTGGAATCGAAGCAATCAGGAACGCCGCTTTGGGCAAGAGGCTGAGGAGGATCAGCAGGCCACCGGCGACGATGGTCACCGAGCGGCAGCGCACGCCGGTCATCTGCACCAGGCCGATGTTCTGGGCGAACGAAGAATGCGTGAAGGTGTTGAGGAAGCCGGCGAAGAACGACGCGCCGGCATCACATAGCAAGCCACGGCGCAGCATACGCGGGCACACTTCCTGGCCGGTGATCTTGCCCAGGGCGATGAACATCCCGGTGGACTCGACGAAGATGATCACCACCACCAGGCACATCGAGAGGATCGGTGCCAGTTCGAATTTGGGCATGCCGAAGTGCAGCGGCGTGACGAATTGCAGCCAGGGCGCGTTGTCCATGCCGCTCAGATCGACCATGCCGATCAGGCCGCAGAGCAGGTAACCCAGGGTCATGCCGATCAGCACCGAAATGTTCACCCAGAAGCCGCGCATAAAACGGTGCACCAGCAGGATGCAGGCCAGCACCAGGGCGGAAATGGTCAGGTAGATCGGTGAACCGAATTCGGCGCTGGTACCGCCACCGCCAGCCCAATTCACGGCCACGGGGAACAGCGACAAACCGATCGAGGTGATGACCGTGCCGGTCACCAGCGGCGGGAAGAAGCGCACGACTTTGGACATGAACGGCGCAATCAACATGCCGAAGAAGCCGGCGGCGATGGTCGCGCCGAAAATCCCCTGCAGGCCGATACCGGGCATCCCGGCCATGGCGACCATGCTGCCGACGGCCGCGAAACTGGCGCCCATCATCACCGGCATGCGAATGCCCATGGGGCCTATCCCCAGCGACTGGACGATGGTGGCGATACCGGCGACCAGCAGGTCGGCGTTGATCAGGAAGGCGATTTCTTCACGACTCAGGCCAGCGGCCTGTCCGATGATCAGCGGCACCGCAATGGCACCGCCGTACATCAGCAAAACGTGTTGCAGACCCACGAGGATCAGTTGCAACAGGGGCAGTCGCTGAATGGCAGGTGCGTCGGGGATGCGCGCTTTGGATGACACGGACATGCAACACCTCGGATCTTTTTTATTCTTGTGATTTTGTGCATCAGGGTGACCGCAGTGCGGACGATCGCGAGCAGGCTAGCTCCTACAAAACTGTGTAGGAGTGAGCCTGCTCGCGATGCTTTTCAACGATTAATTGGTCGGGGCTCCCTGCACAATCCAGGCGCCGATCAGGTCACGTTCCTGCTGGGTCATCTGGGTGATGTTGCCCAGTGGCATGATCTGCGTGGTGACGGCCTGGGCCTGGATCCGTGGCGCGTTCTGGCGGATCTGCTCGGGGGTGTCGAACATCACACCGGCGGGCGCAGCGCTGAACAACGGGCTGGTGGGTTTGGCCGAGTGGCAGACCGCGCAGCGTTCCTGGATCACCGAGTGCACCTTGTCGAAACCCGGACCGGCGTTGGACGCCTGGGCCGGTGCAGCGGCAGGGGTTTCAGCCGGCGTCGCGGCAGCCGGTTTGGCGCCACCGCCGACTGCAGTTTCCGGCAACGGCTGGTACTCGATTTTCGCCGGGGCCTTGGCCACTTCCGGGCTGTTCATCGGTGCAGGACCGGTGACGTAGGCCAGGCTGATCATGCCAACCGCAGCAACCGGCAGGGTCCAGGCGAACTTGTGGCTGTCATGACGGGTGTTGAAGTAGTGGCGCACCAACACCGCCAGCACCGCGATCCCGGCCAGGATCAACCAGTTGTACTGGCTGCCGTAGGTGCTCGGGAAGTGGTTGCTGATCATGATGAACAGCACGGGCAAGGTGAAGTAGTTGTTGTGACGCGAACGCAGCAGGCCTTTGGCGGGCAGCGCTGGATCCGGCGTGCGGTTCTCGGCAATCGCCGCTACCAGTGCCCGTTGGGCCGGCATGATGATGCGGAACACGTTACCGACCATGATGGTGCCGATGATCGCGCCGACGTGCAGGTAGGCACCACGACCGCTGAACACTTTGCTGAAGCCGTAGGCGGCGCCAATGATCAGTACGAACAGGATGAAGCCGAGCAGGGCAGGGCGTTTGCCCAGGGCCGAGTCGCACAGGAAGGAGTAGATGAACCAGCCGGCGAACAGCGAGCCGATACCCAGCAGCACACCTTCAGGGCCGCTCAGGCTGCTGCCCGGTGCCAGGAGGTAGAGCGTCGGGTTGGAGTAGAACACCACGCACAGCAGCGCGATACCCGACATCCAGGTGAAATAGGCTTCCCATTTGAACCAGTGCAGGTTGTCCGGCATGGTCGGTGGAGCCAGTTTGTATTTCTCCAGGTGGTAGATCCCGCCACCGTGAATTGCCCAGAGATCGCCGGCCAGGCCACTCTTCGGGTTGACCCGATTGAGGTTGTTTTCCAGCCAGACAAAATAGAAGGACGCGCCAATCCAGGCGACGCCAGTGATCATGTGAACCCAGCGCACGCTCAGGTTCAGCCATTCGTACAGATGTGCTTCCACAGTCTTTACCTCTCGCCTGTCACTCTGTTATCGAGTGTTCAGACCTTCTCTTATTGGTGGGGGGCAAGGATCAGACGCTCATCCTCTTTGAAAAAATGCTCATCGCAGTTGTTGCCTGTGCCACTGCGATCAACCACCAGGAAGTCATCCCGCTTTTCGATCGTCAGCACCGGGTGGTGCCAAACGCCGCGATGGTAATTAATGCCCTGCCTGCCGTTAGTGACGAAGGCGCGGACCAAGCCTGATACAGGTTCATCGCCAAGTGGCGCGACCACGATCAGAAAGGGGTTGCCGAGCAGCGGAATGAAAGCCTGGCTGCCCAGCGGATGGCGCTCCAGCATGCTCACGGTCAGCGGCATGTCCTGCGCGTCGGCGCGGAAGATGCTGATGATCGCGTTGTCTTCTGGCTTGGCGGTTTCCACCGTGGCCAGTTTATGGAAGCGCATGGTCGAACCGTTGTTGATCATGAAGTGATCGCTGCCGTCGGTTTCGATCACGTCACCGAAAGGAGCGAAGGCTTCTTTGGTCAGCGGTTCAATCTGTAGTGTGCGCATGCTGTTCTTCTTATCCGAATTCTGTGTTGACTGTTCTGACGCCTTCGCGAGCAGGCTGGCTCCCACAGGGGATTGCATTCCAAATGTGGGAGCGACGGTGCGACGATTCGACCTGCTCGCGAATGGCTTCACTGCTTATTTAGCGACCTTGCCCAGTACACGCAGGCGGCTCACGCCACCATCCGGGAACACGTTCAGGCGGATGTGGGTGATCGGGCCCAGGGCCTTGATCTGCTCGGCGAAGGTGTGTTCAGCGTGCATTTCCAGCTTCTGGCTTGGCAGCAGTTCGCGCCAGAACAGCGACTGGGTTTCGATCTGACTGTCGGTACCGCCTTTGACGAACGCGCCCTGGATCGAGCAGCTGTCCGGGTAATTGCCTTTGAAGTGCAGGGTGTCGACGACGATTTTTTCGATCTCGCCCGGGTGACCCAGGGCGACGATCACCCAATCGTTACCTGGCGTGCGACGACGGGCGGTTTCCCAGCCATCGCCCATGTTGATGCCACGGCCCGGGTTGAGGATGTTGCTCATGCGACCGAAGTGTTCGTCGGAGCAGGCCAGGGCGCGACCACCGTTGAGGGCGGCTGCCAGGTCGACTTGCTCGTTGTCGCCCACTGCCGACCAGTCGCGGAACGGCACGCCGTACACACGCAGACGGGCGACACCACCATCCGGGTAGATGTTGAAGCGCAGGTGGCTGAACGCCTGGTCGTTGCTGATCTCGTGGTAGTGGTGGCTGTTGCCTTGCAGCTCGACGGCGGACAGCACTTCAGTCCACTGGGTGTTGGCATCAGGCTCGCCAGAGGCCAGGAAGCAGGCTTCCAGGGACGCCGATGGCGGGAAGTTGCCGGTGAAGAATGAGGTGTCGATGTCCACGCCCTTGATCGAGCCTGGTACGCCCAGGCGGATCACGGCGCTGTCGTAGCCTTCGAAGCGCTTGCGACGCGACTCCCAGCCGTCCATCCACTTGCCGTTGTCATCGAACACGCCCTCCTTCCATACGGCCGGGGTCGGCTGGAACAGGCGGTTGGCGTCGGCGAACCAGTCATCGGTGACCGAGATGATCTTGGTGCCCAGGCGGGCATCGGCCAGGTTGACGAACTTCTCGAAAGGTACGGCGTAAGCTTTCATTCTTCTTGTCTGCCTTTGAATAAGTGGCTTGGGATGCTTGCGAGGCCCGGGCCGGATTCGGCGTTCTTGAATCCTTGGGGGCCAGGCTTGCTATAGGGTCAGTAAACGGAACAGGGCGATCTTGTTGATCTCCGCCAGCGCGCACTTGAACTCGGTGTCGACCGGGTTGTGGATGCGCGTTTCGAACGCTGCGAGGATCTGATGCCGGTTGCTGCCTTTTACCGCCATGATGAAGGGAAACTTGAACTTGGCCTTGTAGGCATCGTTCAGCTCGGTGAAGCGCTGGAACTCTTCGGCCGTGCATTGGTGAATACCGGCGCCGGCTTGTTCATTGGTGCTGGCTTCGGTCAACTGGCCCTGGACGGCAGCTTTGCCGGCCAGGTCCGGGTGAGCGTTGATCAGTGCCAGCTGACTGGCGTGATCGGCGCTCAACAGGATATCGCTCATGCGCTGGTGCAGGGTCTCGATCTGGTCGATCGAAGCGTCCTGGCCCAGGTCAAAGGCCTTTTCGGCGACCCATGGCGAATGTTCGTAAATATCGGCGAAAGCGGCGACAAAGGCGTCACGGCTCAGCGTCGAGGGTTGCAGGGTTTGGAAGGTGGTCATTTCGACGCCCCTTGGTACGGGTGGGTTTGTTGCCAGTGACGAGCGATGTCGACGCGGCGGCTGAACCACACCTGTTGGTGGCTTTTAGCGTATTCGATAAAGCGTTTGAGCGAAGCAAGACGCGCCGGACGGCCGATCAGCCGGCAGTGCAGGCCGATCGAGAGCATTTTCGGCGCTTCGGCGCCTTCGGCGTAAAGCACGTCGAACGCATCCTTGAGGTATTCGAAGAAATCGTCGCCCTTGTTGAAGCCCTGGACCTGGGTGAAGCGCATGTCGTTGGTGTCCAGGGTGTAAGGGATCACCAGGTGCGGCTTGCCAGTCGGGTTATTCGGTTCCCAGTAGGGCAGGTCGTCGTCGTAGGTGTCGCAGTCGTAGAGGAAACCGCCTTCTTCCATCACCAGACGCCGGGTGTTCGGGCCGGTGCGGCCGGTGTACCAGCCCAGTGGGCGCTCGCCGGTGACTTCGGTGAGGATGCGGATGGCTTCGAGCATGTGCTCGCGCTCCTGCGCCTCATCCATGTACTGGTAGTCGATCCAGCGGTAGCCGTGGCTGCAGATTTCGTGGCCGGCTTCAACCATGGCGCGAATCACATCCGGGTGGCGCTGGGCGGCCATGGCCACGGCGAATACCGTCAGCGGAATGTCGAATTCCTTGAACAGCTTGAGAATCCGCCAGACGCCGGCACGGCTACCATACTCGTACAGCGACTCCATGCTCATGTTGCGCTCGCCTTGCAGCGGTTGCGCCGAAACCATTTCCGAGAGGAAAGCTTCGGATTCCTTGTCGCCGTGCAGAATGTTGCGTTCGCCGCCTTCTTCGTAGTTGAGGACGAACGACAAGGCAATGCGGGCATTGCCCGGCCAGTGTGGGTGGGGAGGGTTACTGCCGTAACCGATCAGGTCGCGTGGGTAGTCGCTCACTGCAGTCTTCCTTCTTGTTCGGGTTTGCCGGGGCGCGATAAGGGTTGGTGTGGGGGCCTGAACCTGTGATGAAAGGCTGGCGTCACAACGATGGAGTGATTGTATACAACTTTATGCGCGATTTGTAAGCCCGATTTTTTGCATTTTTCACCATTTGTCATCTTCAGGTGGTACTGCAAAAAACCTGCCTGATTGATCAGCTATTGGGCCAGAGCTCTCTATAGCCTAAGACTTTGCCGACTTTTGCAGCTAAACAGGGCGCGTCGGAGATTCACTGAAAAAATGTCGAATTTATTGTGTACAATTTTTCTTGAAAATGTCTTAATCAGTCGCTCGCCGCCGCTTTTCCTGCACCGAAAGGTGGCGGCCTTCATTTCAACTGACTCCGGGAGGTGCGAAGTCTGGCTGCGACACACGCAGACGGGCCCGCAGAATCAATGGGACGTTTGACTACACACGTTTTGGATGCCGCACACGGTTGCCCGGGCAGCTCGATCAAGATCGAGTTATACCGCGTTGAAGGTTCGCAGCTGGAATTGGTCGCCAGCGCACTGACCAACAGCGATGGCCGTGTCGATACACCGTTGTTGCAAGGCGATGACTACCGTTCCGGGGTTTATCAGCTGCAGTTTCACGCCGGCGACTACTACCGCGCACGCGGTGTGCAATTGCCGGAGCCGGCGTTTCTCGACGTGGTGGTCCTGCGTTTCGGCATTTCTGCTGAGCAGGACCACTACCACGTGCCGCTGCTGATCTCGCCGTACAGCTATTCGACCTACAGAGGAAGCTAGGACTCTCCCCCCACGAATCCTGCGCACATAGCTTCTTTGGTCATTCGCCCGCTCACACTGCGGGCTTTTTTTCGTCCTTGAGAAAGGTGCTGGCTGGGCGGGCGTTTCGTTGCGATGCGCGGCTGTAGGAGCCGGCTTGCCGGCGAAGGCATAGGGTCTGACACACTGCAGTGCCGCCATTCGCTGGCAAGCCAGCTCCTACAAGGGTTGGTACTGACAGCCGAACATGTGAGCGTGCACAAACCCTTGTAGGAACCGGCTTGCCGGCGAAGCGCTTGATTATCGGCTCAACAACGAAGCCGCCCCCGCCCCACCAAACAGCCCGGCGCTGATCCGGTTGAACCAACTCTGGCCCTTGCCGCTACGCAGGTAGCGCGCCGCGCCGTGGGCGCCGAGGCCGTAGGCGAGCTTGCAGCACAGGTCCAGCAGGGTCCAGGTGGCGATCATGATCAGCAACTGCGGCAGGAATGGCTGCTGGGCATTGAGGAATTGCGGCAGGAAGGCGGCGAAGAACAGGATGTCCTTCGGATTGCTCGCTCCCAGCACAAATGCGCGCCCGAACAGTGCGCGAAAGCGCGGCACCGGTGGCGCTTGCGGCACTTCGGTGGCGTGCGCCGGTTGCCGTGACTGCTGCCAGCTTTGCCAGGCGAGGTAGAACAGGTACAGGGCGCCGACGATCTTCAGTGCGCTGAACAGTTGTTCCGAGGCCAGCAGCAGGGCGCCGAGCCCCAGTGCTGAGGCGCTGAGCAGGCAGATCGAAGCGAACACGCCGCCGAGAAATGCCGGGTAGGAACGGCGCAAGCCATAGTTCAGGCTGTTGCTGATCATCAACAACGACAGGGGTCCCGGGATCAGGATTACCACCAGAGCGGCGCCACTGAACAGCAGCCAGGTTTCCAGACTCATCACTTTCCTCCATATGTGCAAAAGCCCCACCCGACGGGGTGAGGCTGGGTCACGCTTGAAACCGTTACAAGAAAATGAACTTGGCGATAAAGATCGCGCACAGTACCCACAGGCTAACCGAAATTTCCTTGTACTTGCCGGTACCGGCCTTCAGCGCCACGTAGGTGATGAAACCCAGGGCGATGCCGTCGGCAACCGAAAAGGTCAGGGGCATCATGATTGCGGTGACAATAGCCGGAATGCTGTCGGTGGCATCGTCCCACTCGATGTGTTCCATCCCGCCCATCATCAGCATCGCCACGTAGATCAGCGCGCCAGCGGTAGCGTATGCCGGAATCATGCCAGCCAGCGGTGCGAAGAACATCGCCGCAACAAACAGCACGCCGACAGTGACAGCGGTCAGACCGGTACGGCCACCGGCTGCAACACCTGCGGCACTTTCCACATAGCTGGTGACTGGCGGAACACCGACCACCGCACCGAACACACTGGAAGCACTGTCGGCTTTCATGGCGCGAGAGAGGTTTTCGATCTTGCCGTCCGCACCCACCAGATTGGCCCGTTGTGCGACGCCCATCAGGGTGCCGGCGGTATCGAACATGTGTACAAAGAGGAAGGCCAGGACGACGCTGATCATGCTGACGTTGAACACGCCGGCAACGTTCATGGCCATCCAGGTCGGAGCCAGGCTCGGCGGTGCCGACATGATCCCTTCATAATGCACCAGGCCCAGACCCCAACCTGCGAGGGTCACAGTAATGATGCTGATGAGGATCGCGCCAAATACCCGGTGGTAGCTGAGGATGGCAATCATCAGGAAGCAGATGGCGGCGAGCAGCGGGCCCGGCTCGCGCAGGTTGCCGATCTTGATCAGGGTGGCCGGGCTGTCGACCACGATGCCGGCGGTTTTCAGGCCGATCAGGCCAAGGAACAGACCGACACCGGCGCCCATGGCGAAGCGCAGGCTCACTGGAATGCTGTTGAGCAACCACTCGCGGATGCGCGAGAAGGTCAGGAACATAAACAACACGCCGGAAACGAACACCGCACCCAGTGCGGTTTCCCAGTTGTAGCCCATGGTGCCGACCACGGTGTAGGTAAAGAAGGCGTTGAGCCCCATGCCTGGCGCCAGGCCGACGGGCCAGTTGGCGTACAGGCCCATCAACAGGCAACCGAGTGCGGCGGCGATGCAGGTGGCGACGAAGGCGGCGCCGTGATCAATCCCGGCGTCGGCCATGATGTTGGGGTTGACGAAGATGATGTAGGCCATGGTGATAAAGGTTGTCAGGCCTGCGATCAGCTCGGTTTTCACCGTGGTGCCATGCACGCTGAGTTTGAACAAGCGCTCCAGCAGACCTGTGCGTAGGGGCGGCGAGAGATCCAGCGGCGATGCTTCGGATTTGCGGCTTTCCACAGCGAGTACTCCTCAACAGTTTTATTGTTATTTCCAGAGCCGGACACAGAGGTGGGCAGCGGCTCTTTGAGGCATTTGCGAATTTGTTGACTAATGGGTCAGGAACTCGCACGCAGCGAATTATGCTTTTGTATACAAATAAAGCAAATAATGTTTTTGATTTTGTCGACGAAAGTTTTGCTGAAAGGGCTATATCGCTCCACAGGGTTGGCGAAAATTTCTCGAGGGCATCAACTACTCGGGAGCCGCCTGGCTTTTTCCAAGCGCCAGATTCACCGCCAACCAGCCATTCACCGCCGTTTCCCCAGCCTCGGCAAATACCCGTTCCAGCAGTTTCACCTGCTCGCGGCGCAACGCCTGCTCGAAACGCGCGCCCTCGTCGGTCAGTTCCAGCAGGCGTTTGCGCTTGTCGGTGGCGGACGCGACGCTGTTCACCAGATGCATTTCCTGCAGTTGCCGCAGCGGCATGTTCAGCGCCTGCTTGCTGACGCCCAGCAGCGCCAGCAACTCTTTCACGCTCAGATTCGGATAGCGCGCGATGAAGAACACGATGCGTTGATGAACCCTGCTCAAGCCCCGGCGTTCGAGCATTTCGTCGGCCTTGGCGGTGAAGGCCTGGTAGCCGAAGAAAAACGCTTCCATGGCCTGCTGCTGAGAAATCGGGTTTTTAAGGTCAAGCATGTTGACGTATTCCCTCGGCTTGTCGTAATTTCGGTCAACCAGTTTGACTTAATTCCCTTGGCCTTTGCTACCGGTGGTCCCCATGGCATTTTCCGAACGTGTAACGCGCCTCAAAAGCTCCCTGATCCGTGAAATCCTCGCCGCAGCCCAGCGCCCGGAAGTCATGTCCTTTGCTGGCGGCTTGCCGGCGGAGGCGATGTTGCCGAAGGTCGACTGGACGCAGATGCCGGTATCGATCGGTCAGTACGGCATGAGCGAGGGCGAGCCGGCCTTGCGCGAAGCCTTGGCGGCCGAGGCGCGGGCTTTGGGTGTGCCCTGCGAAGCGAGTCAGGTTTTGGTGGTCAGCGGCTCCCAGCAAACCCTTGACCTGGCGGCCAAGCTGTACATCGACAAGGGCACCGAGATCATGCTCGAGGCGCCGACGTATCTCGCCGCCCTGCAAATTTTTCAGCTGTTCGGCGCTGACTGTCTGACCGTGCCGCTGCAAGCCGACGGTCCGGACCTGGTGGAGTTGCGCGCGCGCCTGAGCAAACACCGCCCGGCGTTCATCTATTTGATTCCGACTTTCCAGAACCCCTCGGCGGTGCGCTACAGCGAGGCCAAGCGCGATGCCGTGGCGGCGTTGCTCGACGAGTTTGGCGTGACCCTGATCGAGGACGAGCCGTACCGCGAGCTGACGTTTGATGGCGGCAATGCCACGCCGATCGTCAGTCGCTTGAAGAAGGCCAGCTGGATCTACACCGGCACCGTGTCGAAGACTCTGCTGCCGGGCCTGCGTGTCGGATATCTGATCGCCAGTGCGGACCTGTTCCCGCACCTGCTGCGTCTCAAGCAGTCAGCGGACCTGCACACCAACCGGGTTGGCCAGTGGCAGGCGATGCAATGGATCGGTAGCGAGCGTCTGCGTGATCACCTGGGTGAGTTGCGCGATTTCTACCGGGGCCGTCGTGACAGCTTTCAGGCCGCACTGGAAAAACACTTTGCCGACCTGGCGGACTGGAACATGCCGCAAGGCGGGTTGTTCTTCTGGCTGACACTCAAGCAGCCGCTGGATACCCGGACGTTGCTCAAGGCAGCGTTGGACAATGATGTGGCGTTCATGCCCGGCGAGCCGTTCTTCCCGGAACCGGATCGCCATCCGGGTCATCTGCGGCTGAACTTCAGCCATATCGACCCGGCGCGCCTGGATGAGGGGTTGAAGCGGTTGGCGGCGGTGGTGCGGGAGGCGCAGGCAGCAAAGGCTGCTTGAGGGGGGAGTGCAGCAGAACCTGTAGGAGCCAGCTTGCCGGCGAAGGTCGTGAACGATAACGCGGGCATCCAGAGTGCACGCGGTGTCCTCAGGTTCTTCGTCGGAACGCCACCCGGAGCAGTCTAGCTCCTACAAAAGCTGCTTGATCAGTCAAGCCGCCGCAAAGCGCTTATCCAGATAATCAATGATCACCTTGGATTCATACATCCAGGTGGTCTGGCCGTTTTCTTCGATGCGCAGGCACGGCACCTTGATCTTGCCGCCTTGCTCCAGCAGCGTCTGGCGGTCCTGCTCGCTGTTCTTCGCATCGCGCAGGGCCACCGGCACGTTCAGGCGGCGCAGGGTGCGGCGGGTTTTCACGCAGAACGGGCAGGCGTGGAACTGATACAGGGTCAGGTCTTTGGCGGCAGCTTCGACCTGGGCCTGGGCGGCGGCAGGGCGCTGCTTTTTCGCCGGACGGGTGATGAAGTCGACGAAGATGATCAACTGGCCGAGGCCGACACGAAGCGCTTTGACGAACACGATACAAGCCTCACGGGGCAAATGGGAAAGGCGCGCAGCTTACCTGATTTTTTGCGGGCGAAAAAAAACCGGCGATGAATGCCGGTTTTCTTCGTTGCCTGATTACTTGATCAGGCTGAGAAACTCGCTGCGCGTCGCCGCGTTTTCGCGGAACTCGCCGAGCATCACCGAAGTGATCATCGAGGAATTCTGTTTCTCCACACCGCGCATCATCATGCACATGTGCTTGGCCTCGATCACCACCGCAACGCCCAGGGCGCCGGTCACTTGCTGCACAGCATCGGCGATCTGGCGGCTGAGGTTTTCCTGGATCTGCAGGCGGCGGGCGTACATATCGACGATCCGCGCGACTTTAGACAGACCCAGTACCTTGCCACTCGGGATGTAGGCGACGTGCGCCTTGCCGATGAAAGGCAGCAGGTGGTGTTCGCACAGCGAGTACAACTCGATGTCCTTGACCAGCACCATTTCGCTGTTGTCGGAGCTGAACAAGGCACCGTTGGTGACTTCTTCAAGTGTTTGTTCATAGCCGCGGCAAAGGTACTGCATGGCTTTGGCGGCACGCTTTGGCGTGTCGAGCAGGCCTTCGCGGGAGACGTCCTCGCCCAATTGGCCGAGAATCGCGGTGTAATTCTGTTCCAGGGACATGAATCTACCTGTGGGATTTTACGCAAAGGGCAAGGGTACGGTGGCAAACACGGCGCTGCAAGCGTGATGCATCAGCTTTACTCGTCGCGACCTTCCATCATGGTGCGTTTGAGCATCACATACACCGCGCCGGCACCGCCATGTCGGGCCTGGCAGGAAGTGAAGCCCAGCACCTGCGGATGCTGGCGCAGCCAGGTGTTGACGTGGCTTTTGATCATCGGTCGCTTGCCGTCCAGGCGCACGGCCTTGCCGTGAGTGACGCGCACGCAACGGATTTCGAATTTTGTCGCTTCGGCGAGAAACGCCCAGAGGGTTTCCCTGGCCTTTTCCACGGTCATGCCGTGCAGGTCGAGGCTGCCTTCGAACGGGATCTGCCCGATCTTCAGCTTGCGCATCTGGCTTTCCTGCACACCGTCGCGAGCCCACATCAGCTCGTCTTCGGGGCCGACATCGATCACGAACTGGTCGGACAGGCCATCGACGGCGGCGACGTCGGTGCGCACGGTCGCCGCTTGCCGCAGCTTGGCAATCTGCGCCCGGTCAGTCTTGGGTTTGCCGGTGTCGGCGCGGTCGTGCTTGATCGGCTTGACGCCTTGGATCGAGCTTTTGAACAGGGAAAAATCGTCGTCTTGCATGTCAGCCTCCGCGAAGGGCGGCCAGTTTACCCAAGTCCGGGCGAATCGGGCGCAGCAAAACGCCTGGCGCTCGACTCAGTCGTGTTTTTTCATCAAATGCGGGGCCATGTTCAGCTCGCGGGGTTGGCGCATGCGGCGCCGGCAGCGACGCCAGAACGCA
Source organism: Pseudomonas sp. Pse1 (assembly GCF_024519635.1). Lineage (NCBI taxonomy): Bacteria > Pseudomonadati > Pseudomonadota > Gammaproteobacteria > Pseudomonadales > Pseudomonadaceae > Pseudomonas > Pseudomonas sp. Pse1. Next base: position 138,935 of record NZ_JALJRO010000005.1, read on the forward strand.
ATGCCGAGATAGAGCAGCAGCAAGCCGACCACCAGGATGATCGCCGAACCCAGCGGGCTGGCGTTCAGGTCGCGCAGGGCGGGCGGGTGACCCAGCAGACTGGCGGCCCCGGCCATGGCCGACAGCACGCCAAGGGTGGCGAGCAGGGCGGCGAAGGCGGCGCCAAAGCGATAACGCCAGTTGCGCGGCCCTTTGGGGCGCAAGCGGCGAGCGTCAAATCCATCGGATATTTTCATTCCGACCTTCCTCAATGATATCGGCCCTTCGACCGGGAGTTGCCCGGCTTGTTCCTGAGGCTAAGTCAATTAGAAGAAATGAGAGGCTTTTGCGGATGAGCGGCGGTTGCCGCCGCTCAAAACGGGCGATCAGATCAGGTCTTGGGTCAAGGCCAGGGTGGCAAAGTTGTCAGCCATGATTGCCATTTCGGTCTGCTGGACCTGCTCGGCCGAAAGCACACCGCCCTTGTAAGGCAGGTCGCGGGTGGCGCAGGCGTCTTCCACCAGGGTGCAGCGAAAGCCCAGGTTTTTCGCAGCACGCACCGTGGTGCTGACGCTGGAGTGGCTCATGAAACCGCAGACGATCAGGTCGAGCGGGCCACGATCCTGGAGAATCTTTTCCAGGCCCGTGCCATGGAAGGCGCTTGGCAGGATCTTTTCAATGCGGATTTCATCGACTTCCGGTTCCAGCCCGGGAATGAACTGGCCGCGCTCGCCATTGGGGTCGAACATCCCGCCGACGGTGCCGCGATGGCTGACATGCACGATCGGGCGGCCGGCCTTGCGGGCGGCGGCGAGCAACTGCTTGATGTTGTCGACAGCTGCGTCCATGCCGGACAGGGCCAGCGGACCGCTGAGATATTCTTTCTGGGCGTCGATGATCACCAGCGTCGCCTGGGCCAGATTGGCTGGCGCATAACCACGACCGCTGAGTTGAAACATCGTCTTTGGAACGGACATTCGAGGGCTCCTTCGAGTGGGGCTTTTGCGACATTGTCCTCTGGCTGAGCGTTTCTGTGAATCGCTACCATCGTAGGCACCGTCGTTGCTGGCCTGTAGCCTGTCCTGCGCTGAGTGAATGTTCAATCAAAAGCTGAAAAAAGCGAGAAATCCTACATTTTCCCGAGGTTTCTTTCTCGCATCGTCGGGGCCGGTTTAGGCTGTTAGAATCGCCGGTCGTTTTTTCAGGAGTCTACCCCGTGATCACTTCCCGCCTGCGCACTTTGCGCGACCATATTCGTTGGGCCGTCAGTCGCTTTCATGGGGAGGATCTGTTTTTCGGCCATGGCACCGACAATGCCTGGGACGAAGCCCGGCAACTGGTGCTGGGGGCCTTGCACCTGCCCTGGGAAATCGCAGACAGCTATCTGGACTGCGCGTTGGAAGAAGACGAGTTGGTGAATCTGCAACGCTTGCTCAAGCGCCGTATCGAGGATCGCGTCCCCACCGCGTATCTGCTGGGCGAAGCCTGGTTTTGTGGCATGTCGTTCATCGTCGACGAGCGCGTGCTGATCCCGCGTTCGCCGATTGGCGAACTGATCGAAAACCGTTTTGCCCCCTGGCTGGATGGCGAGCCGGCACGGATTCTCGACCTGTGCACCGGTTCCGGTTGCATCGGCATCGCTTGTGCCTACGAGTTCCAGGACGCTGAAGTCGTGTTGGCCGATTTGTCGTTCGAAGCACTGGAAGTGGCCAATCAGAACATCGAGCGCCACGGCGTCGACGAGCGTGTCTACACCGTCCAGGGCGATGGCTTCGATGGGCTGCCGGGCCAGCGTTTTGACTTGATCGTGTCCAACCCGCCCTATGTCGATGCCGAAGACTTCGCCGACATGCCGGACGAATATCAGCACGAGCCGGAGCTGGGCCTGGCCTGTGGCGACGATGGCCTGAACCTGGTGCGCCGAATGCTCGCGCAAGCGGCGGACCACTTGAATGACAAGGGCCTGTTGATCGTCGAGGTGGGTAACAGCCAGGTGCACGTCGAGGCGCTGTACCCGGAAGTGGACTTCGCCTGGCTCGAGTTCGAGCGCGGTGGCCACGGCGTGTTCATGCTCAGCGCCGAACAATGCCGCGCGCACCAGGCGTTGTTCGCGTCACGGGTCTGACGGCTTGAGTTTCTGCAGGAGCAGCATGCTCCTGCAGGGATCTAGCGGTGGGTCGCGATCCAGATCAGCAACCCGGCCTGAAACATGGCGAACGCCACCAGACAGGTAATAGTGAAGCGCAGCCCGGTTTCCTCACGCTTGAACTTGCTCACTGTCTCTTCCTGCTTCTGCAGTTTGACTTCCTGCTCGGCCAGATTCTGCTCGGCCTGCTGAAGCATCTGTGCGGCTTCGAGGATCTCCACGAACTGCAGCTTCTCGTTGTTCCAGTCTCCCAGCAGATCGCCAACCTTGCCTTCCCTGACGCTACCCTTCAGATGCTGGGCGTCGGCATAAACCACATCGAAACCCTGGACCCGCAGAAAGTGGTCGCGGCGCAGGCGAGTGTCTTCCACCAGCGCATCTTTATTGCTCAGATCGATGGCATCGAAGCTGTAGCTCGACCATTTTCTCTTTGCCCAGGTAATGCCCTGGGCGGCGAGGAAACGACCGATGCCGCGGTTCATGGGTTCGACCTGCAGGCCGGTATCCGGGCGAAAGTGCACGCGACGCAGTTCGTGGTCGACCCAGACGTCGAGGTGGTTCTGCTCCTTGCGCACCTTCTGCCACGGCAGGTTAATGCTCAGGCGTAGCAGGCTGTGCTGATGGTTGTTGCGCTCGGCATAGCCGAACTCGACAAAGCGCAAAGGCCGGCCCCCGGTCGCACGATCGGTTTTCAGCGGCGCCAGGCGCAGCATGCGGTGATGCTCGGCCTGGACGTCCGCCCACGGCAGGTCAACCGTTTCGGCTGGCGCGGTATCGGCAGCGGTGTCGGGGGCTTTTTGGGTTTCAGTCATAACGGCAAGGTCCTGTCCAAGCTCTGCGTGTCGACCGCCAAAGGGCTGTCGACACCGGCTTATCGGCCGCTTTTTCCAGGACTGGAGGGTAAAACCGGCTTAACTTGGGCGAATGCCGTCAATAAAGCCGAGGATCCGTGTGCCGAGTTCGGCGGCCAGTGGTAGTTGTGGATCCTTATAGGACGCCAACTGGCGCTTGAGGTCGTTGGGGACGATGCGCATCACGTGATTCATGCCCTCGATCACTGCCAGTTGTGCGTCGGGCTTGGCCGCCTTGAGCATTTGCGCGTCAGCGACACCGACCTGCACATCGTTGCTGCCCTGGATAATCAGTGCCGGCATTTTCAGTCGGGCAAAGGCGGCTGCCGGGTCCTGGCGAAACAGGCTGATCAGGTACGGCTGGACGCTGGGGCGGAAAATCACTTGCAACGGCGCCGGCACGTCGGTATCGACCCGGCCGGCCTTGAGGCTGTCCAGTAATTGATTGGCACGGGCCTGCAAGGGCGGCGGCAGGTGTTCGGCCAATTGCTGGCGCAGTACCTGATCCACCGGTCGTGCGCTGCCTGAGAGGGAGATAACGCCGGCGGCATCGACTTGCGGGGCGGCGAGGGTGGCGACCAGCGCGCCCTCGCTGTGCCCCAACAGAATCAGCGGCCCGAGGCGCGAGTCGGTCTTGAGTTGCTTACCCCAGGCAACGGCGTCGGCGACGTAAGCCTCAAGACTCAGGTTGCGCTCATCCGGTGTGGCGGCCAGGCTCGCCGCCACACCGCGCTTGTCGTAGCGCACGCTGGCAATGTTGTGTTTGGCCAGCAGCCAGGCCAGGCGCTTGAGGCTGTCATTGTTGCCGCCATCAGGATTGTTGCCGTTGCGGTCGGTGGGGCCGGATCCGGAAATAATCAGCACCACCGGAACCGGTTTCGCGGATTCGGGCAGCAGCAAGGTGCCAAACAGCTCACCGCTGCCGGTGTCCAGGCTGACGGGACGTTGCAGAACCGCGGCCTGGGCCACGTGGGGCAGCAGACCGGCAATCAGGGCCAGACTCAAGGCAATTACTCGCAGCATCATCACGCCATCATCGATTAGGTGTCGGTTGGACTCGCAAGCATCAATAAGGTTCGAGGGTGATCTACCGGTATAGCCTGCGTATACTGGCGCGCACTTAGTTCAGCGATTTCACGGAGCGCCCTGCATGTCCGGCAATACCTACGGCAAGCTGTTCACTGTCACCACCGCGGGCGAAAGCCATGGTCCGGCGTTGGTCGCCATTGTCGATGGCTGCCCGCCGGGCCTCGAATTGTCCCTGGACGATCTGCAGCGCGACCTCGACCGCCGCAAACCGGGCACCAGCCGCCACACCACCCAGCGCCAGGAAGCCGACGAAGTCGAAATCCTCTCCGGGGTGTTCGAAGGGCGCACCACCGGCTGCGCGATTGGCCTGTTGATTCGCAACACCGACCAGAAGTCCAAGGACTACTCGGCGATCAAGGACCTGTTCCGACCGGCCCACGCCGACTACACCTACCACCACAAATACGGCGAGCGCGACTACCGTGGCGGCGGCCGCAGTTCGGCCCGCGAAACCGCAATGCGCGTGGCGGCCGGGGCGATTGCGAAAAAGTACCTGGCCACCCAGGGCATCGTCATTCGTGGCTTCATGAGCCAGTTGGGCCCGATCGAAATCCCGTTCAAGACCTGGGATTCGGTGGAACAGAACGCCTTTTTCAGCCCTGATCCGGACAAAGTGCCAGAACTTGAGGCCTACATGGATCAACTGCGCCGTGATCAGGATTCCGTGGGCGCGAAGATCACCGTGGTCGCCGAAGGCGTCAAGCCTGGCTTGGGCGAGCCGATTTTCGACCGTCTCGATGCCGAACTGGCCCACGCGTTGATGAGCATCAACGCGGTCAAGGGCGTGGAAATCGGTGCCGGTTTTGCCAGTGTGGCCCAGCGCGGCACCGAGCATCGCGATGAGTTGACCCCTGAAGGCTTCCTCAGCAACAACGCCGGCGGCATCCTCGGTGGCATTTCCTCGGGCCAGCCGATCGTCGCCCACTTGGCGCTGAAGCCGACCTCGAGCATCACCACCCCGGGCCGTTCGATCGATGTCGACGGTAACCCGGTGGACGTCATCACCAAGGGCCGCCATGACCCGTGCGTCGGCATCCGCGCCACGCCAATCGCCGAAGCAATGATGGCCATCGTCTTGATGGATCACCTGCTGCGCCATCGCGGGCAGAACGCCGATGTGCGCGTCAGCACCCCGGTGCTGGGCCAGCTGTGAAGCCATGCGCTGAAGTCGCTGCGGTCTGATGGCCGTGGCGGCGCTCCCGTACTGGCGGCTCTCCAGTTTTTACCTGTGTTATTTCGCCTTGCTCGGTTCGACAGCGCCTTTTCTGGCGCTGTACTTCGATCACCTGGGTTTTTCCGCCGCGCGCATCGGCGAACTGGTGGCCATCCCCATGCTGATGCGCTGCATCGCGCCGAACATCTGGGGTTGGTTGGGCGACTACACGGGCCGGCGCCTGGCAATCGTGCGCTTTGGTGCAGTGTGCACGCTGCTGACCTTCTCGTTGATCTTCATCAGCAAAAGCTACGCCTGGCTGGCGTTGGTCATGGCGCTGCATGCGTTCTTCTGGCACGCGGTGCTGCCGCAATTCGAAGTCATCACCTTGGCGCACTTGCAGGGCCAGGCCTCGCGCTATAGCCAAATCCGCTTGTGGGGCTCAATTGGCTTCATCATTACTGTGGTTGCCCTGGGCCGTTTGTTCGAGTGGCTGAGCTTGGACATCTACCCGGTCGCCTTGGTGGTGATCATGGCGGCGATTGTCCTCAGCAGCCTGTGGGTGCCCAACGCGCAACCGTTGCAGGGGCATCGATTGGCAGGCGAGGGCTTTCTCAAGCAATTGCGCAGTCCGGGAGTGTTGGCGTTTTACGCTAGCGTGGCGCTGATGCAGATGAGCCACGGGCCGTATTACACCTTCCTGACTCTGCACCTGGAGCGCCTCGGCTACAGCCGCGGCGTGATTGGCATGCTCTGGGCCCTGGGCGTGGTCGCCGAGGTGCTGGTGTTTTTGGTCATGAGCCGGATTCTCACGCGGTTCTCGGTGCGCCGGGTGCTGATTGCCAGTTTCCTGCTGGCCGCCGTGCGCTGGGTGTTGCTGGGAACGTTTGCCGAATTCCTCTGGGTGTTGCTGTTTGCCCAGATCCTGCACGCCGCCACCTTCGGCAGCTTTCACGCCGCCGCCATCCACTTCGTGCAACGCAGCTTCGGCGCCCGTCAGCAAGGCCAGGGCCAGGCCCTTTACGCGGCGCTGGCCGGCACCGGTGGTGCGCTGGGCGCTTTGTATGCCGGCTATAGCTGGAATGCCCTGGGGCCTGCCTTCACCTTTAGTATTGCCAGCGTCGCGGCCCTGGCGGCAGCCGTTATTATTGCGACACGTATGCAGGAGGAGAGGCCATGAACATGGCGCTGGAACCCTTTGTCCTGCACCTGATCCATGGCGCTGTCCGTACGGTCTAAATGACCGCACGGCCGCGTCGCCCACAAGGAAAACCTGCATGAGCAGCCTGTCTGTCTACCACATTTCAAGCCTGGATCTGCCGAACAAGGTCCTGACCCATGGCGAAGACATCACCGCGACCCTGGCCGAGCACGGCGTACGGTTCGAGCGTTGGCCCGCCGCGGCGAAAGTCCAGGCTGGAGCCAGTCAGGATGAGGTCGTTGGCGCCTATCAGCAGCAAATCGAGCAACTGATGAGCGAGCGCGGCTACGACAGGGTGGAGGTACTCAGTGTAAGCGGCGATCAGCCCTCAGCGCCCCCTTACGAGCAGCGTCATGAGCAGGACGTTGTAAGACTATTCGTCATGGGGCTTGGCTTGTTCAATCTGCATATCGACGACTATATCTATGCCGTCCTGTGCGAAAAAAATGATCTGCTGCTGCTTCCAGCCGGCTTAAAACACTGGTTCGACAGCGGGGAGCGCCCGCACTTCATGGCTATTCGTCTGTTCAGTGCCGCGGATGGCGCCGTCGCCCACGTCACCGGCGACGATATCGCCAGCCGTGTCCCGCGCCTGGACGACTAACGCCCTGAATGAACGCTACTGACTGACTACTCGCCGTAACCCGTCAGCCATTTCAGCGAATCTACACAAGACTGTGAGCTCGCCTGTAGGACCTGTAGGTCGTTGCCTATTGGTCCGTCAGGCATCCCTGATTTGCCTTTTTCATCTTGTTTAATCTCCTGCCTATGTAAGTCTTTCTTTCTGATTCGGGGCTGTTCAGCCGTAGGGAGGAAGGGAATGACAAGCGCAACGCCTGAGGCTGTGCCGCTGTCGAAGCCGGTGCAACACCGGCGCATCGTCAAGGCAGGCAGGCCGCTGAGCAAAAAGGAACTGGAGGTCTTGCGTTGGGCCACACAGGGCAAGACCGTTTGGGAAATCAGCGTGATCCGTGCGATTTCCCCGGCCACCGTGAAATTTCACCTGAGCAACATCTACGCCAAGCTCGGGGTGAGCAATCGTGCGCAGGCGGTGGGTGAGGCCGGCAGGCGAGGCTTGTTGCGCTGAGCGAAAAGAAGACCGTCAAGCGCAAATGCCGCTCTTGTAGGAGCGAGCAAGCTCGCTCCCACGGAATCGAACAGCATTACAACTGCGTGGACGTGGCAGCCAGAAAATTGGCTAAATATTTACATCGAGTAATAGCTCGGCAGCGCAAAGCGTTGCTGGCTCTGCAACATGGAAATCTGCGGCAACTCGCTGGCATGTTCGGCCAAATCGCGGCGGATGGCGCTGATGGCCCAGGATAATTGATCGCCGGCGTGCAGTTGCGAGTAGGAGATCGACCGCTTGAACACTCGACCATCACTGCTGCGCAACGTCAGCAGGATCCCGCCGTCCGGACGTGGCTGAGTGGTGACGTCGTAGTTGGAGAACAGCGAAGTAAACTTTTCTTGGATCAGGTTCATGTCAATCGGCTCCATTTGCGCATGTGTGGCAAGCATGGAGGGGTAGTTGCAGCGATTGTGCCAGTATTCTAGATTTATAAATTCGTTATAAATCAATAAGTTAATAAAAATTGAATTTATTGGATTCGTGCAATCTGCATGAATGGCCATCGTGCATCCTGCATTTTGCGAGGTGACGGGCAGTGCTGAGGTCTTGCTCGGCGGATACAAAACATTTCAAAAACTGCGTGTACAGCCGCGCAACCGCAGGCGTACTTTTTGCCCGTTCAGCAGAGGAATTGCTGTTGTGTCTCATGCCCGAACACCGCCCGACAATAACAATACAGGCCCGACGCAGAGGGCCTAGCGGGAGCATCCATGAGCGGCACGCATCACGACATGATCACCTGGAGCATGATGCTCCGAAAGCTACCGGCAATCGTCAAAGCCCTGCCACGAGTGGTCAAGGGGTTGAAGATCGGCAACGTCAAACAGCCGGACCAGCCTTGTGGCCTGGCCTTCACCTTCGAGCAGGCGACGCTGCGCAACCCGGATGGCCCGGCGCTGCTGCAAGGCTCGGTGGTGCTCAGCTATCGCCAGGTCAATCAGTGGGCCAACCGCATCGCCCACCATCTGATTGCCCAAGGGATCGGCAAGGGCGACGTGGTCGGTATTCTCATTGAAAACCGCCCCGAGTTGCTGGTCAGTGTGCTGGCAGTGGCCAAGGTCGGCGCTATCAGCGCCATGCTCAATACCTCTCAGACCCAGCAGGCGCTGCTGCATAGCGTCAATCTCGTCAACCCGGTGGCCGTTGTGGTGGGGGCGGAGTTGGTCCAGGCCTACTCGGCGATTCGCCAGCGAGTGGCCATCGATCCCGATAAAACCTGGTGGTTGGCCGATCCGCTGAATCCGCAAGCGTTGCCTGAGGGCTTCGCCGACCTGATCGCCGCAAGTGTCGATTGCCCCTTGGACAATCCAGCCAGTAGTCAGCAGGTATATTTCGACGACGCCTGTTTTTACATCTATACCTCGGGCACCACAGGCTTGCCCAAGGCCGGAGTGTTCAAGCACGGGCGCTGGATGAAGAGCTCCACCAGTTTCGGTCTGATCGCCCTCGATATGGGACCCGACGATATCGTCTATTGCACCCTGCCGCTGTACCACGCCACCGGGCTGTGCGTGTGCTGGGGTTCGGCGATTTGCGGCGCTTCGGCGTTCGCCATCCGCCGCAAGTTCAGCGCCAGTCAGTTCTGGAATGACGTGCGCAAGTACCGCGCCACGACTATCGGCTATGTCGGCGAGCTGTGTCGCTACCTGATTGACCAGCCCGCAGGCCCTGACGAGCGCGAGCATGGGGTGGTGAAGATGATCGGCAACGGTTTGCGCCCAGGGGTGTGGAGTGAGTTCAAGGGGCGTTTTGGCGTCCGGCACGTCTGTGAACTGTATGCGGCGAGCGACGGCAATATAGGCTTCAGCAACATTCTTAACTTCGACAACACCATCGGATTCTCGCTGATGTCCTGGGAGCTTGTGGAGTTCGCCCATGAAACAGGGGCGCCGCTGCGCAACGGCAGGGGCTTCATGCAGAAAGTCGGCAAGGGGCGGCAGGGGCTGCTGTTGGCGAAAATCGATGACAAGGCGCCACTGGACGGCTACACCGATCCGCAGAAAACCGAAAAAGTCGTGCTGCATGATGTCTTCGAAAAGGGCGATCGCTACTTCAATACCGGTGACCTGTTGCGCAATATCGGCTTCGGCCATGCGCAGTTTGTCGATCGGTTGGGCGATACCTTTCGCTGGAAGGGCGAGAATGTTTCGACCACCGAAGTTGAAAACATCCTGCTGCAGCATCCGCAAATCGCCGAGGCCGTGGCCTATGGCGTGGAGATCAGCAATACCAATGGCCGGGCCGGGATGGCGGCGATTACCCCGGCGGAGTCCCTGGCCACCCTGGATTTCACTGATCTGTTGAAATTCGCCCGGGAACAACTGCCCGGCTACGCAGTGCCGTTGTTTCTGCGGGTCAAAGTCAAAATGGAAACCACCGGCACGTTCAAATATCAGAAGACCCGACTCAAGGAGGAGGCCTTTGATCCAGGCAAGACGGCTGAGGATCCGATTTACGCCTGGTTGCCGGGGTCGGACACCTATGTGCAAGTGACCGAGCAGATACTGCTGGATATCAATGCGGGCAAGTACCGTTATTGATTGTGGCTATGGCGGCGCGAGAGAAAAAAGGGGTGACAGCGGCAGCGCCGCTTGAGGACACTAGCGGCTTTGCGATTGACCGAATGTGGAGCCTCAAATGTCAGACCAATCCCGCCAGATGACCCCGGAAGAAGCCGCGGAGTTTGCCGAGCAGGTTTTCAACAAGGCTCGCGAGGGCGACGCGGCCATGCTCGCGGCCCTGCTGAGCAAAGGCTTGCCGGCTAACCTGCGCAACCACAAGGGCGACACCCTGCTGATGCTGGCGGCCTATCACGGGCATGTCGAGGCGGTGAAAGTCCTGCTCGAACACAAGGCTGATCCGGAAATTCGTAACGATAACGGCCAGAGCCCGATTGCCGGCGCGGCATTCAAGGGCGATCTGCCAGTGGTCACCGCCTTGATTGAAGGTGGCGCCGAAATCGAAGGTTCGTCCTTCGACGGCCGTACCGCATTGATGATGGCGGCAATGTTCAACCGCACCGCGATCGTCGACTACTTGATCAGCAAAGGGGCCGACCCCCGGGCCAAGGATGCCAATGGCATCACCGCGCTGGACGCGGCGAAGACCATGGGCGCGACCGACACCACGGCGCAATTGCAGAAAATCCTCGGCTGAGTGGCCTGGCGTTGAGTCGGTGTTGGTCAGCCAGTGCCGGCCAAACGTTGGCAAATACGCTATTCTTCGCCCCCGAAAATCTCCCCGCAACAGGATCCGCCATGAAAGCTGCACTCATCGAACTCATCAGTAAAATCAGCTCCGGCTGCATGAGCGAGGACGAAATCACGCGGATCGCCGACGAAGCGGCGCAAGCCTACGCAGATCCCGAGGCCTTTCTGGCGGCCAATCCGGATATCAATTACGACGAGACCTTCCCGATTGCCCTGGGTGAGTGGGTAGTTGTGGGTAGCCTGCCGGAGACGGTGTTGTTCCAGGCCGACACCTACATGGATCTGTTTGCGCAGATCGTCGCCTCGTTCGGCCCGGACGTGGCCTTCAACATCAAGCCCAAGCAACTGGCCAAGACCGAGGCGTTGACTGCGCTCAATCGCATCCAGATCCAGATGGGCAGCATGAATCCGGAAAACGGCGGCTACACCCTGATCAACTTCAGCCAATTGCTCGACGATGAACTGCAGGTGGTGCTGGTATACGGCAATGACGTGGCGCGGGTCCTGGAGTTGTGTGCCGAAGTCGGCATCCAGGCGGCGCAGTCCCTGGAAGCGCTGAAAGTGGCGGTCCACGTCTGAACCCTTGGGTGCAATAAAACGGAACCCTTGCGGGAGCGGGCTATCCTAAGGGACGAATGCCTTCTCTTTGGAGTGACACCATGGGTTCTACCTTCAATGGCCTGATTGGCCTGATCATCCTCGCGCTGGATATCTGGGCGATTATCAATGTGCTCAAAAGCAGTGCGTCCACCGGGATGAAAATTGTCTGGACGCTGTTGATCCTGCTGTTGCCGGTGCTGGGCCTGATCATCTGGGCAATTGCCGGGCCACGAGGGAATGTGCGTATTTGACCTCCCACAGGCAGGTCAACAGAGGGGCCGATCAAGGCCCCTTTTTTGTGTTTCGAGATATGCGTTGCACGAAATTTTCACAATCGCTCCAAGACAATCCTTCCGCGCAAACTTCACCCCGGCCATCCTTGATCCAGTAATCAATGGCAATGGCGTGGGTGATCGTGCAACATCTGCGCACCGCGCAAAGTCCCGGCCGTTGCCCGCAGGTGACGGCAATCAGAGGCCACGGCGCCGCGACTGCTTTGCAACTTCAACTTCCAATGGGTCCTAAAACGACATGGCAAACCCGGACGCCCTGAATCAGCAGCGAGCCTCGAATCGTCTGCTGCAACCGACCGTGAAATCCCATCTGGCCTACACGCTGCTTTGTGCCCTGGTCATGATGGTGATGCTCTCCCTGCTGCGCGTGGCGCTGCTGGTGTACAACCGGGAGATGATGCTCGATACACCGGCTTCGACCTTCCTCGAAGCATTCGCCAACGGCTTGCGCTTCGACCTGCGCCTGGTGGTCTACCTGAGCATCCCGCTGTTGCTGGCGCTGTTCAGTGTGCGCGCCATGGCTGCGCGCGGCCTGTTCCGCCTGTGGCTGACCGTGGTTTCGAGCATCGCGCTGTTCCTCGGCCTGATGGAGATGGATTTCTACCGCGAATTCCACCAGCGCCTCAACGGCCTGGTCTTCCAGTACGTCAAGGAAGACCCGAAAACCGTGATGAGCATGCTCTGGTACGGTTTCCCGGTGGTTCGCTACCTGCTGGCGTGGGTGGTCGGGACCTGGATCCTCAGCCTAGCGTTCAAGGGCGCTGACCGTGCCACCCGTCCTCGGGGCCCATTCAGCGGTGGCAATGTCAGCACCCGCCAGGTGGCACCGTGGTACACCCGCACCGCGGTGTTCATGGTCTGCCTGCTGATCTGTGTCGCGGCGGCCCGTGGCACTCTGCGTCAGGGCCCGCCAATGCGCTGGGGCGACGTGTACACCACCGACTCCAACTTCGCCAACCAGTTGGGCCTTAATGGCACCTTGCAACTGATTGCGGCAGCGAAAAGCCGTATGTCCGAAGACCGCGACAACATCTGGAAACCTACCCTGCCGCAGCCTGAAGCGCAGCAGATCGTGCGTGACCTGCTGGTGATGCCGGACGAAAAACTGGTGGATGCCGACACCGCTGCCGTGCGCCGCGACTTCCTGCCGCCAGCAGACAAGACCCTGCCGATCAAGAACGTCGTGGTCATCCTGATGGAAAGCATGGCCGGTCACTCGGTCGGTGCGCTGGGCGCGCCGGGCAACATCACGCCGTACCTGGACAAACTGTCCCAGGAAGGCCTGCTGTTCGACCGCTTCTTCTCCAACGGCACCCACACCCACCAAGGCATGTTCGCCACCATGGCGTGCTTCCCGAACCTGCCGGGCTTCGAATACCTGATGCAGACCCCGGAAGGCAGTCACAAGCTGTCGGGCCTGCCGCAGTTGCTCAGCGCGCGCAAGTTTGACGATGTATACGTGTACAACGGCGACTTCGCCTGGGACAACCAGTCGGGCTTCTTCAGCAACCAGGGCATGACCAACTTCGTCGGTCGCAACGACTTCATCAACCCGGTGTTCTCCGACCCGACCTGGGGTGTGTCCGACCAGGACATGTTCGACCGCGGCCTGGTGGAACTGAAGGCCCGGGAAAACGGCAAGCCGTTCTACGCCTTGCTGCAGACCCTGTCCAACCACACCCCGTACGCGCTGCCGACGCCGTTGCCGGTGGAGAAGGTCACCAACCGTGGCAACCTCAACGAGCACTTGACCGCCATGCGCTACTCCGACTGGGCACTGGGCCAGTTCTTTGAAAAGGCGCGTAAAGAGCCGTATTTCAAGGAAACCCTGTTTGTCATCGTTGGCGACCACGGTTTTGGCAACGAGCGCCAGATCACCGAAATGGACCTGGGCCGCTTCAACGTGCCGATGCTGATGATTGCGCCGGGCATCCAGGAGAAGTTCGGCAAGCTGGACCATACCGTCGGCACCCAGGTCGACATCGTACCGACCATCATGGGTCGCCTCGGTGGCGAAGTGCGTCACCAGTGCTGGGGACGTGACCTGCTCAACCTGCCGGAAGGCGATACCGGTTTCGGCGTGATCAAGCCGTCGGGTAGCGAGCAAACCACGGCAATCATCACCCAGGACCAAGTGCTGGTACTGCCTAAAGAGAAAGACATGGCGCCGAAGATGTACAAGTACCAACTGGGTGCCAACCCGGGCGCCGAAGTGGTGCCGGATGCACCGCGTACAGCGGAGATGAAGCAAAAACTTGAAGCATTCCTGCAGACAGCGACCAAGAGTCTGATGGATAACACCGCCGGTGTCGTCGACGGCACGCCGGATTAATCTGCGCCGCAGTAACGCGCCGGATTAACGTCCAGCGTAACGAACTGTCGGAGCGAGCCAGCTCGCTCCGACAGTTTTCTGGAAAAGCGCAGGGGTTGTTGGTTACCCGTCAAATCCTGCCCAGTAGCAGCAACACCAGCAAGACCACCACCACTACGCCGATCACCCCTGACGGTCCATAACCCCAACTTCTGGAGTGTGGAAACACCGGCAGGCCGCCGATCAATAGCAGAATCAGAATAATCAGAAGAATCGTGCCCATGTCGAATTCCTTATTGGAGTGGCATTGAACGTCGCACTGGTTGAACAACAGGCTCGCTTGTTTTAAATCCGAGCGGCTTAAAACTTCCGACTGCGGCATACACGAGAAAATTCAAAGTTTCTTCCAGCAGGCTGCGTTGTTCCGCGTTAGTCCAGCCCTACGCGTTGCGGTTTGCCCGGGGCATTCAGCGCTTTGATGGTCGTGGGTGTAGGAAATTCCTTCGCTACACTGCGAGCATCTTTCCCAGAACAACAAGGCAACTTCCTATGCAAAATCGCATGATGATCACTGGCGCCGGGTCCGGCCTGGGTCGCGAAATCGCCCTGCGCTGGGCGCGTGAAGGTTGGCAGTTGGCCTTGTCCGATGTCAGTGAACCGGGCCTTCAGGAAACCTTGAGGCTGGTGCGCGAGGCGGGCGGTGATGGCTTTATCCAGCGTTGCGACGTGCGCGATTACAGCCAGTTGACCGCCTTTGCCCAGGCTTGCGAGGTCAAGCTCGGCGGCATCGATGTGATCGTCAACAATGCGGGCGTGGCGTCCGGTGGCTTTTTCAGCGAGTTGTCGCTGGAAGATTGGGACTGGCAGATTGCGATCAACCTAATGGGGGTGGTCAAGGGCTGCAAGGCGTTCCTGCCGCTGCTGGAGCAGAGCAAAGGCAAGATCATCAACATCGCGTCGATGGCGGCACTGATGCAGGGGCCGGCCATGAGCAACTACAACGTGGCCAAGGCTGGCGTGGTGGCACTGTCCGAGAGCCTGCTGATCGAATTGGCGCAGCAGGAGATCGGCGTGCACGTGGTCTGCCCGTCGTTCTTCCAGACCAACCTGCTCGATTCATTCCGCGGCCCGACCCCGGCCATGAAGGCCCAGGTCGGTAAGTTGCTGGAAAGCTCGCCGATCAGCGCCAGCGACATTGCCGACTACATCTATCAGCAGGTGGCGGCCGGAGAGTTCATGATCCTGCCCCACGAACAAGGGCGCATGGCCTGGGCGCTGAAGCAGAAAAACCCGCAATTGCTCTACAACGAAATGACCCTGATGGCCGACAAGATGCGCGCCAAGGCCCGCCAGGGCGCCAACTGAGCTTGCGACTGACCGACTGCCTCGTTAGGGTGGCCGCACCTGGCTTCCCTGACGAGATGGATGCATGCTCAATTACCTGTGGTTCTTCCTCGCCGCGCTGTTTGAAATCGCCGGCTGCTACGCGTTCTGGATGTGGCTGCGCCAGGGCAAAAGCGCCTGGTGGATCGCGCCGGCGCTGCTCAGCCTGACGCTGTTCGCCCTGTTGCTGACCAAAATCGAATCGAACTATGCCGGTCGGGCTTATGCGGCCTATGGCGGCATCTACATCGTGGCCTCGATTGGCTGGCTGTGGATGATCGAGCGGGTCCGGCCGCTGGGTTCTGACTGGTGGGGCGTTGCCCTGTGTGTGCTGGGGGCGAGCATCATTTTGTTGGGACCGCGCTTCACTGCAACTTGAGGCAAAACCGCTGCTTTGCAAGGGATGTCTGTAGGGTAATTCGATCTAGCGTGTAGGAGGTGGCTGATTTCCCGCGGCTGTCTTGAAGGGCCGCCACAACCCGGCCATCTTCAAGGCCCGGTTACCTCAAGGACTACAGCCATGCTCGTTCTCAGCCGCGCTATCGGTGAACAGATCTCCATTGGCGACACCATCACGGTACGCATCCTCGCCGTGAGTGGCGGCAACGTGCGCTTCGGCATCGAAGCCCCGCGACACGTTAACGTCTACCGTTGCGAAATCTATGAGCGCATTCATGCCAAGCGCCTGCGCAAGGAGGTGCGGGGCTGAATATTCAGTCGAACAGGTGCTTGGGCACGTCGTGCTTGAGCATAAGCTGGCACTGCTCGCTTTCGGGATCAAAGACAATCACCGCCTGGCCTTTACTCAGGGCATTGCGCACCCGCAGTACGCGGGTTTGCAAAGGGGTGTCGTCACCGTTGTCGGTGCCGTCGCGGGTGACGAAGTCTTCGATCAGGCGGGTCAGGGTGTCGACTTCAAGTTGCTCGTGGGGGATCAGCATAACTACCTCGGTCATCAATTCGCTGATGCTACGGCGCTTCACCCCACACTTCCAGTAGGCGTCTGCCCTCAGTCGGTTGAGCGCTGTCCTACCAGGCTGTCCACCGACGGCACCCGGGTCTCGCTTTCCATTTGCGCGTCATGTTCGATCTGATGGCTGAAGCGGTCCAGCGAACCCTTGGCCGGCTGCGCATCGCTGGCAAATACCGGAGGGCTGAGGATGTAGGCGCCGAGCAGGCGACTCAAGGCTGCCAGGCTGTCGATGTGGGTGCGCTCGTAACCGTGGGTGGCGTCGCAACCGAAGGCCAGCAGGGCGGTGCGGATGTCGTGGCCGGCGGTGACCGCGGAGTGGGCGTCACTGAAGTAATAACGGAACAGATCGCGACGCACCGGCAGTTCGTTGGCGCTGGCCAGGTGCAACAAGTGTCGCGACAGGTGATAGTCGTAAGGCCCGGCGGAGTCTTGCATGGCCACGCTGACCGCGTGTTCGCTGGAGTGTTGGCCGGGGGCGACTGGGGCGATGTCGATGCCGACGAATTCGCTGACATCCCAGGGTAACGCCGCCGCCGCACCGCTGCCGGTTTCCTCGGTGATGGTGAACAGGGGATGACAGTCGATCATCAGCGGCTCATCACTCTCGACGATTGCCTTGAGCGCGGCCAGCAGCGCGGCGACGCCAGCCTTGTCGTCCAGATGGCGGGCGCTGATATGGCCGCTTTCGGTGAATTCGGGCAGCGGGTCGAAGGCGACGAAGTCGCCGACGCTGATCCCCAGCGAATCGCAGTCGGCCCGGGTGGCGCAGTAGGCATCCAGGCGCAGTTCGACGTGGTCCCAACTGACCGGCAGTTCGTCCACCGCCGTGTTAAAGGCATGTCCGGAGGCCATTAGTGGCAACACGCTCCCACGGATCACCCCGGTATCGGTAAACAGACTGACGCGACTGCCCTCGGCGAAGCGGCTCGACCAGCAGCCCACCGGGGCGAGGGTCAGGCGACCGTTGTCCTTGATTGCGCGGACGCTGGCGCCGATGGTGTCCAAATGCGCGGAAACGGCGCGGTCGGGACTGTTTTTCTGGCCCTTGAGGGTCGCGCGGATGGTCCCGCGCCGAGTCAGTTCAAAAGGGATGCCCAGTTCTTCGAGGCGTTCTGCGACATACCGCACGATGGTGTCGGTGAAGCCGGTGGGGCTGGGAATCGCGAGCATTTCCAGCAGGACTTTTTGCAGGTAAGCGAGATCGGGTTCTGGAATCTTACCGGTCATTGGAACTCCTGAAGGGTAGGGGCGCTGGTCAAATCGCCACATGACTGTGGGGAAACAGCAGGTCGACAAAACGCTCTGCCACCGGTTGCGGCTCATGGTTGGCCAGCCCGGCGCGCTCGTTGGCTTCGATGAATACATAATCCGGCTGGTCTGCCGCGGGCACCATCAGGTCGAGGCCGACCATCGGGATGTCGAGAGCGCGGGCGGCGCGCACGGCGGCGTCGACCAGGGTTGGATGGAGGATCGCGGTGACGTCTTCCAGGGTGCCGCCGGTATGCAGATTGGCGGTACGTCGCACGAACAACCGCTCGCCTGCCGGCAGAACGGTGTCGTAGTGGTAGCCGGCACTTTGCAGGGTACGTTCGGTTTCGTGGTCCAGCGGGATCTTGCTTTCGCCATGGGTGGCGGCCTGGCGCCGCCGGCTTTGCGCCTCGATCAGGGCCTGAATCCTATGCTGGCCGTCGCCGATGATCTCTGCCGGACGGCGAATTGCCGCTGCCGCCACTTCGAAGCCAATGACCAGGATGCGCAGGTCGAGGCCTTCGTGGAAGCTTTCCAGCAGCACCCGACTGTCGAAGGCACGGGCGGCGTCGATGGCCTGCTGCACCTCGTCGATCTGCTGCAAATCCACCGCCACGCCCTGGCCCTGCTCGCCGTCCAGCGGCTTGACCACCACCCGTTGATGCTCGTCGAGAAACGCCAGGTTGTCGTCGGCATTGCCCGCCAGTTGCTGCGCGGGAAGATTAAGACCGGCGGCCTTGAGCACTTTGTGGGTCAGGCTTTTGTCCTGGCACAGGCTCATGCTGATGGCGCTGGTCAGGTCGCTGAGGGATTCGCGGCAACGCACCCGGCGCCCACCGTGACTCAGAGTGAACATGCCGGCCTGGGCGTCATCGACCTGCACATCGATGCCGCGCCGGTGGGCTTCCTCGACAATGATTCGCGCGTAAGGATTGAACTCGGCTTCGGGTCCCGGGCCGAGGAACAGCGGCTGATTGATGCCGTTCTTGCGCTTGATGGCGAAGGTCGACAGCGTGCGAAACCCCAGCTTGGCGTAAAGCTGCTTGGCCTGGCGGTTGTCGTGCAACACCGAGAGGTCGAGGTAGCTTAAGCCACGACTCATGAAATGCTCGATCAGGTGACGCACCAGCACCTCGCCGACCCCGGGTCGCGTGCACTGCGGATCGACCGCCAGGCACCAGAGGCTGCTGCCGTGCTCCGGGTCGTGGAACGCCTTGTGATGATTGAGCCCCATGACGCTGCCGATCACTGCGCCGCTGTCTTCGTCCTCGGCCAGCCAGTACACCGGCCCGCCATGGTGACGGGGTGTCAGGCGTTCGGGGTCGATCGGCAGCATGTTGCGCAGTTGGTACAGCCGGTTGATCGCTTGCCAGTCCGTCGCGCTCTGGGCACGGCGGATGCGAAAACCGCGGAACACCCGGGTCGCCTGGCGATAGTCGCTGAACCACAGGCGCAGGGTGTCGGAGGGGTCGAGAAACAGCTGCGCCGGTTCCAGCCCCAGCACCTGCTGGGGTGCGGCAACGTAGAGGGCGATGTCACGCTCGCCGGGTTGTTCGTGGGCCAGTTCACCGGCCAGGCTCGCCGCGTCGGGAAAGGTGTGGCCGATCAGCAAGCGCCCCCAGCCGCAATGCACGGCAATCGGCTCGCCGCTGCTGTTGCCGTCTTCGGCAAAACGCGCCTGCAGGCGTTCATAGGACGGCGCCTGGCCGCGTAGCAAGCGCTGGTTGAGGGCTGTGGCGTGAGGTTTCATTGATCAGATTCCTTGTTCGCTGAGCCACAGGTTCAGCGCCGCCAGTTGCCACAGCTTGGAGCCGCGCAGCGGGGTCAGTTGGCCCTGCGGGTCGGTGAGCAGGCGATCGAGCATCGCCGGATTGAACAGGCCACGGTCCTGGCTTGGGTCGAGCAGCAACTCGCGCACCCAATTCAGGGTGTCGCCCTGCAAATGCTTGAGCCCGGGCACCGGGAAATAGCCTTTCTTGCGGTCGATCACCTCGCTGGGGATCACCAGCCGCGCCGCTTCCTTGAGCACTTGCTTGCCACCGTCCGGCAGCTTGAATTTGCCCGGCACCCGGGCGGACAACTCCACCAGGCGGTAGTCGAGAAACGGCGTGCGCGCCTCCAGGCCCCAGGCCATGGTCATGTTATCCACACGCTTGACCGGGTCGTCGACCAGCATCACCGTGCTGTCCAGGCGCAGCGCTTTATCCACAGGCGCTTCGGCGCCGGGCTGGGCGAAATGCTCGCGGACGAAGTCACCGGCCGCATCATGGTCGGTCATCCACTGCGGTTGCACCGTGGCGGCGTAGTCCTCGTAACTGCGGTCGAAAAACGCCTGGCGATAGGCCGCGTATGGATCGCTTGCGGCATCTACCTGCGGGTACCAGTGGTAGCCGGCAAACAGTTCGTCGGCACCCTGACCGCTTTGAACCACCTTGCAGTGTTTGGCCACCTCACGGGACAACAGATAAAAGGCAATGCAGTCGTGGCTGACCATCGGCTCGCTCATCGCCCGAAAGGCCGCCGGCAATTGCTCGATGATTTCTTTTTCGTCGATGCGCAGCTGGTGATGGCGGGTGCCGTAGTGCTTGGCGATCAGGTCGGAATACTGGAATTCGTCGCCGCGCTCGCCGCCGGCATCCTGAAAGCCGATGGAAAAGGTCGACAGATCCTCAACGCCCACTTCACGCAACAGCCCCACCAGCAGGCTCGAATCGACGCCGCCGGACAGCAGCACACCAACGTCCACCGCTGCCCGTTGCCGAATCGCCACGGCTTCGCGGGTGCTGTCGAGAACCCTGTCACGCCAGTCTTCGAGGGTCAGATTCTGCTCGTCGGCGCGTGGGCCGTAGGGCAGGGTCCACCAGGTTTTCTGCTCGGTGCGGCCGTCGGCCTCGATGCGCATCCAGCTCGCTGGCGGCAGTTTTTCAATGCCGGCCAACAGGGTACGCGGCGCCGGCACCACGGCGTGGAAGTTCAGGTAGTGGTTCAGCGCGACGGGATCGAGAATCGGCGTGATGTCGCCGCCCTTGAGCAGCGCCGGCAAGGCTGAGGCGAAGCGCAGGCGCTGATCGGTGCGCGACAGGTACAGCGGCTTGACCCCGAGACGATCGCGGGCGATGAACAGGCGCTTGGCATCGCGCTCCCAGATGGCAAAGGCAAACATGCCATTGAGTTTCGGCAGCAGCGCTTCGCCCCAGGCGTGGTAGCCCTTGAGCAGAACTTCGGTGTCGCCACCGGAATGGAACGCATAGCCCAGGCCTTCCAGCTCAGCGCGCAATTCCGGGAAGTTGTAGATCGCGCCATTGAAGGCCAGGGACAGGCCCAGGACGTTGTCGACCATCGGCTGCGCCGATCCGTCCGACAGGTCCATGATTTTCAGGCGGCGATGGCCCAGGGCAATCGGCCCCTGGCTATGAAAACCCCAGGCGTCGGGGCCACGCGGTGCCAGATGATGGGTGATGCGTTCGATGGCCGCCAGGTCGGCCGGTTGAAGATCAAAACGTAACTCGCCAGCTAATCCGCACATGTAGTCCAAGCCCTTTTTTTCGGCATGTGTGTCGCTACTGGTGGCTTAGGTGTACCGCTGATTGCAGCATTTGCACTCTGTACGGCTTTTCAGGCGGCACCTGCTTGCGCAGCGCGCTCGACCAGTAGCGTTATGCATCGAACCGGGCGGCATTTGCGTGCCGCCACGGCTGATGGTCTGGGTTTTTCGAGTGACCGGGCGCCGCGATCGTTCAATAAAATTTACCAACGGTCGTGGCTTGGCGGGCTTTTTTCACTGAAAGGACACTACTGCCGGCGTAAAACCCGGATAATCGCGCCCATTCAGTTTCGCTAGACTTTTTTGGTAATCCCTTATGGAAATCAAGGTTAATTTTCTCGACAACCTCCGACTTGAAGCCAAGTTCGATGACTTCACGGTGATTGCCGACCAACCGATTCGCTACAAGGGTGATGGCTCGGCTCCAGGGCCGTTCGATTACTTCCTGGCCTCGTCGGCCCTGTGTGCGGCGTACTTCGTGAAGCTGTACTGCAGCACGCGCAACATTCCCACCGAGAACATCCGGCTGTCGCAGAACAACATCGTCGACCCGGAAAATCGCTACAACCAGATCTTCAAGATCCAGGTTGAACTGCCGGCCGATATTTCCGACAAGGACCGCCAGGGCATCCTGCGATCCATCGACCGCTGCACGGTGAAAAAAGTGGTGCAGGCCGGGCCGGAGTTCGTTATCGAAGAGGTGGACAACCTCGACGCCGATGCTCAGGCGCTGCTGATGCCTAACTCGGCGGCGGACGCCAGCACCTTCATCGTCGGCAAGGACCTACCGCTGGAGCAGACCATCGCCAACATGTCGGGCATCCTCGCCGACCTGGGGATGAAGATCGAAATCGCTTCATGGCGCAACATCGTGCCCAACGTCTGGTCGCTGCATATCCGCGATGCCCATTCGCCGATGTGCTTCACCAATGGCAAAGGCGCCACCAAGGAAGGCGCACTGGCCTCTGCCCTGGGCGAGTTTATCGAGCGGCTGAACTGCAACTTCTTCTATAACGATCAGTTCTGGGGCGAAGACATCGCCAACGCGGCGTTCGTGCATTACCCAGACGAGCGCTGGTTCCAGCCAGGTCGCAAGGATGAACTGCCGCCAGAAATCCTCGATCCGCACTGCCTGAAGATCTACAACCGAGATGGCGAGTTGCGTGGCTCGCACCTGTTCGACACCAACTCAGGTAACGAAGAGCGGGGCATCGTGTCCTTGCCGTTCGTGCGCCAGTCCGATGGCGAAGTGGTGTATTTCCCGTCGAACCTGATCGAAAACCTGTTCCTGAGCAACGGCATGAGTGCCGGCAATACCCTGGCTGAAGCCCAGGTGCAGTGCCTGTCGGAGATCTTCGAGCGGGCGGTGAAGCGCGAAATCATCGAAGGCGAGTTCGCCCTGCCGGACGTACCGCAGGAAGTGCTGGCCAAGTACCCGGCGATTCTTGCCGGGATCCAGGGGTTGGAGGAGCAGGGCTTCCCGGTGCTGGTCAAGGATGCTTCGCTGGGCGGTGAATTCCCGGTGATGTGCGTGACCCTGATGAACCCGCGCACCGGCGGTGTATTCGCCTCGTTCGGCGCGCACCCGAGCCTGGAAGTGGCGCTGGAACGCAGCCTCACCGAATTGCTTCAGGGCCGCAGTTTCGAGGGCTTGAACGATTTGCCGCTGCCGACCTTCGAAGGCCACGCGGTGACCGAGCCGAACAACTTCGTCGAGCACTTCATCGACTCCAGCGGCGTGGTCTCGTGGCGCTTCTTCAGCGCCCAGTCGGATTACGAGTTTGTCGAGTGGGACTTCACCAGCGAAGGCGAAAACTCCAACGCCGAAGAAGCCGCGACCCTGTTCAAGATTCTCGAAGACATGGGCAAGCAGGTGTACATGGCGGTGTATGAGCACTTCGGTGCCACGGCCTGCCGGATCCTGGTGCCGGACTATTCGGAAATCTATCCGTTGGACGACCTGATCTGGGACAACACCAACAAGGCGCTGTTCTTCCGTGCCGACATCCTCAATCTGCACAGCCTCGACGACGCCGAGCTGAAGGCCCTGGGTGAGCGCCTGGTGGAAAGCGAGCTGGACGATTACACCGACATCACCACCCTGATCGGTATCGAGTTCGACGACAACACGGCCTGGGGCCAGTTGACCATCCTCGAGCTGAAACTGCTGATCTACCTCGCCCTGCAACAGTTCGAAGAGGCGAAGGACGCGGTGGAAGCCTTCCTGCAGTACAACGACAACACCGTCGAGCGCGGCCTGTTCTACCAGGCAGTGAACGCAGTGCTGGAGATGGAGTTGGACGAAGACCTGGAGCTGGCGGACTACGAGGTCAACTTCCGTCGTATGTTTGGCAACGAGCGAATGGACGCGGCGATTGGTTCGGTCAACGGCAGCGTGCGCTTCCATGGCCTGACGCCAACCAGCATGAAGCTCGAAGGGCTGGATCGGCACCTGCGGTTGATCGACAGCTACAAGAAACTGCATGCGGCACGGGCCAAAGTCGCGGGTGTTTGACGGCTGTAGGCGCTGGCTTGCAAGCGACTGGGGGCTCTGCGGTGTGTCAGAAACAGGAATAGCATTTTGAAATTTCACCCTGTCACCGCCACAGAAATCCCCGAGGTCCTGACCTTCGTTCAACAGGTCCGCGCCGAGTTGTTTCCCAAGCTCAGCGCCAGCGGCCTGCCGGCTGATCTGGCGCATTTCGAGGCGGTCTATCTGCGCGGTGACGGGCGGTTTCTGGTGGCGCGGGTCGACGGGCTGATCGTCGCCACGATCGGCTACCTGCCGTACGACGGACGTTTCCCCCAGCTGGATTATCGCGGCCGCAAAGTGGTCGAGGTGGTTCGGCTGTTCGTCCTGCCGGCTCACCGACGAGTCGGTCTGGCGGCGCAGCTGTACCGCGCCTTGCTGGCCCTGGCCCAGGCGGACGGCGTGCAGGTGGTCTACCTGCACACCCATCCCTTCCTTCCCGGCGCCATTGATTTCTGGATTCGCCAGGGCTTCGCGATCATCGATGTCGAGGCTGATCCGCTGTGGCAGACCACCCATATGGAATTCCAACTGGCGACTATTGAGCCTGCTGGTGCTGCAACAGACGGCTGAAACGCTCGGTGGCACGCTTTGGCAAGGCTGACGGGATTTCGGCTGGCTGGGCGGTGGTTGGACCGACCTGGATCAGCATCACCATGCCCATGGCCAGATGCGGGGTGCATTGGATGCCATACAGGCCAGGGATGTCGAAAACCTGCTCGATCTCCTGATTGATTTTGCCCTTGAACGCAGTAGCACCTGCCGGCAGTAGCCCCGCGACCGAAGCGGCGTTGTGTCCGCTTTGGCTGGGAATGAACCTGACACTGTCACCGGGCTCGATACGCAGGTAATCCGGCTCGTAGACCATGCTGCCAGCGGCACCACGGGTGAGCATTTTCACTTCAAAAGTTTGCGCCTGCAGGGCCGAGCAGAACAGGGCGCTGGCGAGCAGCAAGGGTAAGGATAGAGAGCGCATGTCGAGTCCTCGATTGATCAGGTGGCGCGCAAGCGCAGGATCTGCGCGCCATCGAATGGGTCCGTGAGGTAGTGGGCCTGTACGCCGAAGGTGGCGTGCAAACGTTGTGGCGTGAGCACTTCCAGGGGCTTACCGAGCGCCACCAGCCGTCCACGGTCGAGGATTGCCAGGCGGTCGCAGGTCAGGGCCTGGTTGAGGTCGTGCAGCACGATCAGGCTGGTAACGGGCAGCGCCTGCACACCCTTGAGAATCGTCAGTTGATGCTGGATGTCGAGGTGGTTGGTCGGCTCGTCGAGCAGCAGGATCTGCGGACGCTGGGCGAGGGCCCGGGCGATATGCACGCGCTGGCGCTCACCCCCGGACAGACCACGCCAGATGCGTGTGCTCAGGTGCGTGGCGTCGACATCGTGCAGGGCCTGGCGGACGATCGCCTCGTCCTCCCGGCTCCACGGGCTCAGGGCCGACAACCAGGGCGTGCGGCCGAGCGCGACGGCGTCGAACACGCGGATCGCGTCGTCGGTGTCGGCCTGTTGCTCGACCACCGCCAGGCGTTGCGCAATGCTGCGGCGCGAAAGTTTTTCCAGCGGCTGGTCAGCCAGCCACACACCGCCGGCTGACGGCGTGCGCAAGCCGGCCAACAGCTTGAGCAAGGTGGACTTGCCGGAGCCGTTGGGCCCGACGACGCCGAGGGTTTCGCCGGGGTGCAGATCGAGATGGATATCCTGCAGCAACTCGGCGTCACGCACCTTGAAGGACAGACCTCGGCACCTCAGAACGGGGGCGCTCATCGGGCGCTCCTGCGGCCGATCAGGATCAGCGCAAACACCGGCGCACCGACCAGCGCGGTGATCACCCCGACCGGAATCACCTGGCCCTTGATCAGGGTGCGTGACAGCACGTCGGCGGCAATCAGAAACAACGCGCCGGCCAGGGCACTGGCGGGCAACAGGCGCGAGTGCCCGGTGCCGAGCAGCAGGCGCACGGCGTGGGGAATTACCAGACCGACAAAACCGATGGAGCCGACAATGGACACCATCACCGCCGTCACCAGCGCCGCGCACCCCACCAGCACCAACTGCACCCGGCGCACCGGTATGCCGAGTGATGCGGCTGAATCGCTGCCAAAGGCAAAAGCGTCCAAGGCACGTCGGTGCAGCAGGCACAACACCAGACCCGCGACTGCCACCGGCACCGCCAGCCACACCGACGGCCAGCGCACCCCGCTGAGGTTGCCCAGCAGCCAGAACATGATGCCCCGTGCCTGTTCGGAGCTGGCCGATTTGGTGATCAGGAACGCGGTGATGGCGTTGAACAACTGCGAGCCGGCAATGCCCGCGAGGATGATTTGCCCAGTGCCACGGCTTGAACCGCTGAGTCGCGCCAGCAAAATCACCAGGGCGAACGCAGCCATGGCGCCGACGAAGGCGCCGGCCGACAAGGTCAGCATGCCGGCGCCGACGCCGAGCAGAGCCACCAACACCGCCCCGGTTGAGGCTCCGGCACTGACGCCCAGCAGATACGGATCAGCCAGGGGATTGCGCAACAACGACTGCAGAATCACCCCGCAGGTGGCCAGGCCGGCACCGCAGGCCGCCGCGACCAGGGCGCGGGTCAGGCGATAATTCCAGACGATGCCTTCGTCGATCGGGTCCAGCGCGTAGCCGGCGGCCCACAGTTTGTTTGCCAGCACCTGGAACACCACGTGAAGCTCAATGGCGGTTTCACCGATGGCCACGCCGGCGATGACAGCTGCCAACAGCAGCGCCATGGCCGACAAGCTTCTAATCAGACTCGCAGTCATTGCGGCAGGTTAAAGCGGTCGATGGCCTCGGCCAGTTGCTGCAGGCCGTCGAAGGTGCGCACGCTGGCCTGCATGGCCATCGCATCAAGCACGATGATGCGGTTGTTTTTCACCGCGTCCATGTTGCGTGTCACCGGGTCGCTGCGCAGAAACGCCAGTTTCTTTTCATGGTCATCGGCGGGGAAGCGGCGGCGGTCCATGCGCGCGATGACCAGGAAAGTCGGATTGGCCTTGGCGATGGTTTCCCAGCCGACCGTCGGCCATTCCTCGTCGGACTCGACCACGTTACGCACGCCCAACGTCGTCAACATGAAGTCGGGAACGCCCTTGTGGCCGGCCACATAAGGATCGATGTCCATGTCGGCGCTGGAGAACCAGACCAGGGCACTGAGCGGCGGGTGCTTTTTCTCGTGGGCCTTGGTAATCGATTGGGCGAGGCTGGCCTTGAGCTCGTCCGTCAGTTGGGCGCCGCGCTCGCGCACATCGAAAATCTCGGCGAGCTGCTCAATGCCCTTGTAGATGCTCTCGATGCGGAACGGCGCCAGGCGCGTACCGTCAGCGCCCACCAGGTTGTCCTTGGCTTCACAGTCTGAAGGCAGCAGGTAGGTGGGGATTTTCAGCTCATGAAATTGCTCGCGAGTGCCGACCACGCCTTGCGGACCGACCATCCATTCCAGCTCAACCGTCACCAGTTGCGGGCGCTTGCCGATCACCGCTTCGAAACTGGGATCGTTGTCCGCCAAGCGCTCGATCTTGTCGTTCTGCGCCTTGTACACCGGCAACACGTTGTTGAACCACAGCGACGTGCCGAGCACTTTGTCGCTCAGGCCCAGGGCGTAGAGCATTTCGGTACCGGCCTGGCCAATGGTCACGGTGCCGCTGGGCGCATGCTGGAAGGTCAGGCTGCTGCCGCAGTTTTCGAGGGTCAGTGGGTACTGGGTCGGGGTGGCCTGGGCCAGGGCGCAAAGAGCCATACCGGCAACGAGGGTCGAAAGGCGGGGCAACAGCATGGGGCAATCTCCATTTGAACCGTACAGGCAACAGCAGGGATACGGTTTGGAAACACACCCTCGAACACTGCGTTGAACACAGGGCAAGACCGCGCGACAAGGAAACTGGCGGGCAGCAGGGATGTCCTTCCCGGACACCCCGCCGGTTAGTGATTTTGCTTGGCCGGCAGGTCTCCTGACTCATGCGTCGTTGCCGCACCCCAGCCTTCCCGGAAATGATCCAGTGGCAGTTGTGGAGTGGGCTCGGCATCTACAGTTGCGGGGGCAGTTCCGATTGACACCGGGTGTGGTGTTTCGGATTCCCTATTAATCCCCTGGGGGACCGGCGGCGCTATGGTAGTCGATCACGGCACCGGGAGGAAATGCGCGGGCTGCCAACTAGGGCAGGCGCGGCGGATGGAAGTTGCTGTCGATGAGCGACTGGACGATTTCGATCGAGCCATTGATGGCGAACTGAGCGCCCATGCACACCAGCAAAAAGCCCATCAGTCGGGAGATTGCGTCGATCCCGGACTCGCCGGTTATGCGCATGATCAGCCCCGAGCTGCGCAGGCAGATCCACAGGATCAGCGCGGTGAACAGGAAGATTAGCGCAGGGGCGGCCATTATCACCCAGGCCGGGAACATCGTGCTGTGCTTGATCGTTGCCGCAGAACTGATGATCAAGGCAATGGTGCCGGGGCCGGCGGTGCTGGGCATAGCCAGCGGGATCAAGGCGAAGCTCTCCTTTTCCTTGACGTCATGGTCGGTCGTCGGTGGTGCGGGCGGTGGAAACAGCATCTTCATGCCCATGACGATCAGGATTCCACCCCCGGCTATGCGCAAACCGGGGATGGAGATGTTGAAGGCATCCATGATCAGTTCGCCGGTGTAGTAGGTTAGCGTCATGATCAGGAAGACATAGAAGGCCGTCAGCCGCGCCTGTTTATTCTTTTGCCGTTGGTTGAGTCCTTTACTCAGGGCGAGGAACAGCGCCACGGTGGTGGGCGGGTTGAGCAACGGCAACAACGCCAGCAATCCCAGGGCAATCGCGTTGAATAAATCACTCATGGGCGATTATGGGTTGGTCGAGGTTTTGATTTTCAGGATCTCGGTGTAGATCGCCTCGACCGTCTGCCCCACCTGCAGCTTCTTCATGCGCTCTTGAAGCTGCGGGTCCTCGACCTTGACCACCCTGACCTTGCCTTCTGGAGGCATCAGGGTCACTTCATGGGTCTTCAAATCGATCTGGGTAATCTTCGAGGTGACCTTGACCTGGCGTACCGCCTCGCCGCCGGGATTGGGGTTGTCTTTGGTGGCGCGAATGGTCATGGCTTCATCGCTGACTTTGGGTGCACCCCCCACCTGGGTGTCGAGTACATAGGCCACCGAGCGCAGCACCTGGATGTCGACGTTATCTCCGACTTTCAGGTTGGGCAGGGCTTTGGCTTGATCGGTCAGTTGCAGGGGAATCGGCTGCTTGTTGAGGCCTTCGATGGTGACCTGATAATTCGCCGCATCGACTGCCAGCACTTTCGTCACGAAGTGGCCTTCCATCGCGGTACTGCCCAACGGAATATCAGCCGCCTGGGCACTGATGCCGGCAGTCGACAGGAGAGTGGCAAACGCGACACGCAAGGCGAAGGATTTGACGGATTTCATGAGCTTGGTTTCCCTGTGATAGCTGACGGACACGCCCAAGAATAGTCGGTGTTCGGCAACTTGCCTGGTGACCTTATCGATTGAATTGCCGAGCATTTCGCCCTGCATGGGACTGTCTGCTATCTGCGATTTCACTGAGTTAAGTCAGCGAGCGATAGCCGGGCAGGCGATTAAACTTGAACTATTCTGATTTCGAACGGGCGCGCGCGGAGCAGCGACCGCAGTCGACCATCACAGCACTCACGTGGTGCGTACGCGCTGTTTTTGTTTTTCGGGAGGGGGGCGTCGTGCTCGACTACATTGCGCTGGGCATTCTTTTTTTTGCGGCAATCGTGTTGTTCTACGGGATTATCGTGCTGCACGACATACCCTACGAAATTGCCGTACACCGCAAACATCCGCATCAGGACGCCATTCATGCAGCAGGTTGGGTGAGTCTGTTCACCCTGCATGCGTTGTGGCCGTTCCTGTGGATCTGGGCGATGTTGTACCGGGAGGATCGCGGCTGGGGATTTCGCACGGATCCCGAGCAGTTGAAACTCGATGCGGAGCTGGTCAAGGAGCTGGCTGAACTGCGCCAACGCGTGCAGCGCCTGGAAGGGAAGACGCAGTCCGATGACTCTTCTATAGAAGGACGGCAATAAACCATGGACTTATTACTGATCCTTACCTACACCGCCATCTGCGTGGCAATCTTCAAGATTTTCCGTATTCCCCTGAACAAGTGGACGGTGCCGACCGCCGTGTTGGGCGGCGTGGTGTTGATTGGCGCGCTGATCTTCCTGATGAACTACAACCACCCGTATTCGGAGGTGGCGCGTTCGTACTTCGTCTCGGTGCCGATTATCCCGACCGTGACGGGCAAGGTGATCGAGGTGCCGGTCAAGGGCAACGAGCCGCTGAAAACCGGGGATGTGCTGTTTCGCATCGACCCCGAGCCGTTCCAGAACCGCCTCAAGTCGCTGAAAGCCCAGCAAATCTCCGCACGGGCTGATTTGTTCCGAATCAACGAACTGATCAAGCGCAACTTCGGTACGCGGCGCGAGCTGGATGCGGCCCAAGCCCTGGTGGACGACCTGCAGGGGCAGATCGACAACGCCCAGTTCGATTTGGACAACACCACCGTACGGGCACCGAGCAAGGGCTTCGTGACCCATGTTTCGCTGCGTGCGGGGATGATGGCGACCAAGTTTCCGCTGCGTCCGTCGATGGTCTTCATCCCGGAAGAGGGCCAATACTTTGCTGCCTGGATGCGCCAGAACAGCTTGCTGCGCCTGGTGCCGGGCGATGAGGCGGAGGTCGCCTTCGACGGCATTCCCGGACGAGTGTTTACCGGTAAGGTGAAGAATGTCATCAGTGTGATAGGCGAGGGGCAGATCCAGCCATCCGGCACCTTGCTCAGCTACACCGGATCGCCACCACCGGGTCGGGTGCCGGTGATCATCGAGATCACTGACCCGGATTATCCGGAGTACGCCAAGTTGTTACCCGGTGGCTCATATGGTCAGGCGGCGCTGTACAGCCAGCACTTCCACCATGTGGCGATCATGCGCAAGATACTGCTGCGCATGGCCGCCTGGATGAACTACATCTTCCCGTTCCATTGACAGATGAGGGGGGGAGACCGGCACTGGTCGGCTCCCCCTCGGTCATTCTCGCGATTCTTCACAAGTCCCTGAACAACGCTGACGGGCGCTACACATCTTCCACACTTAGGGGCCAGACCCATGAACCTTGCGGACTCGCCGTCGCCAAGTCCCGAGCCGGGGCGCATCGTGCGCAAGACCGGCGTCAACACCGGCTGGAACCGCTGGCTGCCCGGATTTCGCACCTTGCGCGAGTACCAGATCGCCTGGTTGCGCCACGACATCCTCGCCGGTCTGGTGCTGACCACCATGCTGGTGCCCGTGGGTATCGCCTATGCGGTGGCATCCGGGTTGCCTGGCATCTATGGCCTGTATGCGACCATCGTGCCGCTGATTGCCTATGCCCTGTTCGGTCCCAGCCGGATTCTGGTGCTGGGCCCGGACTCGTCGCTGGCGGCGGTGATCCTCGCCGTCATCCTGCCGCTGTCCGGTGGTGATCCGCAGCGCGCCGTGGCCCTGGCAGCGGCGATGGCGATTGTCTCAGGCGTGGTGTGCATCCTCGCCGGCATTGCGCGTCTGGGTTTTATCACCGAGTTGCTGTCCAAGCCGATTCGCTATGGCTACATGAACGGGATTGCCCTGACCGTATTGATCAGCCAGTTGCCGAAGATGTTCGGTTTCTCCATCGAGTCCGAAGGCCCACTGACCAACCTCTGGTCCATTGCCACGTCAATAGTCGACGGCAAGAGCAACTGGATCACCTTTGCGGTCGGCGCCACGACCCTGGCGGTGATCCTGCTGCTCAAGGGCAACAAACGCATCCCCGGCATCCTCATCGCCGTGGTCGGGGCGACGGTCGCTGTCGGCGTGCTGGATCTGGGGGCGAGTGCCGGGGTCTCGGTGCTCGGCGCGTTGCCCCAGGGCTTGCCGGCATTCGCCATTCCCTGGATTACTCGCGAAGACCTGGTCCCGGTGTTGATTGGTGGCTGCGCGGTGGCGCTGGTTTCATTCGCCGACACCAGCGTGCTGTCAAGAGTCTACGCGGCGCGCACCCGCAGCTACGTCGACCCCAACCAGGAAATGGCCGGTCTGGGCTTTGCCAACCTGGCGGCCGGGTTCTTCCAGGGCTTTCCCATCAGCAGCAGTTCGTCGCGGACCCCGGTGGCCGAAGCCGCAGGCTCGAAAACCCAGTTGACCGGGATCGTTGGTGCTTTGACGGTGGCCTTGCTGCTGATGGTGGCACCGAACCTGTTGCAGCACCTGCCCAATGCCGCACTGGCGGCGGTGGTGATTGCCTCGGCGATCGGCCTGATCGAAGTCGCCGACCTGCGGCGTATCTATCGCATCCAGCGCTGGGAGTTCTGGCTGTCGATTGTCTGCACCATCGGCGTTGCGGTGTTCGGTGCGATTGAAGGGATCGCCCTGGCCATCGTGCTCGCCGTGATTGAGTTTCTCTGGGATGGCTGGCGTCCCTATTCCGCGGTGCTGGGGCAGCCCGACGGGGTCAAGGGCTACCACGATATCCAACGTTATCCACAGGCCAGTTTGATCCCCGGGCTGGTGCTGTTCCGTTGGGATGCGCCGCTGTTTTTCGCCAACGCGGAACTGTTCAACGACCGTGTGCTGGACGCCGTGGCCGCCTCGCCGACGCCGGTACGCTGGCTGGTGGTGGCCGCCGAACCGGTGACCAGCGTCGACGTGACCTCAGCCGATGTGCTGGCGGAACTGGACGAAACCCTGCATGCAGCGGGCATCAAGTTGTGCGTGGCCGAGATGAAAGACCCGGTCAAGGACAAGCTCAAGCGCTTCGGCCTGTTCGCCCGTCTGGGCGAAGCGGCGTTCTTTCCCACAATTGACGATGCGGTCAGCAACTATCTGGCGCTGTATCCCGGCGACCGCCAGCACTGAAATCATTGGCCGGCCTTGCCCCTGATCAATTGGCGCAAAGCGAAGCGATTGGGGTGGCAGGCCTCAGCCACACCGCGCGGCAGCGGCAACGGTTCGTTGTCCAGCCAGGCGGCCAGCAATTCGCCGGACAGCGGCGCGGTGATCAAGCCGCGCGAGCCGTGGCCGCTGTTGGCGTAGAGGCCTTCTAGCCACGGGCAGGCGATGTCCGGAACCTGCCGCGCATCTCGGGCCAGGGCTGCATAGGCCTCTATGAAGGCCTGGCGATCGGCGAGCGGGCCAACGATGGGCAGGTAGTCCGGGCTGGTGCAGCGAAAGGCGGCCCGGCCTTGTAACTGCTGCGGATCGAGTTGATCGGCGTGCAGACGCGTCACCAGGTCAGTGGATATCTCTTTGAGCATTTCCAGGTTGCCTAGGTGTTCGGCGGTGGTCGGCGTCAGATCGTCGCTGTGGAAATCGAAGCTGGCGCCCAGGGTGTGTTCGCCCAAGCGGGCCGGAGCGACGTAGCCTTCGGCGCAGACCACCGTGGAAAGGCACTGGCTGTCGGCGGTTTGCGGCAGGCGGGTGATTTGCCCGCGAATGCGCTTGAGCGGCAGTTCGGCGCTTTGCGCGAAACGCTTGATTTCGGCGGCGCCGGCGAGGACCACCAACGGCGCGCTGGCCAATAAGCTCTCGCCGTCCCAGGCTTGCCACTGATCATCGACCTTGCGTAACTCCACGGCCTCGCGGTGACTCAGCAACTGCACGCTGGGGTGGGCCGCCTGCCATTGGCACAGCGCTGGCGGGTGCACCCAGCCGCCTTCCGGGTAGAACAAGCCGCCGTGCTCCAGGGCTACGCCTGCGCGGGCCTCGGCCTGCTGTTGATCAAGCTGATGCACCAGATCGGCGGGAAAGGCCGCTGCCAGTTGCGCCTGGCGCTCGGCTTCCTTGGCGTTGAACGCCAGTTGCAGCACGCCGCAGTCGTCCCAGTCGCTGCCGCGTTGCAGGTGTTCGAGCAGACGGCGGGTATGGCCGAAACCGCTGACGATCATCTGTGACAGGGCGGTGCCATGGGCCGAAAGCTTGAGGTACAGCACGCCCTGAGGATTGCCCGAGGCTTCCTGGGCCAGATCGGCATGACGCTCCAGCAGGCTGACCTGCCAGCCACGGGCTGCGAGGCTGGCGGCGCTGGCGCAACCGGCCAGGCCGGCACCGATCACCAGCGCGCGACGTTCACCGCGCCATGGCGCCGGGCGGGCGAACCAGGGTTTGGCGCTGGCGGCGGGCGGGATGTCTTCGGGCCAGCCAAGAAACGCCCCGCGCAGGATCTCCCATTTATGACCGATGCCCGGCGTGCGGCGCATTTTGAATCCCGCGGCATTGAGCAGGCGGCGTACCCAGCCGGTGCTGGTGAAGGTGCTGATGGTCGAGTCGGGGGCTGCCAGGCGCGCCAGTTCGGCGAACAGTTCGGCGGTCCACATGTCCGGATTTTTTGCCGGGGCGAAGCCATCGAGAAACCAGGCGTCGACCTGGGCATCGAGTTGCGGCAATTGCTCCAACGCATCACCTATCAACAGGGTCAGGGTCACGCGCCCGTTATCCAGCACCAGTCGCTGGAAACCCGGGTGGATCGCCACGTACTGCGCCAGCAGTTGATCGGCGAAAGGTTTGAGCTGCGGCCAGAGCGCCAGCGCTCGCTGCAGGTCGGGTGGGCTCAGCGGGTATTTCTCGACGCTGATGAAATGCAGGCGCGCACCGGCCACGGCCTGTTGCTCGAACAGTTGCCAGGCACAGAGAAAATTCAGCCCGGTGCCAAAGCCGGTTTCGCCAATCACCAGCTTTTCGTTTGCCTTAAGTGCGGCAAAGCGTTCACTCAAGCGGTTCTGCTCGATGAACACGTAGCGGGTTTCGTCAAGGCCCGACTGATCGGAAAAGTACACGTCGTCGAACACCCGCGAGCGCGGGCGGCCTTGGTCGTCCCAGTCGAGTTGGGCGTGGGGCAGTGCAGGATTCATGGCAGGCTCGGTGTGGGCAAGGCGGGCATTCTAGCTGATCGCGAAGAACGTCAACGATGACGCGGGCATTTTGAATAAACGCGGCGCTCTCGAGTTTTTCGCGAGCGGGCTCGCTCCTACAAAAAGCAGAGCAGCATTGCGCACACGAGGGCCATCAATCCGCTAGTCTTGAGCCATCTTGGAAGGGAGTCAGCCATGTTCGAATCCGCCGAAATCGGTCACGTGATCGACAAAGAAACCTATGAGGCCGAAGTCCCGGCGCTGCGTGAAGCCCTGCTCGAAGCTCAGTTCGAATTGCAGCAGCAAGCGCGCTTTCCGGTGATCGTGTTGATTAACGGTATCGAAGGCGCCGGCAAGGGCGAGACGGTCAAGTTGCTCAATGAATGGATGGATCCGCGGCTGATCGAAGTGCGCACCTTCGACCAGCAAACTGACGAAGAGCTGGCGCGGCCACCGGCCTGGCGCTATTGGCGAATGCTCCCGGCCAAGGGCCGCATGGGGGTGTTTTTCGGCAACTGGTACAGCCAGATGCTGCAGGGGCGGGTCCACGGCCTGTTCAAGGACGCAGTGCTCGATCAGGCGATCACCGGAGCGGAGCGCCTGGAAAAACTGCTGTGCGACGAAGGTGCGCTGATCTTCAAGTTCTGGTTCCACCTGTCCAAGAAACAGATGAAGGCGCGCCTCAAGTCGCTGCAGGACGATCCGCTACACAGCTGGCGCATCAGCCCGCTGGACTGGCAGCAATCGCAGACCTACGACAAGTTTGTGCATTACGGCGAGCGGGCGATCCGCCGCACCAGTCGCGACTATGCGCCGTGGCACGTTATCGAAGGGGTCGATCCCTATTACCGCAGCCTGGCGGTCGGCAAGATTCTGCTCGAGGGCCTGCAGGGGGCGCTCAAGCGCGCCAAGCTCAAGCCGGAGAAGGTCAGCGCCGCGCCATTGACCACCAGCGTCGACCATTTCAGCCTGCTCGACAGCCTCGACCTCAACCAGCGCCTGGACAAGAAAGACTACGAAGAGCAACTGATTACCGAGCAGGCCCGCCTGGCCGGCTTGTTGCGTGACAAGCGCATGCGCCGGCACGCGCTCATCGCGGTGTTCGAGGGCAACGATGCCGCCGGCAAGGGCGGGGCGATCCGCCGTGTGGCGGCGGCGCTGGACCCGCGTCAGTACAGCATCGTGCCGATTGCCGCGCCGACCGAGGAAGAGCGTGCGCAACCTTACCTGTGGCGCTTCTGGCGACACCTTCCAGCGCGCGGCAAATTCACCATCTTCGACCGCTCCTGGTACGGCCGGGTGCTGGTGGAGCGCATCGAAGGTTTCTGCACCCAAGCCGACTGGATGCGCGCCTACAGCGAGATCAACGACTTTGAAGAGCAGATCAACGCCTCCAATGTGATTGTGGTGAAGTTCTGGCTGGCCATCGACAAGCAGACCCAGCTGGAGCGTTTCCAGGAACGCGAGCAGATCCCCTTCAAGCGCTTCAAGATCACTGAGGACGACTGGCGTAACCGCGAGAAGTGGGACGACTACCGCACGGCTGTGGGCGACATGGTCGACCGCACCAGCACCGAGGTCGCGCCCTGGACGCTGGTGGAGGCCAATGACAAGCGCTGGGCTCGGGTCAAGGTGTTGCGCACCATCAACCGCGCCCTGGAAGCAGCGTTCGAGAAATCCGACCGGCATGCCAAAAAGCACAAGGACGACAAGAAGTAGTTCGATGGGTTTGCATACGCGAGGTGAATGATTGTCGCGGTCAGCGATCAGGTGGATCTATGCTCGATTCACTTCTTTCAATGACAACAACATTCGAGGTATGCCATGCGTGAAGTAGTGATCGTCGATAGCGTACGGACCGGCCTGGCCAAATCGTTTCGCGGCAAGTTCAACCAGACTCGCCCGGACGACATGGCGGCCCATTGCGTCAACGCATTGCTGCAGCGCCATGGCATCGATCCGGCCAGCGTCGAGGACTGCATCGTCGGCGCAGGCTCCAACGAAGGTGCCCAGGGTTTCAACATCGGGCGCAACGTCGCGGTGCTCTCGTGCCTGGGCACCGGCACTGCCGGCATGACCCTCAACCGTTTCTGTTCCTCGGGCCTGCAGGCCATTGCGATTGCCGCCAACCAGATCGCCTCGGGTTGCAGCGACATCATCGTCGCCGGCGGTGTCGAGTCCATCAGCCTGACGATGAAAAGCGTCAACACCGACAACCTGATCAATCCCTTGCTCAAGGAGCAGGTGCCGGGGATTTACTTCCCCATGGGCCAGACCGCTGAAATCGTCGCCCGACGCTATTCGGTCAGCCGTGAAGAGCAGGATCGCTATGCCTTGCAGAGCCAGTTGCGTACCGCTCAGGCGCAGGCGGCCGGGTTGTTCAGCGACGAAATCGTGCCGATGGCGGTGAAATACAAGGTTGAGGACAAAAACTCCGGGGAGGTGCAAATCCTCGATGGCATCGTTGACCGCGACGATTGCAACCGTCCCGACACCACCTACGAAAGCCTCGCCGGATTGAAACCGGTGTTCGCCGAAGACGGTTCGGTGACGGCAGGCAACTCTTCGCAGTTGTCTGACGGCGCCTCAATGACCCTGGTGATGAGTCTGGAAAAGGCGTTGCAACTGGGGCTCAAGCCCAAGGCGTTTTTCCGTGGCTTTACCGTGGCCGGCTGCGAACCGGACGAGATGGGTATCGGCCCGGTGTTCTCGGTGCCCAGGCTGCTCAAGGCCAAGGGCTTGCAGGTGGCGGATATTGATCTGTGGGAACTCAACGAAGCCTTTGCCTCGCAGTGCCTGTACAGCCGCGACCGACTGGAAATCGACAACGACAAGTACAACGTCAACGGCGGTTCGATCTCAATCGGTCACCCGTTTGGCATGACCGGCTCGCGTCAGGTCGGTCATCTGGTGCGTGAGTTGCAACGGCGCAATCTGCGCTACGGCATCGTCACCATGTGCGTCGGCGGTGGCATGGGCGCGAGTGGCTTATTCGAAGCGGTGCGCTAGCCTGGCAGCGACCGATACAGTCCCAGCAGCGGCTGGTCGCCAACTGTCACTGTGTGTGCGCGGCGAGGAAGCCTAGAATGGGCTTTTCTCGCCGTTGGTTCTTTTGGGGTTCGCATGCACATTTCGTCCGGTCGCTGGGGTTACGGTCTGTTCCTGGCGCTGTTGACCTCTTTCTTGTGGGGAATCCTGCCGATCAAGCTCAAACAAGTGCTGGTGGTGATGGACCCGATCACCGTCACCTGGTTTCGCTTGTTGGTGTCCGGCGGTTGCCTCTTCGTCTACCTGGCCGCCACTCGCCGGCTGCCGAGCCGCCAGGCGCTGGGGCCGAAAGGTGGCTGGCTGGTACTGATGGCGGTGTTCGGGCTGGTGGGTAACTACATCCTGTACCTGATGGGCCTGAATCTGCTGAGCCCCGGCACCGCTCAGTTGGTGGTGCAAGTGGGGCCGATCCTGCTGCTGCTCGGCAGCGTGGTGGTGTTCAAGGAACGCTTCACCCTCGGGCAGGGCATTGGCCTGCTGGTGCTGATGGTCGGTTTCGGCCTGTTTTTCAATGAGCGCCTGGCCGAGCTCCTGACCTCCTTGAGCGACTACACCGCCGGCGTGTTGCTGATTCTGGCAGCGTCGACGGTCTGGACCTTCTATGCGATGGGGCAAAAGCAACTGCTGACGGTGTGGAACTCGCTGCAGGTGATGATGGTGATTTACCTGTTCTGCGCAGCACTGCTCACGCCTTGGGTGCACCCGCTGGAAACGCTGGCGCTGACGCCTCTGCAAGGCTGGCTGTTGCTGGCGTGCTGCCTCAACACCCTGGTTGCCTATGGCGCGTTTGCCGAGGCGCTGGCGCACTGGGAAGCCTCGCGGGTGAGTGCGACCCTGGCAATCACGCCCTTGGTAACCTTCGCGGCAGTGGCGCTGGCGGCCTGGATTTGGCCCGAGTTCGTGCACGCCGAGCAGATCAACAGCCTGGCCTACGGCGGTGCGGTGCTAGTGGTGCTGGGTTCGGCGCTGGTGGCGTTGGGGCCTTCGCTGATTGCCGGGCTCAGGGCGCGGCGGTTGCGTGCGGTGGGTGGTCAGAGCTGATCGCCGCTGCTTATAAAAGCAGCGGCGAGGAGCGGAATCAGCCCTGCTTGCCGGCCTCGAGCATGTTTTCCGGGCGCACCCAGGCGTCGAACTGCTCGTCCGTCAGGTAGCCCAACTGCAACGCCGCTTCGCGCAGGGTCAGGTTTTCTGCGTAGGCCTTCTTGGCGATCTCGGCCGACTTGTCGTAGCCGATGTGCGGGTTCAGCGCGGTCACCAGCATCAAGCCACGTTCCAGATGGGCAGCCATTTGCTCGGCATCCGGCTCCAGTCCGGCGATGCAGTGCAGTTGGAAGTTACTGCAGCCATCCCCCAGCAGACGGATCGATTGCAGCAGGTTGTGGATGATCACCGGCTTGAACACGTTCAGTTGCAGGTGACCCTGGCTCGCCGCGAAGCCGATCGCCACGTCGTTGCCCAACACCTGGCAGGCCAGCATCGACAGGGCTTCGCATTGAGTCGGGTTGACCTTGCCCGGCATGATCGAGCTGCCGGGTTCGTTGGCCGGCAGCTTGACCTCAGCAAAACCGGCGCGCGGGCCAGAGCCGAGCAGGCGCAGGTCGTTGGCGATTTTCATCAGGGTCACGGCCAGGGTTTTCAGGGCGCCGGACAAGTTGGTCAACGGCTCATGGCCGGCCAGCGCAGCGAACTTGTTCGGTGCGGTGACGAACGGCAAGCCGGAGAGGGCGGCCAGTTCGGCGGCAATCGCCTCGCCAAAACCATGGGGCGAGTTGAGCCCGGTGCCGACGGCGGTACCGCCCTGGGCCAGCTCGCAGACCGCCGGCAACGCCGCGCGAATGGCGCGTTCGGCATAGTCGAGTTGGGCGATGAACGCAGAAATTTCCTGGCCGAAGGTGATAGGCGTGGCGTCCATCATGTGGGTACGCCCGGTCTTCACCAGCTTCATGTGGCGCGCGGCCAGTTCGGCCAGGCCGCCGGATAGCTCGTTGATCGCCGGCAGCAGGTGCTGTTGCACGGCCTGGACAGCGGCAATGTGCATGGCGGTGGGGAAGCAGTCGTTGGAACTCTGCGAGCGATTGACGTGATCGTTCGGGTGCACCGGAGTCTTGCCGCCACGCGGGTTGCCGGCCAACTCGTTGGCGCGACCGGCAATCACCTCATTGACGTTCATGTTGCTCTGGGTGCCGCTGCCGGTCTGCCAGACCACCAATGGGAATTGCTCGTCGTGTTCGCCGTCGAGCACTTCGTCGGCAGCTTGCTCAATCAGCCGGGCGATGTCGGCAGGCAGGTCGCCATTGCGATCATTGACCCGCGCCGCGGCTTTCTTGATCAGCGCCAGGGCGTGCAGGACAGCCAGTGGCATGCGCTCGGTGCCGATGGCGAAATTGATCAGCGAACGTTGGGTCTGGGCGCCCCAGTAGGCGTCATCCGGGACTTCAACCTGGCCAAGGCTGTCGGTTTCTATACGGCTCATGGGTCACATTCCTTTAGGGCTGATAGCGCAGTTTAGGTCCTGTTTGTCACCTGAGGTTCCATCAGTCGACTTTTCCACGCTTTTGTTGCTGCCCGTCAGGCCGGCCAAGGGGTGGGGGTTGAGCACGTGTGTTTTTTAGGCGCAGAATGGCTGCCCTTGGGGTTTAACCTCGCCAGCTAGAAAAGGACACTCGATGACCCGTCTTCGTGCCATCTGTACTGCGGTTGCTCTGGTCTGTGCCAGCGGCCAGGCTTTCGCCGATACCGCCAGCCACAACGCCAGCGCCGAGGCCTTCCTGACCCTGGCGCATGCTGACAAGCTGGGCACTCCGGTGTACATGCAGGTGCAGCAGATGTTCGCCCAGCGCTTTGCCCAGACCCAGGCACCGGAGTCGAAAAAAGCCCTGCTGGAAACCTACCAGGCCAAGGCCAACGCCGCGCTGGATCAAGCCATTGGCTGGAACAAGCTGAAGCCGGACATGGTCAAGCTGTACACCAGCAACTTTAGTGAATCCGAACTCAAGGACCTGGTGGCGTTCTACAAGTCGCCTCTGGGCAAGAAAGTCCTGGAAAAAATGCCTCAGCTGACCCAGCAGTCGGCCCAGATGACCCAGGCCAAGCTGGAAAGCGCAGTGCCGGTGGTCAACAAGCTGTTGGCCGACATGACGGCCGAACTTGATCCAAAAGCGGCCGCCGCCGCGAAGAAAAAGCCATAAGCGGAGCCCGCAATGACCATGCAACAACGTATTGAGTCGACGCTGAGCGCGTTGCAGCCTGCTCACCTGGAGGTGCTGGACGAAAGTCACATGCACAGCCGCGGGCTGCAGACCCACTTCAAGGCAGTCGTGGTCAGCGAGCAGTTCGCCGGACTCAACAGCGTCAAGCGTCACCAGAAGGTCTACGCCACCCTGGGTGACCTGATGGGCGAGTTCCATGCCCTGGCGCTGCACACCTACACCCCTGAAGAATGGGCAAAGATCGGCGTCGCGCCTGCGTCACCGACCTGTGCCGGCGGCAGCAAGCACTAAACTTCGGTTTTTGCTAGAATCCGCAACGCGCCGCACAGTCGGCGCGTTTTTTTTTGATCCGGTTCACCCTTTGCGAGGGTAGCCACCTGGAGAAATACCCATGACACAAGCCATTGTCGTGGCGGCACTGTATAAGTTCGTCACCCTGGAAGATTACGTCGCCCTGCGCGAGCCACTGCTGCAGGCAATGGTTGATAACGGCATCAAGGGCACCCTGCTGATTGCCGAAGAAGGCATCAACGGCACCGTTTCCGGCAGCCGTGAAGGGATCGATGGCCTGATTGCCTGGCTGAAGAACGACCCCCGCATGCACGATATCGATCACAAGGAATCCTACTGCGACGAGCAGCCGTTCTATCGGACCAAGGTCAAGCTCAAGAAAGAGATCGTCACCCTGGGCGTTGAAGGCGTCGACCCGAACAAAAAGGTCGGCACCTACGTTGATCCAAAAGACTGGAACGCGTTGATCAGCGACCCGCAAGTGCTGTTGATCGATACCCGTAACGACTACGAAGTGTCGATCGGCACCTTCGAAGGCGCCATCGACCCGAAGACCACCAGCTTTCGCGAATTCCCCGACTACATCAAAGCCAACTTCGACCCGGCGGTTCACAAGAAGGTCGCGATGTTCTGCACCGGCGGCATTCGTTGCGAAAAAGCCTCGAGCTACATGCTCAGCGAGGGTTTCGGCGAAGTTTTCCACCTCAAGGGCGGGATCCTCAAGTACCTCGAAGAAGTGCCGCAGGAAGAAACCAAATGGCAGGGCGACTGCTTCGTGTTCGATAACCGGGTCACGGTTCGTCACGACCTGAGCGAAGGCGACTACGATCAATGTCATGCCTGCCGTACGCCGGTAAGCGTTGAAGACCGTGTGTCCGAGCATTACGTGGCCGGCATCAGTTGCCCGCATTGCTGGGATACGCTGAGCGAGAAAACCCGCCGCAGTGCCATCGACCGGCAGAAGCAGATCGAACTGGCCAAGGCTCGCAACCAGCCGCACCCGATCGGCTACAACTACAAGCAACCATCGACCGAGGCCTGAACCATGTCCGCGCGCCTGCTCTATGTGATGGACCCGATGTGTTCCTGGTGCTACGGGTTCGCCCCGGTGGCCGAGGCATTGGTCGAGCAGGCGCAGGCCGCAGGCGTCGAGTTGCACATTGTGGTGGGTGGTCTGCGCACCGGTAGCGGCGCGGCGCTGGAGCCTACGACCCGACGGTATATCCTCGAGCACTGGCAGGCGGTCCATGAGGCCACCGGTCAGCCGTTCAAGTTCGACGGCGCGCTGCCCGACGGTTTTGTCTACGACACCGAGCCCGCGTGCCGGGCCCTGGTCGCGGCGCGCAGCCTGGCACCGGATTGTGCGTGGACACTGCTGAAGCTGATTCAGCAGGCGTTTTATGCACAGGGTCGCGACGTTACCCACGCCAGCGTGCTGGTGGAACTGGCCGAACAAGCGGGCCTGCCGCGTATCGAATTCGCCGACGTGTTCGACCGTGCCGAGCAGCATACGGCCACCGCTACCGATTTTACCTGGGTCCAGGATCTGGGCATCGCCGGCTTTCCGACCCTGCTGGCCGAGCGCAATGGTCAACTGGCTTTGTTGACCAATGGCTATCAACCGCTCAGCGAGCTGTCGCCGCTGCTCGGTCGTTGGCTGGAGCGCGCCGCCTGTGTATGACCAGCCTGACGGTGGGACACAATCCAAACGGGTAGATCGACTGAGTTGGGCCGAAATCCGTCGTCTGGCGCTGAAACACAAAAAAGCCTTGTGGATCGCCAACGGCGTCGCC
This sequence comes from Pseudomonas sp. Pse1, assembly GCF_024519635.1. Taxonomy (NCBI): domain Bacteria; kingdom Pseudomonadati; phylum Pseudomonadota; class Gammaproteobacteria; order Pseudomonadales; family Pseudomonadaceae; genus Pseudomonas; species Pseudomonas sp. Pse1. Next base: position 181,831 of record NZ_JALJRO010000005.1, read on the forward strand.
GTGCTGGCGACCCTGTGCAGTGTGCCGATTCCTTTGCTGCTGCCGCTGCTGGTGGATGAAGTGCTGCTCGGGCATGGCGATGCTGCGTTGAAAGTCATGAACCACGCACTGCCAACGGCCTGGCAAAGCGCTGCTGGCTACATCGGCCTGATGCTGCTGATTACCCTGACGCTGCGTTGTTCAGCCCTGTTGTTCAACGTGGTCCAGGCCAAGCTGTTCGCCGGTCTGGCCAAGGACATTGTCTACCGCATTCGATTGCGCCTGATTGAGCGTCTCAAGCGTATTTCTCTGGGCGAGTACGAAAGCCTGGGCAGTGGCACGGTCACCACCCACCTGGTCACCGACTTGGACACCCTGGACAAGTTTGTCGGTGAAACCCTGAGTCGCTTCCTGGTGGCCATGCTCACACTGGTGGGCACCGCCGGGATACTGATGTGGATGCACTGGCAGCTGGCATTGCTGATCCTGCTGTTCAACCCGCTGGTGATCTACGCCACGGTGCAGTTGGGCAAGCGGGTCAAGCACCTGAAGAAGCTGGAGAATGACAGCACCTCGCGTTTCACCCAGGCGCTGACCGAAACCCTCGATGCGATCCAGGAAATCCGCGCCGGCAACCGCCAGGGCTTTTTCCTCGGCCGACTCGGGAGCCGCGCGCAAGAGGTGCGCAACTATGCAGTCAATTCGCAATGGAAGAGTGATGCGTCGAGCCGTGCCAGCGGTTTGCTGTTCCAGTTCGGCATCGATATCTTTCGCGCCGCGGCCATGCTCACCGTGTTGTTTTCCGACCTGTCGATCGGCCAGATGCTCGCGGTGTTCAGCTACCTGTGGTTCATGATTGGCCCGGTCGAGCAATTGCTGAACCTGCAATACGCCTATTACGCCGCCGGTGGTGCGCTGACGCGGATCAACGAGTTGCTGTCGCGCGCTGACGAACCGCAGTACCCGGCAGGCGTCGACCCGTTCAAGGGGCGAGACACCGTGGGCATCGAGGTCCAGGGCCTGAGCTTCAGTTATGGCGACGAACCGGTGCTGGACCAGATGAACCTGATCATCGCCCCGGGGGAAAAGGTCGCCATTGTCGGTGCCAGCGGTGGCGGGAAGAGCACCCTGGTGCAGTTGCTCCTGGGGCTCTACACGCCGCAAGCCGGGGCCATTCGGTTCGGTGGCGCAACGCAGCAGGAGATTGGCCTCGACACCATCCGCGAGAACGTCGCCGTGGTGCTGCAACACCCGGCGTTATTCAACGACAGCATCCGCGCCAACCTGACCATGGGCCGCGAGCGCAGTGACGAGGCGTGCTGGGCGGCTCTGCAGATTGCTCAACTCGACAGCACGGTCAGGTCGCTGCCGCATGGCCTGGACAGTATTGTCGGGCGTTCCGGGGTACGCCTGTCCGGTGGCCAGCGCCAACGCCTGGCAATCGCGCGCATGGTGTTGGCGGAGCCCAAGGTGGTGATTCTCGATGAAGCCACTTCGGCGCTGGATGCCGCCACCGAGTACAACCTGCACCAGGCCCTGGCCCGGTTTCTCAGTGGCCGGACCACCTTGATCATCGCCCATCGCCTGTCGGCGGTTAAACAGGCGGATCGGGTGCTGGTGTTCGATGGCGGGCAGATCGCCGAAGACGGCGACCACCAGCAATTGATTGCCGAGGGTGGCTTGTACGCCAAGCTGTATGGGCATTTGCAGCAGTTGTAGGTCAGTTCCACAACACCTGAAGTGCACCCTCGGTGCCGTCATGTCCGAACTGCTTCATGACCACGGAGCAGGATTCGCAAGGGCGCATGGTAGTGGCGATATCCACTGAGCTGATTTCCTTCGGGTCCGGGTATTTTTCCTGTATGACTCGAATCAGTTTGCTTTCGCTGTCGAGCGAGGTCGGGCGGGCGAACGTTGCCGCTGTGTACTTGCCTGGATCCTTGAGGGTCAAAGGCACTGCCAGCAACCGTCCCTCAAGGGTGACGTCCAGCGAGGTTTTCGGGACGCTGTTGCTGTAGTCGATGTTGATGTAGGTCGTATCCCCCATGCGTACATGATTGGCGCCCAGGTGCCGGAATAGCGGCAAACGGGTCGTGGAACCTTGGGCACCGGAGACGCTGACATAGACTTCTCTGTGGCCGCTCGCGGTGGTCACGTCGGCGTAAGCGATGTTGCGCGGATTCAGTGGACGTTCGTAGCGGGGCAGCAAGTTGTGCAGTTTCTGCATTGACTGTTCGATACGCAGCGCGGCGTCGGCACCTCTGTGTGTAATGGTTTCCGACAGAAAAAGTCTGTCGAAAATCTCCGCCGTTCGCTCCCGAAATCGCTGCGGAGCCTCCTTGCTGCGTGTCCAGTTGGCGGCACCTTTTGGCAAGCGAGCCACAATCATGCGCGTCGAGTGATCGAACATCAGCGCCTCACCGGGGCTGGTGTCGACTTTGATGAATCTCATATTGGCAGAAGGGTTAGCTGTGGTGCCAAGGGGGATGGCGATGTCTTCCATGGCCTTCATGGCTCGTTCGACAGCATCGGCGCCGTGGAAACGCACCATGTTGTTGGCATGCAGCGAGCCGGTATACACCTTCAATAATTCAGCACCGAGCGTGCCTTCTACCAAGTCATCAGGGGTCAGGCGCGTGAAGGTCAGCTCATTGGGCGATGTCCGGGTCTTGGGGACGGTCGCCAGGTAATACTCGCGGGTGTTCACCCGAAAGAATGCGTAGTTGGCCGTGTCATCGATGGCTGGCACCACAATGGCCCCCACCTGCTGCGTATCGTCGACACCTTGATACGTACCTTTGACACTCACGCGGGCATAGATACCTTTGCGAAACTGCCACGTCGCTTGTATCTGCGGTCTAGGCAGCAAAGGGCCGCGCTTGAGCCCAAGTCGGGCGAGATCGCCGGTGTAGCGTACCGGTCGGTCATCCAGTATCTGATAGAGCTGGGCATCCACGGCCAGAAATTCACCCTCACGGCGAGGGACGGAACCGGCTGCGGAAATCCGGTCGCCAAACCATGGTGCGTAGCCCTTGGTGCGGTCGATGGTCCCGACCTCCGGGGTCGGGGCGAGCCCGTCCCTGACATAGCTGACACGACAATCAGTGCTGCCCGGAGCGCGTCGGGGGCGACAGGGCAGTCGCTGCATGGCTGGGCTGTCATCGATCAGGTCGACGCGTCGTAACGTCCCGGCATCCAGTCGATAGGGGACTTCATCGATGAGTACTGTAGTGCGTCCATCGATTTCTGGAATGTGCTGAATGCGCGCCTGCTCTGGCATCTGGACGAAAACATGCTCCTCGTCTGTTTTCACTGTATTGAAGCGCGAGCGCCCGAGGGACATCCCAATATGTCGTGGTGACAGTCGTGGCCCGAACGGCAGGTCTGTCAGCGGGTCGACCATATGAAAACGCGGGAAAAGCCTGTCGACGTTGCGTACCTGAACATCTTCAATACCTCTGACGGTGGCCAGTTGATCAGTGGTGTTGAGCGGTTTCCAGCTTCCGGGATTGTCGATCTGCGGCAGCCTGCTGACGAATTCGTAGCGCCCGGCTCTTCCCCCCAGTTCCTTGATTTGGAAAAGGCCGACCCGGGCGATTTTCAGCCCTTTTGCCGCCAGTGCGCGGAGCAGCAAGACGATGCCGTCCACCGGATTCAGCGCTTGTATGCTTTGTGCCAGGAGTTCCGTGGTCAAGGATTTGAATGCCGGCAGTCTGGCGCTCAATGTCAGTCGATTGGCGTTGCTGAGTAGTTTCACCGAGCCCGAAACGAATTTTCCGATCGGCGTAACGAAGGGGATGAAATCGATGAACAGGCCGAAGGCACCATTGATCTGGCGGATCCTGTTGCCAGACATCAGGTCTTCAATGCTTCCCCAGAATGGCACTAGCCTTTTGTAAACATCGAGGATTTTGTTGTAAGCCTCATCCTTGCGTTCGAACAGGGTCTTGCCGTTGCAGAATACGCGCAGTTGCCGAGGGTCGTCGTAATGCAGGGAGCCAGTGATGCGCAGGCTGATCGCCTGGCAGCGTGCCGAGTCAAAGGTCAGGGGCGTTTGCTGATGGTCGGATGCCGCCGGAAATGCGTCGCCGAGTTGCTCGATGATCGCCTCGCAGGTTGCTCCCGCCTCGGGGGTGCTACCGGTCGAATGAGCATTCCAGTCGAACGGAAGTTGCCGGTTGCGCAACACCGAAACTGAAACTCTTCCCCCCTTCAAGCGCCAGTGTTCGATTGTTTTCAGGCCACCGAACAAGGACGACTCAAGATTGTTGATACGGCGTATAAGGCCTGCGCGGGGGATCAGTTCGTAGGTGCGTGTCAGTCCGGCCTGGCTGGTCAGAAAAATTAATCCGTTGCGGCTGCGCAGTGGCAGAACGTCTTCAGCCGTTTCATTCTGGGCTTCAATCCCGCGAGTTTCCTTTCTCAAACTGTAGATGCGCAGTTGTCCGCATTCGATGGCCACGCGATCTTCAAAGGGCAATGAGGTCAAAAGAGTGCGAAGCAGCGTTGAGTAAGCAGCGGTCTGTCGCTCCATATAGCTCTGGAATTGTTGGTGAAACATTGACTTGATGTTGGGAAAGTCTCCGTAAGTCAGCGGGATACCTGGTTTATCAAAGTAGTAGGGCGAGGTGATTCTTCTAGCCTTGTTGATACGGAAAAACCAGGGTGTGACGGCACGATCAGTTGTCGTGTAGTACCACTTCTCGTCATGACCCCATTTGTCCTCGGCAATGATGTCGACGAGCGAGTAGAAGTCATGCACTTCTCCTGGCGTGGTGTTCCATCGAATATAGTCAGGTCTTTTCCTGGCCAGTCTGGTGTTTCCCTCCACAAAGGTTTTTCCGAAGACCTTCTCGGCGAGATCTTTGGCCATCGTCAGGCGCTTGGGTGGGGCTTCGTTGATTTCGGTAATGGCGTTATTAAGTTCCGCGGTACGTTCATCCAGTTTGCGAATGGCCTGCTCAATCTCTGACTGGCTCAACGTCTCTAAGGCTTTTTCAGGGAGATAGCCTTGGGTGACAGCCCAGTTGAGTGTGGGTAGCAACCTTGCGAGGCTGATTTCCTTGAGTTTCTCATTGGTTGCACCTTCGGCTTGCTTGATGGGAAGGTCGAGCAACTGTTGAAAACTCATCCGGCATAGCGCTTCGGGTTGGTTGGCGGTGATCAAGTTGACGCCATTCAGAAAGTTCACCCAAACAACGGAGTTGCGGTAGCTGATTTCGGGCGGGATATCGGGCACTCGGAACTCGACCGGAAATCGATTTAAGAACAGCCGGGCCAAAATAATCGCCTCTTTCGCCGACGCGGCCTGGCGTGAGGTGAGCAAGTGGTTTTCGAATTCCCTGCGAAGCGTTGCGTAACTCTTTCCCCAATGAGTCCGCGCTTGGCAGTCAAAGCCGACTATCTGTTGGGGATTGCGATAGGCGTCTTCGAACCCGTTCACCAAGGCATTGGCCAAGGCTCTATTGCGGATATGAGGCGAGGTTTTTTCCGCGCTCTCCCCGCCGTACCACGTCAGTGTCGAGAGCACGGCAGTTGCCATGCTTTGGGCAAGTGGGCTTTGCAGGATTTTTTCCAGATAAACGCTGGGTGTAGCGCGCAGTTGTTCGATGTTGGCAGTCAACAGTATGTCGCGGGCCAGGTAACTGAATGGGGACGTTTCACCTTCGGGCAAAAGTGCTTTAAGGGTGTCAATGACTTCTCTGGTGATCACTGTCTTCTGGACTTCCTCCATATCGACACTGTCAGGATCAGCTGACGCCAGCCGTTCGGCAGCAAAGCGTTGGCGGTCCTTTTCGATAGGGGGGCGAATCAGGCCGTCGATGTTGGTGCTGTCTTCCAGCATCAGGCGATAACTTGCCTGTTTTTCCTCGAGGGCTTTGATGACGGCGCGAAGTGCCACAGGATTGGTCGTGTCCCAAGGCGCTATCCCATAAAACATGGCCATTTGCGTAACGCTGACCGTGCCGGCAATGTCGAGTTTTTTCAGTGCGGAAAACTCGGAAGGTTTTATCCGCAGCTTTGCCAGATCGATCATCTTGCTGAGTTTCGCAGGCGTTACGGACAGGAAAAACTCATAGGGACGCAACGCGTTCAACAGCAACTCATAATCCTGAAGTTGGCTGTTATGGCGTTGGGCAGCGGTGGGTGCGGTTTTTACTCTGTGGTTCGATTCGGTTTGCATGAGGCTGTCACTTATTCAGAGAGGCGCATGGCTCCACGTGCTCGGATGAGCATTGAAGATCGACTCCGATTACAGCGATCCCCGGAAACCATCGTGCGGTACACAGGTAGTGCGGGAGCCCATCCGACTTGCCGGGATCCTGAACGCACCCTAGGCTAGCTCTAGCGGTCTCCTTTCGATGATGGCAGCGCGCGCACTAAGGACCTCATGAAGCAAAAAAGGACTCTCGGAACACCACGCCTGCTGGGCATCGTCTGGCCATTTATTGCCGTTGTGCTGTTTCAAGCCCTTCTGGGCGGCGTCAGCCTTTATATGATGTCTGCGGTACGTGGTTACGTGGCCGGCGAAAGCCTTTGGTCCAAAGGTCAGAAAGACGCGATCTATTACCTGAACCTCTATGCCGACAGTCGTGACGAGTCGATCTTTGGCAAATATCAGAAAGCCATGGCGGTTCCCCAGGGCGGGCATGAGCTAAGGGTTGCCCTGGACCGTCAACCGCCCGACCTGGAAGCTGCCCGTCGGGCCATTCTGAAAGGGGGCAATCACCCCGACGACGTTCCGAGCCTGATCTGGCTGTACTTGAATTTCCGTCATTTCAGCTACCTGGAGCGGGCCATTGATCGCTGGATCGTCGGCGATGCCTATCTGGTCCAGTTGGACCAGGTCGCTCAAGACATGCATCAGCGGTTCGTTGCCGGCCAGGCTTCGGCTGCCGAAGTCGAGGGCTGGAAAGAGGAAATCTTTGCGATCAACGAGGCCGTAACCCCCGCCGCCCGAGCCTTCAGTGATGCGCTTGGGGAAGGGTCGCGCCTGATTCTGCGGTTGCTGCTGGTGGTCAACCTGGCAACGGCACTGGGGCTGATCGTGCTGGCCTTGTTGCGTACCCACAAGTTGCTGGCACAGCGGCATGCTTTCGCCGATGCCTTGCAGCAGGAAAAAGAACGCGCGCAGATCACGCTTCAGTCGATTGGCGATGGGGTGATTACCACTGACGTCGATGGCGCCATTGCCTATATGAACCCTGCGGCCGAAGTGCTGACCCATTGGAAGGCCGAACAGGCTGTTGGATTGCCACTGTCTGCATTGTTCAATCTGCTGGACGAAAACGCCCAGGCCGACAGCTTCACCCTGATCGAGCATATCCTCAGCGGCCAACTGAGCGGTGGCGTTAGTGATCATTCCAAGCTGATCCAGCGCCTGGATGGCAGTACGGTGTCGGTCACGCTGGTCGGCTCACCCATCCACACCACCGGCAAGGTCAGCGGCACCGTGCTGGTGCTGCATGACATGACCCAGGAGCGACAATACATCGCCAACCTGTCCTGGCAGGCAACCCATGATGCCCTGACCGGGCTGGCCAACCGTCGCGAGTTCGAGTTTCGCCTGGAGCAGACGCTGCATCAGTTGAGTCGACAGCCTGCCCGTCACGCGTTGATGTTCCTTGATCTCGACCAATTCAAGTTGGTCAACGACACCTGCGGGCATGCGGCAGGCGATGAACTGTTGCGACATATCTGCGCGTTGTTGCAATCGGGACTGCGCGAGGGCGATACCCTGGCGCGGCTGGGCGGCGATGAGTTCGGCATTCTCCTGGAAAACTGTACGGCAGAGGCGTCGGAGAAAATTGCCGAGAATCTGCGTCAGACTGTGCAGAACCTGCATTTTGTCTGGAAAGGCCGGCCATTCGTGACCACGGTCAGCGTCGGCCTGGTCCACATTACGCAATCGCCGGCTACGTTGGAGTCTCTGCTGCGCGCAGCGGACATGGCCTGCTACATGGCCAAGGAGAAGGGGCGCAACCGCGTCCAGTTGTACCATCCCGACGATTCCGAGTTGTCCTTGCGCTTTGGCGAGATGGCCTGGGTGCAGCGCTTGCACATGGCGCTGGAAGAAAACCGCTTCTGTTTATACGCCCAGGAAATCGCCAGCCTGGGGCATGTCGGAGGGGCGGGCGGGCATGTCGAGATTTTGCTGCGTTTGCATGACGAAGCCGGACGCATGATTCTGCCGGACAGCTTTATACCGGCGGCCGAACGTTATGGTTTGATGACTTCTCTGGATCGTTGGGTCGTGGAGAATGTTTTCAAGATCATTGCTCAATGTATGACTCGCCAAGACCCGCGGCCTATGGCTATGTGTGCGATTAATCTGTCAGGTAATACTATTGGTGATGATGAATTCTTAATCTTTCTACGCCAACAATTCGTAACTTATGCTGTGCCGCCTGAAATGATTTGTTTTGAAATTACAGAAACTAGCGCAATTTCAAATTTGGCCAGTGCAATTAAATTTATCAATGAGCTCAAAGACTTAGGTTGCCACTTTTCGTTAGATGACTTTTGTGCCGGAATGTCCTCGTTCGCATACTTGAAACATTTGCCTGTAGACTTTCTGAAGATCGATGGAAGTTTCGTCAGGGATATGCTGGACGACCCGATAAATCGGGCCATGGTCGAGGTGATCAATCACATCGGCCATGTCATGGGTAAACGCACAATTGCCGAGTTTGTTGAGACACCCCAGATTGAGCAGGCCTTGCTGGAGATCGGCGTGGATTATGCTCAGGGCTACATTATTCAACGTCCGCAGTTGTTTACGTGTGACAGTTTGCAAACCCGGCCGGCTCGTCCGCGGCCTTTGTTATTCAAGGCGCCAGGCACATTTCGTTGAAGTTTCCGTCGATCCGGACAATCACAATCAAAAGGAGTGCGACAGTGATCGAATCATTCAACAGATCTGGCCCGCTTATGGAAGCTGCAAGTTATCCGGTTTGGGCTCAGCAACTTATCCAGGCCTGCAGCGAGAGCAAGCGTCGGGTTGTCGAGCACGAACTGTATCAGCGGATGCGTGACAACAAACTCAGTGGCAAAACCATGCGTCAGTACCTGATCGGTGGCTGGCCGGTTGTCGAGCAGTTTGCCTCGTATATGGCGCAGAACCTGACCAAGACTCGCTTCGCCCGCCATCCCGGTGAGGATATGGCGCGTCGCTGGTTGATGCGCAATATACGGGTTGAACTTAACCACGCCGATTACTGGGTGAATTGGAGTGCAGCCCATGGCGTCAGTCTCGAGGACTTGCAGGCACAGCAGGTTGACCCTGAGTTGCACGCGTTGAGTCATTGGTGCTGGCACACCAGTTCTTCCGATTCATTAATCGTCGCTATTGCCGCGACCAACTACGCAATTGAAGGGGCGACAGGGGAGTGGTCGGCGGTGGTCTGTTCCAACGGCATCTACGCGGCTGCCTTCCCTGAAGACGAACGCAAGCGTGCGATGAAGTGGCTGAAAATGCACGCTCAATACGATGATGCCCATCCCTGGGAGGCGCTGGAAATAATCTGCACGCTGGCGGGCCTCAACCCAAGCAGGGCACTGCAGGCAGAGCTGCGTCAGGCCGTGTGCAAGAGCTATGACTATATGTACCTGTTCCTGGAGCGTTGCATGCAGTTGGAGTCTGCGCAAAAGGCTCCGTTGGCTCGGGAGCGATTGGCCTTGGTAGAAGGTTAAGCGTCCGCCCGTCGATAGCAGCTTGCCTGTTTGGCAAGCTGCTGTTTATCCCGCCATCGCCAACCGATTGCGCCCTTCGCGCTTGGCCGCGTACAGCGCATTATCGGCGCGGCGCAGCAAACTGTCCGCAGACTCCCCTGGCAACAAGGTTGAACAGCCCAGGCTGACCGTCAGCTCGATGCGTGTGTTGGCGGCCCAATAGTCATTGCTCTGCGCGGCATAACGCAGGCGCTCGCCGACCAGTGCGGCCGACTCTCGGCCGGTGTTGGAAAGCAAAATCAAAAACTCCTCGCCGCCATAACGAAACACCATGTCGACGTTGCGCAGTTGCTGTTTGATCGACGCAGCGACCTCCCTCAACACATGATCTCCGGCAGCGTGGCCGTGGGTGTCATTGACGCTCTTGAAGTGATCGATATCCAGCATCAGCAATGACAGGGGTTGCCGGTGACGCCTCGACATGTCGATTTCCCGTTGCAGGGTCTGTTCCATGGCGATGCGGTTGCCGGTACCCGTCAGCGGGTCGCGCAGCGCCCTTTGCGTCGCGGCACGATAGAGCAAGGCGTTGCGGATCGGGAACAGTAACGTCGATAACAGGGATTCAAGCTGGGCCTGCTCGTGATCGCTGAAGCGTTGATTACGCCGAAACACCAGGTCGCCCAGGTGCTGGCCCTCGTGGCTCAAGCTGTAACTCACCAAATGATGCCCGCGTTGGCCGAATTCCAGGCGTAGATCGCTCGCGGCGTGCTGATAGACCAGTGCGTCCACTGGCACCAGGCGTTGCAACTCACGAAAAAACAGGCCGAGGATGCGCTGCGGCTCAAGGCTGGTTTGCAGCTGCTGGCTCATCCGCTGACGCAACTGGGCCAGGCTCGCGGGCCGGGGCAACAGCGGGGGGATCTGTCCAAAGCCCAGGCGTTGTAATTTGGCGCTATCAAAGTCGATAGCCTGGGGCTGGGTAGGAGATTTCATGGTTTTTATCACTCAAACACTGCCTGCTTCTCGCCACTTAGAGCGAAAGACCGGCGATCGGTTCCTTTGAGCCTGAACCTACTGGAGTGACTTTTCCGAGCCTGGCTTGACGGCATGCCAGGCTCGGACGGCGCATTTACTGGGCGTCGAATGCCTGGCCGTTGATGCCGCTGCTGTCCGGACCCATGAGGTACAGGTAGACCGGCATGATGTCCTCTGGCGCAGGGTTGTTGGTCGGGTTTTCCCCTGGGTACGCTTGCGCACGCATGCTGGTGCGCGTCGCTCCGGGGTTGATGCTATTGGCGCGAACAGGCGCGACATTTTCCACTTCGTCGGCGAGGGTCTGCATCAGGCCTTCGGTGGCGAACTTCGACACGCCATAGGCGCCCCAGTAGGCGCGGCCCTTGCGACCGACACTGCTGGACGTGAAGATCACCGAGGCGTCGCTGGACAATTTGAGCAGCGGCAGCAAGGTGCTGGTCAGCATGAACATGGCATTGACGTTGACTTGCATGACGCGCATGAAGTTTTCACCGGACAACTGCTCGATCGGCGTGCGTGGGCCGATGATCGAGGCGTTGTGCAGCAGGCCGTCGAGATGGCCGAATTCGGTCTCGATCATGGCCGCCAGTTCGTCGTATTGGTGCGGCAGGGCGGTTTCCAGGTTGAAGGGGATTACCGCTGGCTGTGGATGGCCGGCGGACTCGATTTCATCGTAGACCTGGCTCAGGTTGGCCTCGGTCTTGCCCAGTAGCAGCACGGTGGCACCGTGGGCGGCGTAGGTCTTGGCGGCGGCGGCACCGATGCCGCGACCCGCGCCGGTCACCAGAATGACTCGGCCCTTGAGCAGTTCCGGGCGAGCGGAATAATCAAACATAAAAACCTCATGACAAATTCAACAGGAGGATGAACGCCGGACTCGTGGCGAGCACCGTGCCTTCATCTCGTGATCAGCCTGCTCAGCAGCCGCAAAGGGCGTTGTCCAGTACTTTGCGCAGTTCCAGCGGATGATCCACCACCACATCGGCGCCCCAGTTCCTCGGGTTGTCGTCCGGGTGGATGTAGCCGTAGGTAACAGCGGCGGTACGGGTGCCGGCATCGCGCCCCGACTCGATGTCGCGCAGGTCATCGCCGACAAACAGCACGCTGGCCGGATCGAGGTCGAGCATCTTGCACGCCAGGATCAACGGCTCGGGATCGGGTTTGCTGTTCTTTACGTGGTCCGGGCAGATCAGCAGGGCCGAGCGCTCGGCGAGCCCCAGTTGCTGCATGATCGGTTCGGCGAAGCGCAACGGCTTGTTGGTGACCACGCCCCAGATCAGCCTGGCCTGTTCGATATCGGCCAGCAATTCGCCCATGCCGTCGAACAGCTTGCTGTGCACCGCGCAGCCTTTGACATAGCGCTCGAGGAACTCCAGGCGCAGCTCTTCAAAGCCGGGCGACTCCGGATCCATCATGAAGGTGGCAGCGACCATCGCCCGGGCGCCGCCGGAGATCTCGTCGCGAATGCGCTTGTCCGGAATAGCTGGCATCTGGCGGTCGAGGAGCATGTCCTGGCAGATGGCGATGAAGTCCGGCGCGGTGTCGAGCAGGGTGCCGTCCATGTCGAAAAGAACTGCTCTGATTGCCATGGGCTTACTCCTCGCGCAGGGTCTGGATCATATAGTTGACGTCAACGTCGGCGGCCAGCTTGTAGTGCTTGGTCAGCGGGTTGTAGGTCAGGCCGATGATGTCCTTGACGGTCAGGCCGGCCGCGCGACTCCAGGCACCCAGTTCGGAAGGGCGGATGAACTTCTTGAAGTCGTGGGTGCCGCGAGGCAGCAGCTTCATGATGTATTCGGCGCCGACGATGGCGAACAGGTAGGCCTTCGGGTTGCGGTTGATGGTCGAGAAGAATACCTGGCCGCCGGGTTTGACCATGCGCATGCAGGCACGAATCACCGACGATGGATCGGGTACGTGTTCGAGCATTTCCAGGCAGGTGACCACATCGAACTGCTCCGGCATCTCTTCAGCCAGGGCTTCGGCGGTGATCTGCCGGTACTCGACGCTGACACCGGATTCGAGTTGGTGCAGTTGGGCGACAGCCAGCGGTGTCTCACCCATGTCGATGCCCATCACCGTGGCGCCACGCTGGGCCATGGATTCGCTGAGAATGCCGCCGCCGCAGCCGACGTCCAGCACCTTCTTGCCGGCCAGTTTGACGCGTTCGTCAATCCAGTTGACCCGCAGCGGGTTGATATCGTGCAGGGGCTTGAACTCGCTTTCGCGGTCCCACCAGCGATGGGCCAGGGCCTCGAATTTGGCAATTTCAGCGTGGTCGACGTTGCTCATGGATATTCCTCTGAATCTGAAAAATTCTGCTGTCAGCCTTGAGGGCGGCTCAAGGCTCCATTCTATTGGGTATGACCGCTGATGCGCTGGCCCCAGGCATTGGCTGTGGCGCACAGTTGTTGTTCATCGAGGCGCGTCAGGCGCCGGTCGTCGAGCAATTGCTTGCCAGCGACCCACAGGTGTTTCACACAATCGCGGCCAGTGGCATAAATGAGCTGGGACACCGGGTCGTAAATCGGCTGTTGAGCCAGTCCAGACAAGTCGAAACACACCAGGTCGGCCGCCTTGCCGACTTCCAGCGAGCCGATTTCGCTTTCCAGGCCCAGCGCGCGGGCGCCGTTGAGGGTGGCCATGCGCAGCGCGCGATGGGCATCCAGAGCTGCGGCCGAGCCGGCGACAGCCTTGGCCAGCAGGGCTGCGGTGCGGGTTTCGCCGAGCAAGTCGAGATCGTTATTGCTGGCCGCGCCATCGGTACCGATTGCCACATTGACGCCGGCCTGCCAAAGGCGTTCCACCGGGCAGAAGCCGCTGGCCAGTTTCAGGTTGGATTCCGGACAGTGGATCACGCTGCTGTTGCTTTCTACCAGCAGTCCGAGGTCGTCATCGCTGATCTGGGTCATGTGCACAGCCTGGAAGCGGGGTCCGAGCAGCCCCATCCGTGCCAAGCGCTCCAGCGGTCGTTCGCCGTGTTGCTCGACCGCCTGTTGCACCTCCGAGGCGGTTTCGTGGACGTGCATGTGGATGGGCGCATCCAGTTCCTCAGCGATCACCCGGATTTTTTCCAGGTTTTCGTCGCCGACGGTATAGGGAGCATGAGGGCCGAAGGCGATCTTGATTCGCGGATGGTGCTTCAAATCGCCGAACAGCTCGACGCCTTGGCGAATCGCTTCGTCGGCGTTGCTGGCTCCAGGGATCGGGAAATCAAGGATTGGAATGGCAATCTGTGCTCGAATTCCGCTGTTGTGCACCCGCTCACTGGCAACTTTCGGGAAGAAATACATGTCCGAAAAACAGCTGATGCCGCCTTTGATCTGCTCGGCAATCGCCAGGTCGGTGCCATCGCGCACGAACGCCTCGTCGACCCATTTGCCCTCGGCTGGCCAGATATGCTGCTCCAGCCAGGTCATCAGCGGCAGGTCATCGGCCAGACCGCGAAACAGCGTCATCGCCGCATGTCCGTGGGCATTGATCAGGCCGGGGCTGAGCAACGTGCCCGGCAACTCGCGGATTTCCCTGGCGGCAAGCTTCAGTGCTTCGCGGCGCGGGCCGATAAAGGCAATGCGCCCATCGCGAATGCCCAGGCCATGCTCTTTGAGGACCACGCCGGCAGGTTCGACAGGCACCAGCCAGGTCGGCAGCAGGAGAAGGTCAAGCGCAGCAACAGGGGTGGGCATCAAGAATTCGGTCCAGTGCTTTTATGAAGGATGGCGAAGTATACCCGAGCGTCTTCGCGGGGGGATCGCTATAATCGACGGCTTTTGTTCATGGCTACGGGGTAAGGGATGCGCGATCGACTGTTGGCTACTGAAAAGGTGAAAGCCATCGATTGGCGCGATGGCACGCTGTTCCTGCTGGACCAGCGTGTTTTGCCGTTCGAGCAGACTTGGATTGCCTGCACCGACGTGTCCGGCGTGGCCGAGGCCATTCGTTCGATGCAGGTGCGCGGTGCGTCGGCGATCGGCATCGCTGCTGCTTATGGCATGGTGCTCGCCGTGCGCGCGCGGATTGCCGAAGGCAGTGACTGGTACGCGGCGCTGGAAGAAGATTTCGCACTGCTGGCTGACGCTCGTCCTACGGCGGCACACCTGTTCTGGGCGCTGAACCGTATGCATGATCGACTGGATCGCCTAAAGGACAATGCCGATCCGGTAGCGACCCTGGAGGCCGAGGCCGTTGCCATCCATGAAAGCGACCGCGAAGCCAACCTGACCATGGCCCAGTTGGGTGTGGACGTGATCCGCAGGCATCAGGGCAATGCCCAGGCGATCCTGACCCATTGCAATGCTGGCGCGTTGGCCACGGGTGGGTTCGGTACTGCCCTGGGGGTGATTCGCGGGGCGTTCCTGGAAGGGATGGTCGAGCGCGTCTACGTCAACGAAACCCGTCCCTGGCTGCAGGGCTCGCGGCTGACTGCATGGGAACTGCTCAACGAAGAGATTCCGGTGATCCTGAATGCCGACTCCGCGGCGGCCCATATCCTCAAGGCCAAGGGTATTACCTGGGTCATAGTGGGTGCCGACCGGATCGCCGCCAATGGCGATGTGGCGAGCAAGATCGGTACCTATCAGCTGGCGGTCAATGCCATGCACCACGGCGTGCGTTTCATGGTGGTGGCGCCGAGTTCGACGATCGATATGCACACCGCCAGTGGCGAGGACATTCCGCTGGAAGAGCGCGATGGTGACGAATTGCTCGCCGTCGGCAGCGTGCGGGTGGGGGCGGATGTCGAGGTCTTCAATCCCGTGTTCGATGTGACCCCGGCGGACCTGATTGACGTGATCGTCACCGAAAAAGGCATCGTCGAGCGGCCAGATACCGCGAAACTGGCGCAGTTGATGTGCCGCAAGCGGTTGCATTGAGGGTGGGTGGGCCCCATCGCGGCGGTGCGATGGCGCCATAAAGTGCAATGAAATCGCCCGATTTCGGCACAATTTCCCCTCGCGAAACCTCTCAGAGCCCCTCAGCTCTTGCTCAAGCCTGTCATCGGTCAACTAACTATGCTCCATGCGCATCTGGGGGATAGGTGCGTGGCGGCTCTTGTGATAACATCCGGCGGTTTCCAAGGCAGCCCTGCGGGGATGCCTTCACTGCGCAGATCCATGGCTTAACTCGTTGATTTGTCGTAAGTCGATGTATGGCACTCAGCCTGCAGCGACGAGCTTCGTTGGTCCTGACGAAGTTTCACCAGAAAAAGGAATCAGGCTTCTCATGGGCGAACTGGCCAAAGAAATCCTACCGGTCAATATCGAAGACGAGCTGAAGCAGTCCTACCTCGACTACGCAATGAGCGTAATTGTCGGGCGGGCACTGCCTGATGCGCGCGATGGCTTGAAGCCCGTGCATCGGCGAGTGCTGTTCGCGATGAGCGAGCTGGGTAACGACTTCAACAAGCCGTACAAGAAATCTGCCCGTGTAGTCGGTGACGTGATCGGTAAGTATCACCCGCACGGTGATACCGCGGTGTACGACACCATCGTTCGTATGGCGCAGCCATTCTCGCTGCGTTACCTGCTGGTCGACGGCCAGGGCAACTTCGGTTCGGTCGACGGCGACAACGCCGCGGCGATGCGATACACCGAAGTGCGCATGACCAAGCTGGCGCATGAGCTGCTGGCTGACCTGCACAAGGAAACCGTGGACTGGGTGCCGAACTACGACGGCACAGAAATGATCCCGGCGGTCATGCCGACCCGTATTCCGAACCTGCTGGTCAACGGCTCCAGCGGTATCGCCGTGGGCATGGCGACCAACATCCCGCCACACAACCTCGGTGAAGTGATCGACGGTTGCCTGGCGCTCATCGACAATCCCGAGCTGACTGTCGACGAGCTGATGCAATACATTCCCGGTCCGGACTTCCCGACTGCTGCGATCATCAACGGTCGTGCCGGCATCATCGAGGCCTACCGTACCGGTCGCGGCCGCATTTACATGCGTGCTCGCTCGACCATCGAGGACATCGACAAGGTCGGCGGTCGCCAGCAGATCGTCATCACCGAACTTCCTTACCAGTTGAACAAGGCGCGCCTGATCGAGAAGATCGCCGAGCTGGTTAAAGAGAAGAAGCTCGAAGGTATCACTGAGCTGCGCGACGAGTCCGACAAGGACGGTATGCGCGTCGTGATCGAGTTGCGTCGCGGCGAAGTGCCTGAGGTCATCCTCAACAACCTCTACGCGCAGACCCAACTGCAAGCGGTGTTCGGTATCAACATCGTTGCGCTGATCGACGGCCGTCCACGGATCCTCAACCTCAAGGATCTGCTGGAAGCCTTCGTCCGTCACCGTCGCGAAGTGGTGACCCGCCGTACCGTGTTCGAACTGCGCAAGGCGCGTGAACGCGGTCACATCCTTGAAGGTCAAGCGGTTGCCCTGTCGAACATCGACCCGGTCATCGCCCTGATCAAAGCCTCGCCAACGCCGTCGGAAGCCAAGGAAGCGCTGGTCAGCACGCCTTGGGAATCCTCGGCCGTCGTTGCGATGGTTGAGCGTGCCGGCGCTGATTCCTGCCGTCCGGAAAACCTCGATCCGCAATACGGTCTGCGCGACGGCAAGTACTTCCTCTCACCAGAGCAGGCGCAAGCCATTCTGGAGCTGCGTCTGCACCGCCTGACCGGCCTGGAGCACGAGAAGCTGCTGGCCGAGTACCAGGAGATCCTCAACCAGATCGGCGAGCTGATCCGCATCCTCAATAGCGCCACGCGCCTGATGGAAGTGATCCGCGAAGAGCTGGAAGTGATCCGTGCCGAGTACGGCGATGTGCGTCGCACCGAGATCCTCGATGCCCGCCTGGACCTGACCCTGGGTGACATGATCCCGGAAGAAGAGCGCGTCGTGACCATTTCCCATGGCGGCTATGCCAAGACCCAGCCGCTGGCTGCGTACCAGGCCCAGCGTCGTGGCGGTAAAGGCAAATCGGCTACCGGCGTCAAGGATGAGGACTACATCGCCCACCTGCTGGTTGCCAACAGCCACACCACGCTGCTGCTGTTCTCCAGCAAGGGCAAGGTTTACTGGCTGAAAACCTACGAAATCCCGGAAGCGTCCCGCGCTGCCCGTGGTCGTCCGCTGGTCAACCTGTTGCCACTGGATGATGGTGAGTACATCACCACCATGCTGCCGGTCGAGGAGTACACCGAAGGTCACTTCATCTTCATGGCCACCGCCAACGGCACCGTGAAGAAGACCCCGCTGGAATCCTTCAGCCGTCAGCGCAGCGTTGGTCTGATCGCGTTGGAACTGGACGAAGGCGACGTGCTGATCTCTGCAGCCATCACCGATGGCGAGCGTGAAGTCATGCTGTTCTCCGACGGTGGCAAGGTAACTCGCTTCAAGGAATCCGACGTACGCGCCATGGGCCGTACTGCTCGTGGTGTTCGCGGCATGCGCCTGCCGGAAGGCCAGAAGCTGATTTCCATGCTGATCCCGGAAGAAGGTAGTCAGATCCTCACCGCTTCGGCGCGTGGTTACGGCAAGCGTACCGCCATCACCGAGTTCCCGGAGTACAAGCGTGGCGGCCAGGGTGTTATTGCCATGGTCAGCAACGACCGTAACGGCCGTCTGGTCGGTGCGGTGCAGGTGCTCGACGGCGAGGAAATCATGCTGATTTCCGACCAGGGCACGCTGGTTCGTACCCGTGTCGACGAAGTTTCCAGCCTGGGTCGTAACACCCAGGGCGTGACCCTGATTAAGCTGGCCAGCGACGAAACGCTGGTAGGCCTTGAGCGGGTACAGGAGCCGTCGGAAGTCGAAGGTGAAGAGCTGGAAGGTGAAGAGGGTGCAGTGTTCGAGGGCGAGATCGTGATTGACGATCTTGTCGAGGACCAGCAGCTCGACGCCGCCGCTGACGAAGAGCCGCAGGAATAAACAGGCAAGCAGGGGGCGGATGAGAATTCGCCCCCTTGTTGTTTATCCCTTTTGAATTTTTTGCCCCTGTAGGAGCGAGCTTGCTCGCGATGGACGACAACGATAACGCGGGAATTCTGGTATCGCGCAGCGTCCTCAGGTTTCTCGCGAGCAAGCTCGCTCCTACAAGGGTTGATTGAATGTAGATACCACCAAATCAGAGCGAGAGTGGATGTGAGCAAGAGAGCCTATAACTTCTGTGCCGGTCCTGCGGCGCTTCCCGAAGCTGTCCTGAAGCGCGCCCAGGGTGAACTCCTCGACTGGCACGGCAAGGGCCTTTCGGTCATGGAAATGAGCCATCGCAGCGATGAGTTCGTGTCCATTGCGACCAAGGCCGAGCAGGATCTGCGTGATCTGCTGAATATCCCCTCGAACTATAAAGTGCTGTTTCTGCAGGGCGGCGCCAGCCAGCAATTTGCCCAGATTCCGCTGAACCTGTTGCCGGAAAATGGCAGCGCCGACTATATCGACACCGGTATCTGGTCGCAGAAAGCCATTGAAGAAGCCTCGCGCTACGGCCACGTCAATGTTGCCGCGACCGCCAAGCCTTACGATTACTTCGCCATTCCCGGCCAGAACGAGTGGAAGTTGTCCAAGGACGCGGCCTACGTTCACTACGCGCCGAACGAAACCATTGGCGGTCTTGAGTTCCAGTGGATTCCGGAAGTCGGCGATGTGCCGCTAGTGGCCGACATGTCTTCCGACATTCTCTCGCGTCCTGTGGATATTTCGCGTTTCGGCATGATCTACGCCGGTGCGCAGAAAAACATCGGCCCGAGCGGCATCGTCGTCAACATCATTCGCGAAGACCTGCTGGGCAAGGCGCGCTCGCTGTGCCCAACCATGCTCGACTACAAGGTAGCAGCCGATAATGGCTCGATGTACAACACCCCGCCGACCCTGGCCTGGTACCTCTCGGGGCTGGTCTTCGAGTGGCTGAAAGAGCAGGGTGGTGTCGAAGCCATCGGCAAGCTCAACGACGTCAAGCAGCGCACCCTGTACGACTTCATCGACGCCAGTGGCCTGTACAACAACCCGATCAACAAGTCCGATCGCTCGTGGATGAACGTGCCGTTCCGCCTGGCCGATGATCGCCTGGACAAGCCGTTCCTGGTCGGTGCCGAGGCGCGCGGGCTGCTCAACCTCAAGGGTCACCGTTCGGTCGGCGGCATGCGTGCCTCTATCTACAACGCCGTCGACATCCATGGTGTCAACGCGCTGGTTTCGTACATGGCAGAGTTCGAGAAGGAACATGGCTAATGTCTGAGCAAGAACTCAAGGCACTGCGCGTTCGCATTGATGCCCTGGACACTAAAGTCCTGGAGCTGATCAGTGAGCGTGCACGTTGCGCCCAGGAAGTCGCGCGGGTAAAGATGGCCTCGCTGGCCGAAGGCGAAGTGCCAGTGTTCTACCGTCCCGAGCGTGAAGCTCAGGTGCTCAAGCGCGTGATGGAGCGTAACCAGGGGCCGCTGGGCAACGAAGAGATGGCGCGTTTGTTCCGCGAAATCATGTCTTCGTGCCTGGCGCTCGAGCAGCCGCTGAAAGTGGCTTACCTGGGCCCTGAGGGTACGTTCACCCAGGCGGCGGCGATGAAACATTTCGGTCACGCGGTGATCAGCAAGCCGATGGCGGCCATCGACGAAGTGTTCCGCGAAGTGGCGGCGGGCGCGGTGAATTTTGGTGTTGTGCCGGTGGAAAACTCCACTGAAGGCGCGGTCAACCACACCCTGGACAGTTTCCTCGAGCACGACATGGTCATCTGTGGCGAAGTCGAGTTGCGGATCCACCACCACCTGCTGGTCGGTGAAAACACCAAAACTGACAGCATCAGCCGCATTTACTCCCATGCCCAGTCTCTGGCCCAGTGCCGTAAGTGGCTGGATGCCCATTACCCGAACGTCGAGCGTGTTGCCGTGTCGAGCAATGCCGAGGCGGCCAAGCGGGTCAAGGGTGAGTGGAACTCGGCAGCGATTGCCGGCGACATGGCTGCCGGCCTGTATGGCTTGACCCGCCTGGCCGAGAAAATCGAGGATCGGCCGGACAACTCCACGCGGTTCCTGATGATCGGTAACCAGGAAGTGCCGCCGACCGGTGACGACAAGACGTCGATCATTGTGTCGATGAGCAACAAGCCGGGTGCGCTGCATGAGTTGCTGGTGCCATTCCACGATAACGGGATCGACCTGACGCGTATCGAGACTCGTCCGTCGCGCAGTGGCAAGTGGACCTATGTGTTCTTCATCGATTTCGTCGGCCACCACCGTGATCCGCTGGTAAAAGGTGTGCTGGAAAAAATCAGTCAGGAAGCAGTGGCACTCAAAGTGCTGGGTTCCTACCCGAAAGCAGTTCTCTAAGGGCATAGACAATGAGCGGCGACTTCCTCGCCCTGGCGCAGCCGGGCGTGCAACAACTTTCGCCTTACGTTCCGGGCAAGCCCGTGGACGAACTGGCCCGTGAGCTGGATCTGGAGCCGGCCAGCATCGTCAAGCTGGCGAGCAACGAAAACCCGCTGGGCGCCAGTCCCAGGGCTCTGGCGGCGATCCGTGAAGAGCTGGCCGAGCTGACCCGTTACCCGGATGGCAACGGCTTCGCGCTCAAGAGCCTGCTGGCCGAGCAGTGCCGGGTCGACCTTAATCAGGTGACCTTGGGCAATGGCTCCAACGACATCCTCGAGTTGGTGGCGCGTGCCTACCTGGCTCCGGGCTTGAACGCGGTGTTCAGCGAGCACGCGTTTGCCGTTTATCCGATTGTCACCCAGGCGGTCGGTGCCGACGCGCGCGTGATCCCGGCGAAAGACTGGGGGCACGACCTGGCGGCCATGCTGCAGGCGATCGATAGCAATACCCGCGTGGTATTCATCGCCAACCCGAACAACCCGACCGGGACTTGGTTCAGTGCCGAAGCGCTGGATGAGTTCCTGCAGGACGTGCCTGAGGGTGTACTGGTAGTTCTGGACGAGGCGTACATCGAGTATGCCGAGGGCAGTGATTTGCCGGACGGCCTGGACTTCCTCGCCGCGTACCCGAACCTGCTGGTGTCGCGTACCTTCTCCAAGGCCTATGGCCTGGCAGCGCTGCGCGTGGGTTATGGCTTGTCGACAGCGGTGGTCGCGGATGTGCTGAACCGTGTACGCCAGCCGTTCAACGTCAATAGCCTGGCATTGGCCGCAGCCTGCGCAGCTTTGAAAGACGAAGAGTACCTGGCTGAAAGCCGCCGTCTGAACGATGCCGGCATGCAGCAGTTGGAAGCGGGCTTTCGTGCATTGGGGTTGAGCTGGATTCCGTCGCGAGGCAATTTCCTCTGTGTGGATCTGGGGCAGGTGGCTGCTCCTATCTTCCAGGGGCTGTTGCGTGAAGGGGTGATCGTGCGTCCGGTGGCCAACTACGGTATGCCGAACCACTTGCGCGTCACCATCGGCCTGCCGGCAGAAAACACACGCTTCCTCGAGGCGTTGAGCAAGGTTCTGGCACGTGGTTGATGTGATTGCCGTGGC
Organism: Pseudomonas sp. Pse1; assembly: GCF_024519635.1. Classification (NCBI taxonomy): domain Bacteria; kingdom Pseudomonadati; phylum Pseudomonadota; class Gammaproteobacteria; order Pseudomonadales; family Pseudomonadaceae; genus Pseudomonas; species Pseudomonas sp. Pse1. The sequence goes on from NZ_JALJRO010000005.1 coordinate 203,924, forward strand.
ACCTGTCGTACCTGTGGTCGGCCGCCTGGTGGTGGTCGGCCTGGGCTTGATCGGTGGGTCGTTCGCCAAGGGGCTGCGTGAAAGCGGCTTGTGCCGGGAAGTGGTCGGCGTCGATCTGGATCCGCAATCGCGCAAGCTCGCGGTTGAGCTGGGAGTGGTCGATCGTTGCGAGGATGACTTGGCCAGCGCCTGTGTGGGGGCTGATGTCATTCAGTTGGCAGTGCCGATCCTGGCGATGGAAAAACTGCTGGCGATCCTGGCTGGCATGGACCTCGGGTCGGCGATCCTCACCGACGTCGGTAGTGCCAAAGGTAATGTGGTACGCGCTGCGACCCGTGCTTTTGGCGGCATGCCAGCGCGTTTCGTGCCAGGGCATCCCATCGCCGGCTCCGAGCAGAGTGGGGTGGAGGCTTCCAACACCGAGCTGTTCCGTCGGCACAAGGTGATTCTCACGCCGCTGGAGCAGACCGATCCTGCGGCGCTGGCCGTGGTGGATCGGCTGTGGCGCGAGTTGGGTGCCGATGTCGAGCACATGCAGGTGGAGCGCCACGATGAAGTGCTGGCGGCTACCAGCCATTTGCCGCACTTGCTGGCCTTTGGTCTTGTTGATTCGCTGGCCAAGCGCAATGAAAATCTCGAGATCTTCCGTTACGCTGCGGGCGGTTTCCGTGATTTCACAAGAATCGCCGGAAGCGACCCGGTCATGTGGCACGACATCTTCCTCGCTAATCGCGAAGCTGTCCTGCGCACACTCGATACATTTCGCAGCGACCTCGACGCCTTGCGCGACGCGGTCGATGCAGGGGATGGGCACCAATTATTGGGCGTGTTCACGCGCGCCCGGGTTGCCCGCGAGCATTTCAGTAAAATCCTTGCCCGCCGGGCCTATGTGGACGCTATGAATTCCAACGATCTGATTTTCCTGGCTCAACCTGGTGGCCGCTTGTCCGGTCGGATTCGCGTACCAGGTGACAAATCGATTTCCCATCGCTCGATCATGCTCGGCTCGCTGGCTGAAGGTGTTACCGAAGTCGAAGGCTTCCTCGAGGGCGAAGATGCCCTGGCAACCCTGCAAGCCTTCCGCGACATGGGCGTGGTCATCGAGGGTCCGCACCATGGTCGCGTGACTATTCATGGTGTGGGTCTGCATGGCTTGAAACCGGCGCCAGGCCCTATCTACCTGGGCAACTCCGGTACTTCGATGCGTTTGCTGTCCGGCCTGCTGGCCGCACAGAGCTTCGATAGCACCTTGACTGGCGACGCGTCGCTGTCCAAGCGTCCAATGAATCGCGTGGCGAACCCGCTGCGTGAAATGGGTGCAGTGATCGAAACCGCCGCCGACGGCCGTCCACCGATGATCATTCGCGGTGGTCATGCACTCAAGGGCCTGACCTACACCATGCCAATGGCCAGTGCCCAGGTTAAGTCCTGCCTGTTACTGGCGGGTTTGTACGCGGAAGGTAAAACCACCGTGACCGAGCCGGCGCCTACCCGAGATCATACCGAGCGTATGTTGCGTGGTTTCGGTTACCCGGTCAGCGTCGAGGGCGCAACCGCCTCGGTCGAGTCTGGCCATAAACTGACCGCTACCCACATTGAAGTGCCGGGTGATATTTCTTCTTCGGCATTCTTCCTGGTGGCGGCGTCGATTGCCGAGGGTTCCGAGCTGGTGCTTGAGCACGTTGGCATCAACCCGACCCGTACCGGCGTTATCGATATCCTGCGCCTGATGGGCGCCGACATTACCCTGGAAAACCAGCGTGAAGTCGGTGGCGAGCCGGTTGCGGACCTGCGAGTGCGCGCGGCCAAGCTCAAGGGCATCGAGATTCCCGAGGAGTTGGTACCGCTGGCGATCGACGAGTTCCCAGTATTGTTCGTCGCCGCAGCCTGTGCTGAAGGCCGGACCATCCTGCGCGGTGCCGAAGAGCTGCGGGTCAAGGAATCCGATCGCATCCAGGTCATGGCTGATGGTCTTCTGGCGTTGGGCGTGAAATGCGAGCCTACTGCCGATGGCATCATCATTGATGGCGGCCAGATCGGCGGCGGCGAAGTCCATGGTCACGGTGACCACCGAATCGCCATGGCATTCAGCGTCGCTTCGTTGCGGGCTAATGCGCCGATCCGCATCCATGATTGCGCCAACGTCGCGACATCCTTCCCGAACTTCCTGGCGTTGTGCGCGCAGGTCGGTATCCGTGTTGCCGAAGAGGCTCAGTCGTGAAAAGCATTGCTCCCGTTATCACCATCGACGGCCCTAGCGGGTCTGGCAAAGGTACTATTGCCGGCATGCTCGCCAGGCGCCTGAGCTGGAATCTGCTGGATTCCGGAGCGCTGTATCGGCTGCTGGCATTCGCTGCACGCAATCATGGTGTCGACCTGACCAATGAAGAGTTGCTGACAAAACTTGCCGCGCATCTGGATGTGCAATTCATCGCGGCGACGGACGGTCAACTGCAGCGGATCATCCTTGAGGGTGATGAAGTCAGCGATGCTATTCGTACCGAAAGCGCCGGTGCCGGCGCTTCGCAGATTGCTGCGCTGCCTGCGGTGCGTGACGCGCTGTTGCAACGCCAGCGCGCCTTTCAGGAGTTTCCGGGCCTGGTGGCTGACGGTCGCGACATGGGCACCGTGGTGTTTCCCGATGCTCCGTTGAAGATTTTCCTGACCGCCAGCGCCGAGGAGCGGGCTCGTCGCCGATATTTGCAGTTGAAGGGCAAAGGCGAGGATGTTAGTCTGTCGAGTCTGCTAGATGAGATCCGTGTGCGCGATGAGCGCGACACCCAGCGCGCTGTAGCCCCGCTCAAGCCGGCGGCCGACGCGATCCAGCTGGATTCCACGGAGTTGTCCATCGATCAGGTGCTTGAACGCATCATGAGCGAGATCGCCATTCGCGATATCGCCGGGTGACCAAGAAGGCCACAGGGGACCAGTCATAGTCCTGCGGTGCTTCTTTTAAATGAAACTGACCCACATCGTCTGGGATGTGGAGATGGGCGTATTTTTCGCCCTTATCAACAGGAATTAAAATGAGCGAAAGCTTTGCGGAACTCTTTGAAGAAAGCCTAAAGACCCTGAACCTTCAGGCAGGCTCCATCATCACCGGTGTTATCGTTGATATCGATTACCAAGCTCGCTGGGTAACTGTTCACGCTGGCCTGAAGTCCGAAGCACTGATCCCTCTGGAGCAGTTCTACAACGACGCTGGCGAACTGAACATCAACGTCGGTGACGAAGTTCACGTTGCTCTGGACTCGGTTGAAGACGGTTTCGGTGAAACCAAGCTGTCCCGTGAAAAAGCCAAGCGCGCTGAATGCTGGATCGTTCTGGAAGCAGCCTTCGCAGCTGAGGAAGTGGTCAAGGGCGTTATCAACGGTAAGGTTAAAGGCGGCTTCACTGTCGACGTTAACGGCATCCGTGCGTTCCTGCCAGGTTCCCTGGTTGACGTCCGTCCAGTGCGCGACACCACGCACCTGGAAGGCAAAGAGCTGGAATTCAAGGTCATCAAACTCGACCAGAAGCGCAACAACGTTGTCGTTTCCCGTCGTAGCGTCCTCGAAGCCGAGAACTCCGCTGAGCGTGAAGCTCTGCTGGAATCCCTGCAGGAAGGCCAGCAAGTCAAAGGTATCGTCAAGAACCTCACCGATTACGGCGCATTCGTCGATCTGGGTGGCGTCGATGGCCTGCTGCACATCACCGACATGGCTTGGAAGCGTATCAAGCACCCATCGGAAATCGTCAACGTTGGCGACGAGATCGATGTCAAGGTTCTGAAGTACGATCGCGAGCGCAATCGTGTTTCCCTGGGCCTGAAGCAACTGGGCGAAGATCCATGGGTTGCTATCAAAGCTCGTTACCCAGAAAGCACTCGCGTAACCGCGCGTGTAACCAACCTGACCGACTACGGCTGCTTCGCTGAGCTGGAAGAAGGCGTTGAAGGTCTGGTACACGTTTCCGAAATGGACTGGACCAACAAGAACATCCACCCTTCGAAAGTCGTACAAGTCGGCGACGAAGTGGAAGTTATGGTTCTGGACATCGACGAAGAGCGTCGTCGTATCTCCCTGGGCATCAAACAGTGCAAATCTAACCCATGGGAAGATTTCTCTGGCCAGTTCAACAAGGGCGATAAAATCTCCGGCACCATCAAGTCGATCACCGATTTCGGTATCTTCATTGGTCTGGACGGCGGCATCGACGGTCTGGTTCACCTGTCCGACATCTCCTGGAACGAAGTGGGCGAAGAAGCCGTGCGTCGTTTCAAGAAGGGCGACGAGCTGGACACCGTTATCCTGTCGGTTGACCCAGAGCGCGAGCGTATCTCCCTGGGTATCAAGCAACTGGAAAGCGATCCGTTCTCCGAGTACGTTCAAGAGAACGACAAAGGCGCAATCGTTAAAGGCATCGTGAAAGAAGTTGACGCTAAAGGCGCCATCATCACTCTGGCCGACGATATCGAAGCGACTCTGAAAGCCTCCGAAATCAGCCGTGACCGCATCGAAGATGCACGTAACGTTCTGAAAGAAGGCGAAGAAGTAGAAGCCAAGATCATCAGCGTTGACCGCAAGAGCCGCGTAATCCAGCTCTCGATCAAGTCGAAAGACGTTGAAGACGAGAAAGAAGCTATCCAGAGCCTGCGCGACAAGCCAGCCTCGGACAGCATCGCTGCTGGTCCTACCACTCTGGGCGACCTGCTGCGTGCACAAATGGAAAAGCAGAACTAAGTTCTGTCAGACCATAAAAAAGGGCGACTTCGGTCGCCCTTTTTTGTGGCTGGAATTCAGTGCTGAATGCTTTAGTGAAACCAAAACCGGGTAGCTGTTGTCTTTTTCTTCAAGCAGATCATTCGTTTATTTGAGCTAGGCTTAGCCTGAAGTCATCGGCGACAGGGCGAATGTCCAGTCTAAGGAAGTGAATGAACAGATTCGGAGCGTTGCTTGTTGTGCTGGCGCTGGCAGGCTGTACCACGAACGTGAAGACTCATGCGGTACGAGGTGTCAGCGGTATCGAGATCGACTGTTCAGGGCTGGGGTCAGGTTGGGACAAGTGTTACAAGCGCGCAGACAAGGAGTGCAAGGCTCAGGGCTACAAGGTGGTTGTCAGGTCGAGCGATGCCAAGGAGGAGGAAGGGGATTACCCGTTTGGTTGGAATCCGGCGGGCTACTTGACTCGGACCATGTTGGTCATTTGTCGGTGATCCAGCGTCTGACGATTCCGAATCAAATGCCGGAAAAATTACACTGGTTCTGCGAGTTGGCTCTTCTGCAGATTAGTCAATGCATGGGCTGTTCAAATACCGTCGGGCATGCTAAAACCTTTGAAGCGCTGACCTAGCTGCTTGAAAAAGAAGGGAAAAATATGACGAAGTCGGAGTTGATCGAACGAATTGTCACCCATCAGGGCCTGCTTTCATCCAAAGATGTAGAGCTGGCTATCAAGACTATGCTTGAACAGATGTCCCAATGCCTGGCCACCGGTGATCGCATCGAGATCCGCGGCTTTGGCAGCTTCTCACTGCACTACCGCGCGCCTCGTGTAGGGCGAAACCCGAAGACGGGTCAGTCCGTCAGCCTCGATGGAAAATTCGTGCCGCATTTCAAGCCGGGCAAGGAGCTGCGGGATCGGGTGAATGAAGATGAGGAAGACGGCCTTTGACGGTCCACGCATTCCAAGGAATCTTTTATGCGTAGCTTGATGCGTGTATTGCTGGTTGTTTTTGTTCTGTTGCTGGCGCTGGCGACAATACTGTTTGTGCTTGAAAACCGGCAGACAGTTTCCCTGCTGTTTCTTGGTTGGGTGGGGCCACAAATCCCACTGTCAGTGGTTCTGGTGCTTACGCTATTGACAGGCATGATGATCGGGCCTGTTTTGGGGTGGTTCCTGGGGCGTCGTTCCAGAAGGGGGCAAAAGCAGGTACTGCCCTAGCGAGGCGCCGTTTGCACGCCTTCGACTTTCACTGCAGGCTATCCATCTTCAATAGTCAAACCGGCATTAAGCTGTAAAATGTTGAAATTGCCCGAAATGATAGGGCCACATATCGTTCGATCTGCGACTAAAAAAGCATTGATAGATGCATAATTGGATTAGACGGCGGTTCGGTTGGTGATACTGTCTGCAACTCAAGGGTGTGCTTTCGCGTGAAAATTCTAGTAACCGGCGGCGCCGGATTCATCGGTTCGGCAGTCATTCGCCACATCATTTCCAATACAAATGACGCTGTCGTTAACGTCGATAAGCTTACTTATGCGGGCAATCTGGAGTCTCTGGCCGAGGTAAGCCAAAGCCCGCGCTATGTGTTGGAGCGCGTTGATGTTTGCGACCGTGACCAGATCGATCGTGTCCTGCGTGAACACCAGCCGGATGCCATCATGCATTTAGCTGCAGAATCCCACGTGGATCGCTCGATCAGTGGTCCATCAGAGTTTATCCAGACCAATATCATTGGTACCTATACGCTACTTGAAGCTGCGCGGCACTACTGGGCGGCGCTGGACGATGCGCGCAAAGGCAGATTCCGATTCCACCATATTTCGACAGATGAAGTTTACGGAGACCTTGAAGGTCCGGAACTGCTTTTCACCGAAACCACGCCTTATCAGCCAAGCTCGCCATACTCGGCCAGCAAGGCCAGTTCTGATCACCTGGTTCGCGCTTGGGCTCGTACGTACGGGTTGCCAACGGTGGTCACCAATTGCTCGAACAACTACGGCCCTTGCCACTTCCCGGAAAAACTGATTCCACTGATCATTCTCAATGCATTGGAAGGCAAAGCGTTGCCCGTTTACGGCAAAGGTAATCAGGTGCGTGACTGGCTCTATGTCGAGGATCATGCGCGAGCTTTGTACAAGGTCGTGACTGAAGGTGTCATCGGTGAGACATACAACATCGGTGGCCATAACGAAAAGCAAAATATCGAAGTGGTACTCACGCTGTGCACGCTGCTCGATGAGTTGCGTCCCGACTCCGTCCATTGTCCACACGCCAATCTGATCGCTTATGTTCAAGATCGCCCTGGGCACGACCAGCGCTACGCGATCGACGCCAGCAAGATTCAGCGTGAACTTGGCTGGGTTCCTGAAGAAACCTTCGACACCGGTATCCGCAAAACGGTTGAGTGGTATCTCAACAATACGCAATGGGTCGACCATGTGAAAAGCGGTAGCTACCAGCAGTGGATAGATCAGAACTACACCGATCGTTCGACTAACGCATGAAGATCCTACTCCTGGGAAAAAACGGCCAGGTAGGCTGGGAGCTGCAACGCTCGCTCGCGCCACTGGGTGAAGTGATCGCTCTGGATCGTCAAGCCATTGATGGACTCTGCGGCGACCTATCGAATCTTAGTGCGTTGCGCGCGACGATACGCCAGGTAAAGCCTGACATAGTTGTCAATGCGGCTGCTTACACGGCGGTTGATAAGGCCGAGTCCGACACTGAGTTGGCCGACCTTGTGAATGCAAAGGCGAGCGAGGTGATGGCGCAAGAGGCTGTCGCCTTGAACGCATGGCTGGTTCACTATTCGACGGACTATGTTTTTAGCGGGCAGGGCATTACGCCCTGGAAAGAATCCGATGTCACGGCTCCGGTTAATCATTACGGAGCCAGCAAACTCGCTGGAGAGCAAGCGATTATCGACTCCGGATGCAAGCACCTGATCTTCCGGACCTCATGGGTTTACGGCGCTCGAGGCAATAACTTCGCCAAGACCATGTTGCGCCTTGCGCGTGAGCGCGAAACCCTAAACGTTATTGCTGATCAAATTGGCGCACCAACAGGGGCCGACCTGATCGCCGACATCACCGCTCTGGCCATAACGAAAATCCAGGGTCGTCCCGAACTGTCAGGTCTTTATCATTTGGCCGCCAGCGGTGAAGTGTCATGGCACGGTTATGCGACTCATGTCATTGAGTTCGCCAAAGCTCAGGGTGAGCATTTCGCCGTGACAGCGTTAAATCCAATCGAAACAAGTGCCTACCCAACGGCTGCGCGCCGCCCTTTGAACTCACGATTGAATCCCCAAAAGCTGTGTGAGAATTTCTCTCTACACTTACCGGATTGGCAAAGTGGTGTAACCCGAATGCTTAGGGAAGTCCTGAATAAATGATAAATCGCAAAGGCATCATTCTCGCTGGTGGCTCCGGTACACGGCTTCACCCGCTGACGCTCGGCGTATCCAAGCAGATGCTGCCGATCTATGACAAGCCAATGATTTTCTACCCGCTGTCGGTGCTGATGCTTGCGGGTATGCGTGAGATCCTGATCATCTCCACTCCGGAAGACTTGCCCTGTTTCCGCAAGCTGTTAGGGGATGGCAGCCAGTATGGCATCAAGCTTGTCTATGCCGAGCAACCAAGCCCGGATGGTCTTGCGCAAGCCTTTATCATTGGTGAGGAGTTCATTGGCAAGGACCCATGCTGCCTGATTCTTGGAGACAATATCTTCTATGGTCAGCACTTTTCGGAGAAGCTTCGTTCGGCCAGTAGCAAGGCTCAGGGTGCGACGGTTTTCGGTTATCACGTCAGTGATCCGGAGCGTTTTGGTGTCGTCGAGTTTGATGCAACGGGGCAAGCACTGAGTATCGAAAAAAAACCGCCGCAACCGAAATCCAACTACGCAGTGACAGGTTTGTATTTCTACGATAACCACGTTGTCGATATTGCGAAGAATATCAAGCCTTCGGAACGTGGCGAGTTGGAAATTACTGACGTCAATCGCGCCTATCTTGAGCAAAAAAACCTCAGTGTCGAGATGCTCGGCCGTGGATTTGCCTGGTTAGATACTGGAACCCACGAGTCACTTCTTGAAGCCAGTCACTTTGTTCATACCATAGAGCAGCGCCAGGGACTGAAAGTGGCTTGCCTGGAAGAGATTGCCTATAACAGCGGCTGGATCACCGCAGATCAGTTAGCAGCACAGGCAGTAGCGTTGAAGAAGACCGGCTATGGGCAATATTTGGCCAAGCTGCTTGACTCACGCTCACGTTAAGGGAGAGCTTCCGGGCTGTTTGAAATTTCACGAGTGCAGGGACCCCTACATAATGAAATGGATAAAGTTGCCACAAACCAGTGCGGTCCTCCAGTGAGTCCACGTGCTGAAGCAGCCTTGATGCACGGTAAGTGCCCGGGTGTTGAACTGAATGGGTAAGGATGCGAAGAGTAAAAAAGCATTCGATCCACTATAACTATTGAAAAAGGTCAAACGTGTAATGGCTAACACTCCGGCAACGACGCCAAATGCGTCGGAGATTGATCTGCTTGAATTAGTTGCGGCGTTATGGGCTCAGAAGCTACTGATCATTAGTGTTGCGTTGATCGCGACGTTAGCGGCTGCCGGCTATGCGTTTTTTAGTAAGCCAGTCTATGAAGCGCGTGTTTACTTGCAGCCACCGACCTTGAACGGTATCGCCGATTTCAACTATGGCCGCACCAAAGACTCAGAGCTGACACCTTTTACGATTGAAGAAGTTTACGAGGTTTTTACCCGTAATCTGCAGAGTGAGTCGCTACGGCGTAGTTTCTTCAATGAGGTCTATCTCCCATCGCTGTCGGAGTCTGATCGGGATGAATCGCAAGATAAACTGTATGCTGACTTTCTAAAAAAGCTGGCCATTGGTCCGCCGAGCAAAGATCAACCGGATCGATACTCCGTAACCGTGCAAGGCGAAGATCCAGCCCGTGTTACTGATTGGGTGAAAATGTTCGTAGCTCGAGCCGGTGCCGCAGCGGAGAAAGAGATGATCAGTAACGCGACTCGTGAAGCCGAGGTGCGGGCGCGTAACCTTGGTCAGCAGATCACTACACTACAGGAGACCGAGAGCCGGATTCGCGAAGACTCCATCATTCGTTTGCGTGAAGCGCTATCGATTGCCGAGGCAATTGGCTTACAAGATCCTCCAATCATTTCGGGTGAGCTTTCTGCCGAGATTTCCGGTGGCATGGATGGCCGCCTGGACTACATGCGCGGTAGCAGGGCTCTCAAGGCCGAAATCCAGAACCTTGAACAGCGTAAATCCGACGATCCCTTTATCGGTACCCTAAGAGCGCTGCAAATCAAGAAAAGTTTCTACACCGACTTGCAGGTAAGCCCGGAAAGCGTTTCCGTCTACCGACAGGACGGTACTATCGAACAACCCGATAGTCCGATTAAGCCAAAAAAGGGCCTTATTACACTTCTCGGTTTGGTCTTGGGTGGCATGTTGGGGCTGATAATTGCGCTGGTTCGTCATTTTGTACGACTCAGGAGCGCAAGGAGTTAGGTGCTCTGCCATACGACTCGTCCTTTGATTACGTGGCTTCTTGCAAATTGCAAAAAAGAAAGGACTAGGCGCAACGCTCCAGGAAGTAAGATTGAGCGAGCTTGGCTGTAGGAAAGCTCCCATTGTTCGGAAGGCTGAGGCTGGAGTTCGGTCTTGAGGCGCATCTGGAAGAAAAGGTTTGCTAGAATTTGTAAACGGTGCGAAACATCGTAAGCGAACCTTTTCAGCCAATGATTCTAGCTCGGACTGCGGGTGATTTGGCTTCTTCAGCAAGACAGCGATAAGTCCTGCGGCGGTAACGTGTATTCGTCGAGTTTGCAGGGCCTTTGAGGTGGCATGAGGTCTTGATGTCAACCAGGGTTGCAAGGGGTGCTCTGCACTAAAGTAACGAAGGCGGGGTTCACAACGTGATTGCTGGGCTCAAGTATTTGGGTCCGGGTGTGACAGGCCATAGGAATTATCAATGAACGGTACGCTAGATGTAAAAGAAAAGTGTATTTCCGCTTTTCGCCACTTTTAGGCTGCTTTAGATGAGTAATTTTGTTCTGGCTTTTTTGGCGAATGTTTTCTTTAGTGCGCCTTCTATATTTTTAGTTGTCGTGTCGTCGCACTTTGGAAGTTTCGATGAGGTGGCGTTGTTGGGCGCATCGTTCGCCATTTGCGCACCAGTGCAACTGTTTTTTTCGATGCAGCATAACGTTTCGATACTTGCAGGTCGTCTAAGTATAAGTGATTCGCTGCGCACGCGTGTTGTGCTCGTTATACCTTTTTTGTTGTGTGGTGTTCTCGGTTCGCTTTATTTTTCATCACTGATTATATTCTGGTTCTTCCTTTATAGATGTGCGGAGTTTTTGTACGAGCCATTTTTGTGCGATCGAATAAGAAAAGGCGCCTACCGCATGGCTTGTATGCAGAGCTTTTTGCGTTTTCTTGTTTTTTCTTCAATCGTACTAGTCTTGTTCTATCAAGGCGTCGGTCTTGGCAACGTGTTGCTTGCGCTTGGAGCGGTATTTTCTTTACTTGCGCTTAAGTCCATCTACGTTGCATTTACAGAAGGAGCCTTTTCATCTGACGGGCTTTATTTGGGAGTGGCCGCGTTTTTGTCAAGTTTCATAGTTAATATTCCCAGGTACTATGTGACGGAGGCGGATCCCTCATTCGCGGCGTTTTACTCGAGCATGCTGACGCTGGTTTTGGGTGGCGGTTTGCTGTATGGAGCTTTCAATAACTATGCATTCCCCAAATTTTCTGTATCGGGTAAAAGTGGTGCATTTAAGTTTTTGAATGTGTCTATGGGCGTTTTCGTAGTGGGTTTGCTGTTGTCATTTCTGTTGTTCTCTAGTGATGTTATCTCCAGTTTGTTTTTGCAGTTGTTTCTGGGTGAAAAGTATCTGCAGTATTCTGGCTTGGTAATCGGGTTTGCAGTGTTCTACTTTGTCCTCTATTTTCATGCTGCGTTGAATTTTCTGTTTGTGTATTTTGGGTTGGGGCGACTTTATATGGGGTCGTTGATGGTGTATGGCATTTCTATGATCGCGTATGTGTATATCAGGTTGAATGTGCTGCTTGATGACTTTAGTAGTTTGATATGGATAGTCGCTGGGTTTGGAGTGTCTTATGCGTTGATTTCTTATGTCTTTCTTATGTCGAAATTTGTAAGAGGGTGTGAGAAGTGATTTTTCTGAGTTTGTTTCTCATCTTTATACTTTCGATAGTGGATGGCCGGTACTCTTATTTAGGGGTCGCGTTATTTATTGTCGCTGCAGTTGCGAAAATTTTTCTTTCCTCGCCTGGGGTCGGATTGAAAAAAATCGGTGGGGCGCAATTTGTAGTTTTTATACTGCCTTTATTTGTTTTTTTATCATGGTGCTATGGTGTTCTTGTCGGCTTATCGAACGGTGTGAATGTCAGCTATGTGTTTTCTAATTTTGCTGGCCTTGCGTTGTATATTCTTTTTTATTTCTTCTACTATGCTGTTGGAGTCGATGTCTCCAAAAAAGCGTTGTTTTTTTCGGCGATCTGTAGTTGTGCGTTCGGTATTTACTCGGTTTTTGTCGCGTTTGCCTCTGTAGGTGGGGGGGGGGAGGCCGACCAAGTCGGACTATCTGGTTTTCGAACACTGTATTCTGTCACCTTCCTTTACGTAGTCCCTTTTTTGTTTGTGTGTTTGCTGCGTTTGTTTCTGCAGGACAAGGGGCAGGTGGGCTTGAGCAGTGATTTGAAAACTTGCATATGCCTTTTGCTTTTTGGATTCACCTTGGTAGTTCCTGCTATGTCCAAGGGCTTTATTCTTATATTTATACTCATGTTTGTTCTGGTTTTTATGAAGGGTTATGCACTAGCCCTTCGCTCGTTGGTCATTGGGAAGAATCTGCTTGTCATGACTTTTTTGGTTGCGCTTGCAGGTATTATGCTGTTGCTGTTTACAGATTTTTTTAATGTTCTGCTCTTCAGCTTTTCATCAGGTGAGGGTAGTAACTCCATCCGCAGTGAACAGTTTGACTACTTGGTGTCTGAGTGGAGTTTCAGTGGTGCAGGATTAGGTAGTTCGTTGATGTCAGGCTATCAGCGTGACGAGACGGGGTACGGTTTTGAATTGACATATATAAACTTGGTAAACAAGCTTGGGTTTTTTAGCTTCCCTTTGTTTGCTTCATATTGCGTTACTCTATTTTTTGGCTTCAAGTTCTTCTTTTTTGAAGATAAGCGAGTGTCAGGTGCCTGGATTCTGGGGTTGATGGCGTTTTTGATTCCCGGGGCGGGAAATCCACTGCTGTTGGCTCCGGTGTTTGTTTTTATGCATTTTATCGCAATGACTTTGGTTATTCGGGAACTTTCTCCTCGTGGTGAAGTCGATCGGGGCAACGGTGAGGCGTCACGGTGATGGCTTTTTTGGAGGCTCGTCAGAAGCCTTGTGCAGTATTGAACGTTGTTGTTGGGAGGTAGCTTGAGCATGGATATGTTTTCAGTGAGTGTTTGTATAGCTACTTACAATGGGGCTGGCTTTATTAAAGAGCAGCTTGATTCAATTCTCATGCAGATTCCAGCAACTGCTGAAGTCTTGATTGGTGATGACGGGTCGGTAGATGAAACCATTTCCATTGTTGAAGGTTTCAACGATCCAAGGATCCGAGTTATCAGGAATTCCAGTAATCTTGGTTACGTACGAAACTTCGAAAACCTGATTGGAAACGCAAGGGGTGATTACATCTTTCTAAGCGATCAAGATGACATTTGGCCCGCGGGAAGGGTTGATAAAATGATTTCCGCGATGGATTCCTCGCAAAGTTTTTTGGTCGTGGGAGGGATGGAGTCATTTGTCGATGATGTGGAGTCTCGTCATTTTTTTTGTGGTTTTGATGCCTCAAGGAACACCACGCCAATCAGGAATGTAGTGGACATGTTTGTTGGGAAGAGTGTCCCCTATTATGGGTGCGCGATGCTGTTGTCGCAAAAAATAAAGCCCTATCTGATTCCGTTCCATTCGGCAGCGATTAGTCATGATATATGGATCGCTTTTGTAGCAAATAGACGTCGTTCAATCACACACATCATTGATGCGGTGACGTTGCGGCGGATTCATGGCAGTAATCTGACCAATAGCAATCGGAGTTTTGTCGACAAGATAAAAACTCGCTTGTTGTGGGTTTTCGCTATTTTAAGGCTTTACAAATAAAGAGGATTGGCTGTGTTCGATAAAAAAACTCTACTTATAACTGGGGGCACAGGATCTTTTGGCAATGCTGTGCTCAAGCGATTTCTGGATACAGATATCGATGAAATTCGTATTTTTAGTCGAGATGAGAAAAAACAGGACGACATGCGCAAGCGCTATGCCAGTTCTAAGCTTAAATTTTACATCGGCGATGTCCGGGATTATCAGAGCGTATTGAATGCGACCCGTGGCGTTGACTTTATTTTTCATGCCGCCGCGCTTAAACAAGTCCCATCTTGTGAGTTTCATCCGATGGAGGCGGTCAAGACTAATGTGCTCGGCACCGAGAATGTACTTGAGGCTGCCATTCAGAATCAGGTCAAGCGGGTAGTTTGCCTAAGTACAGACAAAGCGGTGTACCCGATCAACGCCATGGGTATTTCCAAGGCTATGATGGAAAAAGTCATGGTCGCCAAGTCCCGTAACGTCGATGAGACCAAAACAGTGATTTGCGGTACTCGTTACGGTAATGTGATGGCTTCTCGTGGATCGGTCATTCCGTTGTTCATCGATCAGATTCGCGCAGGTCAGGCGTTGTCGATCACTGACCCTAACATGACGCGCTTCATGATGACGCTGGCCGATGCCGTTGATTTGGTTCTGTACGCGTTCGAGCACGGAAACAATGGTGATCTTTTCGTCCAGAAGGCCCCGGCGGCCACCGTCGAAACACTTGCTCAAGCCCTGACGTCCATGCTCGCGAAGCCTGAACATCCGATCCAGATTATTGGGACAAGGCATGGCGAGAAACTTTATGAGGCGCTCTTGAGCCGGGAGGAGATGGCCTGCGCAGAAGATATGGGCGACTATTTCCGCGTTCCGCCAGACCTGCGTGATCTGAATTACAGCAAGTTTGTGGAGCAGGGCGAAGAAAAAATTTCAACCATGCAGGATTACAACTCTCATAACACACAGCGTTTGGACGTTGAGGGCATGAAGACGCTGCTGCGCAAGCTGGAGTTCATGCGTGCCATCGAGCGTGGTGAGCACGCTGTTCCTGAGGAATAAGTCATGAAAGTACTTATCACCGGTGCCAACGGTTTCGTTGGAAAAAATCTTGTTGCTCATTTGAACGAGCGGAAGGATATCGAGGTACTGCAGTTCTGCCGTGAGCATGATATCGCCAGCCTGCAATCGCTCGTATCAAAAGTGGATTTCATTTTTCACTTGGCCGGTGTCAATCGACCTCAGAATGTCGAGGAATTCAAGTCGGGTAACGCAGATTTCACGCAAGTGTTGTGCGCGGCGGTGGTAGCAAGCGGGCGTAATATCCCTTTGCTTTATACCTCTTCCATACAGGCCGAACTGGACAATGCTTATGGCTCAAGCAAACGTGAAGCCGAAGAAACGCTATTAAATCTTTCCGTGCAATTCGGCATTGATGTTCATCTGTTTCGTCTGCCCAATGTTTTCGGGAAATGGGCGCGGCCGAACTACAACTCGGCAGTAGCGACGTTTTGCCATAACATTGTCCATGGTTTGCCAATCAGTATAAACGACGCGAACGCAAAAATATCGCTTGTTTATATAGATGATGTGATCAGCAAGTTTGTCTCCGTTATGGATGGAAAACTGTCGGGTGATCCATTTGTTGGGGTCGAGCCGGTTTACTCTATCTCCGTCGGTGAGCTTTCGTCGCAGTTGTACGCCTTCAAGGAAAGCCGACAATCAATGGTCACCGAGCGGGTCGGTACCGGGCTCGTTCGTGCATTGTACTCGACCTATCTCAGCTACCTGCCACCGGAAGACTTCACGTACGAAGTGCCGAAGTATGGGGATGCCAGAGGCGTTTTTGTCGAGATGCTGAAAACCAGAGACTCAGGCCAGTTTTCGTATTTCACCGCACATCCAGGTATTACTCGAGGCGGTCATTATCATCATACAAAAACCGAGAAGTTCCTGGTTATCAAAGGGAACGCCTGCTTCCGCTTTCGCCATATCACGTCCGGTGAATTCTATGAGTTGTTCACAGACGGCGATACGCCAACGGTCGTAGAGACGGTGCCAGGCTGGAGCCATGACATCACCAACGTAGGTGATAATGAAATGGTTGTCATGCTGTGGGCTAACGAAATTTTCGATCGTGAACTCCCAGATACCTACACTATGCCAGTGGGCACCAACGCCTGATGGCATCAGGAAAGAGCATAGCAATGAAAAAGTTGAAGATAGTCACTGTCGTAGGCACCCGTCCCGAAATTATTCGCCTGTCACGCGTCATTTCGGCGCTGGACAACCATTGTGAACACGTCCTGGTTCACACTGGCCAGAACTACGACTATGAATTGAATGAAATATTTTTCCAAGACCTCGGTATTCGCAAACCGGATCATTTTCTCAATGCCGCGGGAAGCAACGGCGCCGAAACCATTGGGAATGTGATCATTGCGGTAGATCGCGTGTTGGCTTCAATCGAACCTGAGGCCCTGCTGGTTCTGGGCGATACCAACAGCTGCATGGCGGTGATTCCTGCCAAGCGACGTAAGATCCCCACGTTCCATATGGAAGCAGGCAATCGCTGTTTCGACATGCGGGTCCCGGAGGAAATCAACCGACGGATCGTGGACCATACTGCCGACATCAATCTGACGTACAGCACAATTGCGCGGGATTATCTGCTCAGAGAAGGTTTGTCGCCGGACCGGGTGATCAAGACAGGCAGTCCGATGTTCGAAGTCTTGAATCACTACCGTGATGGTATCGATGCTTCAGATGTATTGACGCGGCTGGGCCTCGAGGCAGGCAAGTTTTTTGTCGTCAGTGCACATCGTGAAGAAAACATCGATTCTGACAAGAACCTGCTCAAGCTGGTCGATGTCCTCAATACTGTCGCCAGTACCTTTGGCTACCCGGTTATTGTGTCGACCCACCCACGCAGCCAAAAGCGCTTCGATTCGATGGGGGTGGTTTTCAACGAAAATGTGAAGCTACTTAAACCGTTGGGATTCAAGGACTACAACAAGTTGCAGTTGGCGTCCAAAGCAGTGCTTTCTGACAGTGGCACCATCAGCGAAGAATCTTCGATTCTTAATTTCCCGGCGTTGAACATTCGAGAAGCGCATGAGCGTCCGGAAGGTATGGAAGAAGCTGCGGTGATGATGGTAGGGCTTGAGGTTGAGCGGGTCTTGCAGGGCTTGATGATTCTGGAAAGCCAAGCAAGCGGTACGGAGCGTACGCTGCGTCTGGTTGAAGACTACAGCATGCCCAATGTTTCCGAAAAAGTAGCGCGGATTGTCCACAGTTATACGGATTATGTGAATCGGGTCGTCTGGAAACGCTACTAAATTCGAGTTGTGATCATGCCTGGAAAGAAACTGAGGGTGTTGGTGGTTACGCAGTATTTTTGGCCGGAAAATATGCGTATCAACGATTTGGTTCGAGATTTTACCGAGAAAGGACACTCGGTTACGGTGTTAACAGGTCTGCCTAACTACCCGGAAGGTAAGGTGTTCTCGGAGTTTCAAGCGGCGCCAGAGCGTTTCAATGATTATTTCGGTGCTGAAATTGTCCGGGTTCCAATGCTTGCGCGGGGTAAGCGCAGTATCACTCTGATGCTAAATTACCTCAGTTTTTTTACCAGCGCTTCGGCTATTGGCGCCTACAAGTTACGGGGCAAAGACTTCGATTCCATCTTCGTTTACGCAGTATCACCAATAATGGCGGCAATCCCGGCCTTGGTGTTGGGGCGATTAAAAAAAGCCCCCGTCTTCGTGTGGGTACTTGATCTATGGCCTGAGACACTCAGAGCGGTTGGGGTTCTCAAGAGTCCAAAATTGTTGTCGCTGGTCGGCAAGATGGTGTCATGGATTTACAATCGTACTGATTACTTGCTCATGCAATCCCATGGTTTTTTCGAGAACGTGCAAAAATATTGCACGAAAGACATAGCTCCTGAACGTCTGGTGTATTTTCCAAGCTGGGCTGAGGATGACTTCTCAGTGGCAGAAACGCCAGACTCGAGCTTGCTCACCGCTGACGAGAGTGTCTTCACGGTCGTATTCGCCGGTAATCTTGGCGAGGCCCAGGATCTACCGGCCGTTCTTGATGCGGCGCAACAGTTGGTAGGTAAGGTCGCTGTGCGCTGGGTCATTGTTGGCGACGGGCGCATGAGTGAATGGTTGGGTCAACAAGTTCATTCGCGCGGACTTGATAACGTGCTGTTGTTGGGGCGGCATCCGCTGGAAGAGATGCCCGGGCTTTTCGCACGGGCGGACGCGTTGCTGGTTTCTCTGAAGACCAATGACGTGTTTGAAAAAACCATACCCGGAAAGGTACAGGCGTACTTGGCTTCCGGCAGGCCGCTTCTGGGGATGATTAACGGCGAGGCGGCAAGAGTGATCGACGAGTCCGGTGCCGGTTTTACCTGTGCTTCGGGTGATGCACAGGGATTGGCAAATATCACGCTGGCCCTGGCGAGTACTGATGCTACTCAGTTGAAGGCCATGGGCGATTCTGGTCGAGAGTATTACTTGAGCCACTTTGCCAAATCCCGCCTGTTGGCCCGGCTGGAGGATCTTTTCCGAAATGCCACTTTAAGAAAGGTCAGTGACTGATGCGCAACCAGATTATTTTGACAGGCGCGACAGGCTTTGTGGGTGGTGCCATCCTCAATCGTTTGCAACGCGAGCAGAAATACCCAGTGACCGCGGTTGTTCGTGGTGGTAGCGCGCTTCAGGTGTCGGCTGTACCGGTGATCCGCATTAATACTTTTGATGGTGATACCCAGTGGCAGAATCACCTCGAAAGTGCCGATGTGATTATTCATTCAGCGGCTCGGGTGCATGTCATGAATGACGTCGAATCCGATCCGTTGGCGGCGTTTCGCAAAATCAATGTCGAGGGCACGCTGAATCTTGCCCGGCAGGCGGCCGCTTCCGGGGTGCGACGATTCATTTTCGTCAGCTCGATCAAGGTCAATGGTGAAGGTACGCAGTCCGGGGAAGCTTACACCGCTGATGATGTTCCAGCGCCGGCTGATCCTTACGGTATTTCGAAGATGGAAGCGGAGCAGGGGCTGCGTCAACTGGCAACACAAACCGGCATGGAAGTTGTGATAGTCCGGCCTGTTCTGGTCTACGGGCCTGGAGTTAAGGCTAATTTCCAGAGCATGATGCGCTGGCTGAGTAAAGGTGTCCCACTTCCTTTTGGGGCGATCCACAACCGTCGTAGCCTCGTGGCGCTGGATAATCTCGTCGATTTGCTCCTGACATGTATCACTCATCCGGCTGCGGCCAACCAGACTTTTCTGGTAAGTGACGGCGATGATTTGTCCACTACCGCATTGTTGAGCAAGATGGCTCGAGCGCTACAAAAACCGGCTCGACTGATTCCGGTGCCGAGTTGGATGCTGAAGACCGGAGCTGCTTTGTTGGGTAAAAAAGCCCTCTCCCAGCGACTTTGCGGATCGTTACAGGTCGATATTTCCAAGACACGCACGCTTCTGGGATGGACGCCACCAGTCAGTGTTGATCAGGCACTGATGGCCACGGCGTTACACTTTAAGGAACATCAATAATAATGATTTACTTGTGGTTGATTCCGGCTATTGCCGTACTGTCCCTGGTGCTAACGGCAGTGTTGCGTCGCTATGCGTTGAGTCGAAGTATTATCGATATCCCAAATGCGCGTAGTTCACACTCCATTCCGACACCTCGCGGCGGCGGCGTAGCGATTGTCATTGCCTTCCTTGTAGCACTTCCCATCCTCGGCGCCATCGGGTTGGTCCCTTGGTCGCCACTCATTGCTGTCGGTGGCGCTGGGGCTTTGGTTGCTGTAATTGGCTTCATGGATGACCATGGGCATATTGCCGCGCGCTGGCGCTTGCTGGGGCATTTCACTGCTGCCATTTGGGCGCTGGCGTGGTTGGGCGGATTACCGCCGGTCGTGTTTTTTGGCGTAAGCCTGGACTTGCACTGGTTCGGTCATATTCTCGCGGCCATTTATTTGGTCTGGATGCTGAATCTTTACAACTTCATGGATGGCATTGACGGTATTGCCAGCGTAGAAGCGCTCTGTGTGTGTCTCGGAGCCTGCTTGATTTACGGGCTCAACGGCACGCCGGCTCTCACATGGGGGGCACTGATCCTGGCGATGGCAGTTCTGGGTTTCTTGTACTGGAACTTTCCCCCAGCACGTATTTTCATGGGGGATGCAGGTAGTGGCTTCCTGGGCATTGCCTTGGGTGTATTGTCTGTACAAGCTGCCTGGGAGTCTTCAGCGCTATTGTGGGTATGGCTGATTCTTCTAGGTGTTTTTATCGTCGATGCGACATTTACCCTGATGCGTCGATTGATCCGAGGCGATAAGGTTTACGAGGCTCACCGCAGCCATGCCTACCAATTCGCCTCGCGTCTGGCGGGTCGCCACTTGCCGGTCACGATGGCTGTTGTCTTCATCAATCTGGTTTGGCTGTTGCCGATCGCGGTGAGCGTCGGTGTGTTCGGCTTGGATGGTTTTACGGGCTTGCTTCTGGCGTATGTGCCACTCATTCTGCTGGCGATCAGATTTCACGCCGGAGCATTGGAGAAGGTGAGTTAAAATTCGCTTATCCGATTATGGGTCAAGCTGCGGTTCAGGTGTTTTAATGTCAGAACACCTGAAATTACGGGTTTGAGTGCTGGGAGCTGCTGGGGTGCGAAATAAGGTTATGGATACTGTTCGGGCGTACTTGTTGAATCTGCCGCGTCGCCAGAAACGCACGCTACAGGTCGTCACAGATTGCATGCTCGTGTGGCTGGCGTTGTGGATGGCATTTGCAGTGCGCTTGGGCATTGATGAGATGAACAACCCTTTGACTCAGCATGTCTGGTTGTTCATTGCGGCCCCGGTTGTTGCTATTCCGTTGTTTGTTCGTTTCGGCATGTACCGCGCCGTGATGCGTTACTTCGGTAATGATGCACTTATCGCAATCATCAAGGCAGTCAGCCTCTCATCATTGATTCTTGGTATCGTGGTTTATTGGTATAGCAACCACCAGAACGTTGTGCCGCGGTCAATTATTTTCAATTATTGGTGGTTGAGCCTCATTCTGGTAGGCGGTCTACGTTTAGCCATGCGCCAGTATTTTCTTGGCGACTGGTTTTCTGCGGCTCAGCATGTTCCGTTCACAAGCCGTGACGATGGTCTGCCGAGGGTCGCCATTTATGGCGCCGGGGCTGCGGGCAATCAACTCGTAGCCGCCCTGCGAATGGGCCGCGCCATGCGTCCGGTGGCGTTTATCGACGATGACAACAGCATTGCTGACCGAATCATTTCCGGCTTGCAGGTTTATAAGCCAAAGCATATCCAGCGAATGATCGATCGCACGGGTGCCCAGGAAATACTGCTCGCAATCCCCTCCTCGAATCGTGGCCGCCGCCGTGAAATCCTCGGGTTTCTGGAAAGCTTCCCATTGCATGTTCGCAGCGTCCCGGGATTCATGGATCTGGCCAGCGGTCGAGTGCAGGTCGATGACATCCAGGAGGTCGATATCGCCGACTTGCTCGGTCGTGACGCTGTACCTGCGCAAGGCGACCTGCTCGAGCATTGCATCAAGGACCAATCGGTTCTGGTAACAGGGGCGGGCGGCTCCATTGGTTCGGAGTTATGCCGGCAGATACTCACGCTACAGCCCACCACGCTTTTGTTGTTCGAACACAGCGAATTCAACCTCTATTGCATTTTGTCGGAACTGGAGCAGCGCATCGCCCGCGAGTCTCTTTCAGTCCGGCTGTTGCCAATCCTGGGGTCGGTGCGAAATCAGCACAAACTGCTGGATGTCATGAAAACCTGGCACGTCGATACGGTCTATCACGCGGCGGCTTACAAGCATGTTCCCATGGTCGAGCACAATATTGCCGAAGGTGTACTTAACAACGTTATTGGTACGCTCAATACTGCCCAGGCCGCCCTGCAGGCAGGTGTGGCGAACTTCGTACTGATTTCCACGGACAAGGCGGTGCGCCCAACCAATGTGATGGGCAGTACCAAGCGCCTGGCCGAGCTGACCCTACAGGCATTGAGTCGCGAACAGGCGCCGGTGATGTTTGGTGACAAGACCAACGTGTCTCGGGTCAACAAGACTCGGTTCACGATGGTGCGATTCGGAAACGTACTGGGATCTTCCGGCTCGGTCATTCCGCTTTTCCACAAGCAGATCAAATCAGGCGGACCGCTGACGGTTACACACCCGAAAATCACTCGCTATTTCATGACCATCCCGGAGGCCGCGCAACTGGTGATACAGGCCGGCTCGATGGGGCAGGGGGGGGACGTGTTTGTACTGGACATGGGCGAACCAGTGAAAATCGTCGAGTTGGCAGAGAAAATGATCCATCTGTCCGGCTTGAGCGTACGTTCCGACAAGAATCCCCATGGTGATATTTCGATTGAGTTTTCCGGCCTGCGCCCTGGCGAGAAACTCTACGAAGAATTACTGATCGGGGACAACGTTGCACCGACTCAACACCCGATGATCATGACCGCCAATGAAGATCACCTGTCCTGGGACGTGCTCAAGCTTAAATTGACCGAGTTACTCAGCGCTGTTGAACACGACGACTACGCTCGCGTTCGGCAACTCTTGCGTGAGACAGTCAGCGGTTATGCGCCCGATGGCGAGATCGTCGACTGGATCTATCAGCAACGTCGTCTTGAGCCCTGATTGTTACACACGCTGCAACGTACGGTTTTTTGACAGATCACTTCCATGACCTAAGTTTGAGAAGCAGCTTCGGAAAGCTGCTCTTCCCAACTAGGTCATGGAGTGTCACCTATGCGCAATAGCTACTTCTACTCTCTGGTTTTCGCCCTGCTAACCAGCCTTTCCATAACGACGAATGCCGCTCCTGCAGCGAAGAGCGAGCCAGCTCCTGCCGCAGTTGTGCAACCTTCGTCTGCGGCGATGTCGGCAAAACTGGATTTGAACAAGGCGGACGCTGCCACCTTGCAGCGTGAGCTCGCCGGAGTTGGAGCGACCAAATCGCAAGCAATTGTTGCATATCGTGAAAGCAACGGAGCTTTCAACTCGGTGGACGAACTGTTGGAGGTCAACGGTATCGGCAACGCGATACTCGAGAAAAATCGCGAGAAGCTCGAAGTGAACTAAGCGGGCAATATCGTTTCGGAGGCC
Source organism: Pseudomonas sp. Pse1 (assembly GCF_024519635.1). Taxonomy (NCBI): domain Bacteria; kingdom Pseudomonadati; phylum Pseudomonadota; class Gammaproteobacteria; order Pseudomonadales; family Pseudomonadaceae; genus Pseudomonas; species Pseudomonas sp. Pse1. The sequence goes on from NZ_JALJRO010000005.1 coordinate 227,000, forward strand.
GGTCATTGACCGGCTTTTTTGTGTCAGCCATCCAGGATTTGCCGAGGCATAACGCTCGAGCGCCAATACTTGCGTCATTCCCGCAGAGAAGGTTAAGGACGTTCAGCCGACCAGAATTTTCACTTGATTGAGTTCTTGAGGTGCGTTCGGGAGACATTGAGGATTCGCTGTGCAAGCAGCGGATTCTCGACGCTGCGTGACAGCAGCAATGCACCGACAAGCGTCGACATGATAACCACACTCTGATCATCTGCGCTGTCGTTACCGAGTGCGTTCGCTACCTGTTCAAGGCGCGCATCGAGCACTGCGTCGGTCGTTGGACTCGGTTGGCCGCGCAAGCCGAGTTCCGAGGACATGGTCGGTAATGGGCAACCTTCGTGAGGGGTGGTTTGATGCCATTCGGACAGGTAGCTGTCGATGAAAGCTTCCAGTGGACGGTCCTCTGCAAACAGCTTTGCGCAATGAGCATCCAGCTCAGTACCTGCCGCTTGCAAGGCCTTTTCAACCAGTTCGTCTTTGGAGGCAAAGTGTGAGTAGAAACCGCCGTGAGTCAGGCCCAATGCCTTCATCAGGGGTTGCAAACCAGTGGCGCCAATTCCGTCGCGACGAAAGCGTGCAGCGGCTTCCTTGATGATTCGCTCATGGGTCTGGGCCTTATGGTCTTGCGAGTAGCGCATCAGTAATCTCCATGATAATGCGCCATATTAACCAAGCTTGATGGAATGGTGATTGTACTTCTACTCGCAAATGCCATGCAGATGCAACCAAGTTATGCCGCGCTAGCTGTGGTATCGCTGTTGATAGCGGAAGTTAGCAACTGGCGCGGTCATCTCTTAGCGGTCTTGAGCGTCTTTGGCGTCCATCTCTGCGTTACGCTCGGCCACGCGTTTACGTTGCTCATCGGTCAGTTCAACTTTGTTCGCGGTATCCCGCAACATCATTAAACCTCCGACGATCGATCCGATCGCTACCACCAGAATCAACCAGGCATACCAAGGCATAGGGCTCTCCTTAAAGATACGTGTCGAGGCGAACGGTTTCGCGTAGATATCTCACGTACTTCTTTTTTGAGTCATAGCACAGCCCAACGTTCCCTTCGAGGTCTTGGGTACTTGAAGTCGGCTTCAAGGAAATACTTCGGCATCTTTGAGGAAGGACGCTGCCTCGTCCTTGGCGGAAAGCCGAGGTGCTTGATCCATTTGCCAGTCGATGGCGAGGTCAGGGTCATCCCAGCGAATACTCCGCTCTGCCGCAGGTGTGTAGTAATCAGTGGTTTTATAAAGAAACTCGGCAAACTCGCTCAGCACTACAAATCCATGGGCGAAGCCTTCTGGAACCCACAACTGGCGATGGTTATCTGCCGACAATCGAACCGCGGCCCATTTTCCAAAGTGTGGTGAGCTTCGGCGAATGTCCACCGCAACGTCCAGCACTTCACCAGCCGTTACACGCACCAGCTTGCCCTGGGTGTTTTCAAGTTGGTAATGCAGGCCGCGTAGAACACCCTTTTGCGAACGGGAGTGGTTGTCCTGCACAAACTGGGTGGTCAATCCCGTCGCCTGCTCAAACGCCCGCGCATTGAAGCTCTCGTAAAAGAAACCTCGCTCGTCACCGAAGACCTTTGGCTCGAGAATTAGAACACCGGGCAGATCGGTAGGGACTACATTCATCACTTTCTCCAGCATTAGATATTGATGGTCGACATTCTTACCCAAACTGTCGGTCGAATGCGAACAATCGCCTCCGTGGAACACCAGCGCTGTGAGTCCCGAAGCAGTTGCGTTGCAGGTCACTCTTTACACTTTCTTTATGCCAGGCCCGCCCCCTCGATCTCGCACCTTTACGCCCTGACCACAGAAAATTCCTCCACACGCGGCAATACGCCGTAACACGGAGAAATTCCATGAGCGTTCTGGACGGGGTGTCCCTGCTGTTGGCAGTGGGACTGTTCATTTATCTGTTGGTTGCGCTTTTGCGCGCGGATCAGGGGTAGGGCGGCTATGCACAGTTATGACTATTGGCTGATTGTTGCCTTCTTTGCTCTGGTGTTGATCCCGGCACCGTTTTTGGGGCGTTTCTACTACAGGGTGATGGAGGGCCAGCGTACCTGGTTGTCGCCGCTGCTCGGGCCGGTCGAGCGGGGTTGTTATCGTCTGGCCGGTGTCGATCCGCAAACCGAACAGAGTTGGCAGAAGTACACCCTGGCCTTGCTCGCCTTCAACCTTGCGGGATTTTTGTTGCTGTTCATGATCCTGTTGTTTCAGGACCATTTGCCGCTCAATCCGCAGAACCTGCCGGCCCAGGAATGGACCCAGGCCTTCAACACTGCAGTCAGTTTCATGACCAATACCAACTGGCAGTCCTACAGTGGTGAGGCCAGCCTAAGTTACTTGAGTCAGATGGTCGGTCTCACGGTGCAGAACTTTGTCAGCGCGGCGACCGGCCTCGCCGTGCTGATCGCGCTGTGCCGGGGGATTGCTCGCAAGTCGACGCAGACCTTGGGCAACTTCTGGGTCGATATGACCCGCGCCACGCTCTACGGTTTGCTGCCACTGTGTCTGTTGCTGGCACTGTTTCTGGTCTGGCAGGGTGTCCCACAGACGTTCGCTCAGTACGTGAATGCACTGACCCTGCAAGGTGTTGATCAAGTTGTTCCTCTGGGGCCGGCTGCGAGTCAGATCGCGATCAAGCAATTGGGCACCAACGGGGGCGGTTTCTTCGGCGTCAACTCGGCCCATCCGTTCGAGAACCCGACGGCCTGGAGCAATCTGTTCGAACTTGCCTCGATCATTCTGATCCCGGTGGCGCTGGTGTTTACCTTCGGCCATTACGTCAAGGATCTGCGCCAGAGCCGGGCAATCATTGCCTGCATGTTGGCCCTGTTCCTGATCGGTGGTGCCGTGTCGTTGTGGGCCGAGTACCAACCCAACCCTCTGTTGAACAACGTTGCGGTGCAACAGACAGCGCCACTGGAAGGTAAAGAAGCGCGCTTCGGCACCACAGGCACGGTGCTCTGGTCAGTGACCACCACGGCAGCCTCCAATGGTTCGGTCAACGGCATGCACGACAGCCTCAATCCGTTGAGCGGCATGGTGTCCCTGGTCAACATGATGGTCGGCGAAGTGATTTTCGGCGGGGTGGGTGCAGGCCTCTATGGGATGTTGCTCAACGTGCTGATCGCGGTGTTTCTTGCCGGGCTGATGATTGGCCGAACCCCCGAGTACCTAGGCAAGAAACTGCAGGCCAGGGAAGTACAGTTGCTCGTGGTGACGCTGCTGGTGATGCCGTTGGGTGTACTGGTGCTGGGTGCCTTGGCAACGAGTCTGCCAGGTCCGGCCGCGACCATCAGCAACCCCGGCCCTCACGGTTTCAGCCAATTGCTCTATGCCTACACCTCGGCCAGCGCGAATAACGGTTCGGCCTTCGCCGGGCTGGGCGCCAACACGCCCTTCCACAACCTGATGCTCGGTCTGGGGATGTTGATTGGACGCTTCGGTTACATCCTTCCAGTGTTGGCACTGGCGGGCAGCCTGGCGCTGAAAAAGACCGCGCCGATTGGCCAGAACAGTTTCCCGACCCATGGTCCGCTGTTCGTGACGCTGTTGACCGTGACCATTTTGCTGGTGGGCGGCCTGACCTTCCTGCCGAGCCTGGCGCTGGGTCCCATCGCTGAACACCTGAGCCTGGGCTTCTGAGCCTCTTTTTCTGGAGCTGGATGATGAACATGCCCGCAACCAAAGCCGCCGCCGCCAAGGCGCCGGCGCAACCCAACACCGCGATCTCGGCCCTGTGGCGGCCGGCACTGGTGCAAGCCTTCGTCAAGCTTGATCCTCGGCAGTTGAAGCGTTCACCGGTGATGCTGGTAGTCGAATTGACCGCGATACTCACCACCCTGTTGTGCCTGGTCCCGGACACTGCGGTGCCGACCCTGGTCGCGGCGCAAATTGCCCTGTGGCTGTGGTTTACCGTGTTGTTCGCCAACTTTGCCGAAGCTCTCGCCGAGGGTCGTGGCAAGGCTCGGGCTGACAGTCTCAAGGCCGGGAGCGAAGGCCTCAGCGCCCGGCGCAAGCAGGCCGATGGCAGTTTTCAGGTGGTGCCCGCCACCAGCCTGCGCAAAGGTGATGTGGTGCGGGTTGCAGCCGGGGAAATGATCCCGGGGGACGGCGAGGTCATCGAGGGGATTGCCGCCGTCAACGAAGCGGCGATCACTGGTGAGTCGGCCCCGGTGATTCGAGAGTCGGGTGGTGATCGTTCGGCGGTCACCGGTAATACGCGACTGGTGTCTGACTGGCTGCTGGTGCGCATCACCGCCAACCCCGGCGAATCGACGCTGGACCGGATGATCGCCCTGGTCGAAGGCGCCAAGCGCCAGAAAACCCCCAACGAAATCGCACTGGATATCCTGCTGATCGGCCTGACCATGATCTTCCTGGTAGTGGTCGTGACCCTGCAGCCTTTCGCTCACTTCGCCAATGGCAGCCTGCCGCTGGTGTTCCTCGTGGCGCTGCTGGTCACGCTGATTCCCACCACCATCGGCGGCCTGTTATCGGCCATCGGTATTGCCGGCATGGACCGTCTGGTGCGCCTCAACGTGATCGCCAAATCCGGCCGTGCCGTGGAGGCTGCGGGGGACGTGCATGTGCTGTTGCTGGACAAGACGGGCACCATCACCTTTGGCAACCGTCGTTGTTCGGCCATTTATGCCGCGCCCGGCGTGACTGCCAAGGAACTCGCCGAGGGGGCATTGTTCGCTTCGCTGGCCGATGACACGGCTGAAGGCAAATCGATCGTCGAGTACTTGCGTGGGCTTTATCCACAGGCTGAGCCGACCGCCGACGCCCTGACCGCCGTGCCCTTCAGTGCTGAAACCCGGTTATCCGGTGTGGACTATCAGGGCCGTGTGTTCCGTAAAGGCGCGGTGGATTCGTTGCTGGCTTTCATCGGCCAGAGCCGTGGCGACCTGCAACCGGCGATGTCGCGGGAAATTGAGCGGATTGCCCAGAGTGGTGGTACGCCGCTGCTGGTGTGTGCCGATGGCAAGTTGTTGGGTGCGATCCATCTCAAGGATGTGGTGAAGCCCGGGATCCGCGAGCGCTTCGCCGAGCTGCGCAAGCTGGGGATTCGCACGGTCATGGTCACTGGCGACAACCCTTTGACGGCAGCGGCGATTGCTGCCGAAGCGGGGGTCGACGATGTCCTGGCCGAAGCGACGCCGGAGAAAAAACTGGCACGCATCCGCCACGAGCAAAATGACGGCCGCCTGGTTGCCATGTGTGGCGACGGTGCCAACGACGCGCCGGCGCTCGCTCAGGCGGATGTCGGCATGGCGATGAACGATGGCACCCAGGCGGCACGGGAGGCGGCGAACATGGTCGACCTCGACAGCGATCCGACCAAGCTGCTGGACGTGGTGCAGGTCGGCAAGGAATTGCTGGTGACCCGTGGGGCGCTGACCACCTTTTCCATCGCCAACGATGTGGCCAAGTACTTTGCGATCCTGCCGGCGCTGTTCGCCTCGATTTATCCACAGCTTGGTGTGCTCAACATCATGCATTTGAGCAGCCCGCAAAGCGCGATTGTTTCGGCCATCGTCTTTAACGCGCTGATTATTGTCGCGCTGATTCCTCTGGCCCTGCGTGGTGTGCGGGTGCAGGCCGCGAGTGCGGCCCATCTGCTGCGGCGCAACCTGCTGATCTACGGGGTTGGCGGGATCGTCGTGCCGTTCGCCGGGATCAAGCTGATCGACCTGCTATTGACCGCGCTGCACCTGGTGTAAGCGCTGCGTGCCGCGCCAGGGGGCGCGGCGCTCAAACTGATTCGAGGGTTTCGCCATGTCCACAATGATTCGCCCAGCCTTGAGCCTGCTGCTTCTGATGACCCTGATCACCGGCGTCGCCTATCCCCTGGCGGTGACCGGTATCGCCCAGCTTGCCTTTCCTGAGCAGGCCAACGGCAGCCTGCTGCGGGACGCGGACGGCAAGGTGCGTGGTTCGGCACTGATCGCCCAGGATTTCGTCGGTGATGCCTGGTTTCATCCACGGCCGTCAGCGGGTGGGTTTGCTACCGTTTCCAGCAGCGCCAGCAACCTCGCTCCGAGTAATCCGGCATTGGCCACGCGAGTGATCGAGGCGGCCACTCAGCAGCAGGTTGCAGGACAGGGGCCGGTGCCGCTGGCCTTGCTGACCACTTCCGGCAGCGGCCTGGATCCGCACTTGCCACCTGAGGCGATTGCCTATCAACTGGCGCGGGTTGCCGCTGCTCGCAACCTCTCGCAGGCCACTCTGCAACAGTTGCTCGAGGCGCATATAGAGCGGCCGCTGGTAGGCCCGCCAGTGGTGAATGTGCTGGAATTGAACAGGGCTTTGGAAAGGTTGTAGCTGTTGATGGATCCGTTAATTCGAACAAAGAGAGTTCCCGATGAGTGATTCCGGCCGCGCCGACGCATTGCTGGCTGATTTACCCCGCGAGGGGCGCGGCCGACTCAAGGTATTCCTGGGGGCCGCTCCAGGAGTGGGCAAAACCTACGCCATGCTGCAAGCCGCCCACAGCCTCTTGCGCCAGGGCGTGACAGTCATTGCGGGCGTGGTGGAAACCCACGGCCGTGCTGAAACCGAGGCCTTGCTCGCCGGCTTGCCGCAGCAGCCATTGCTGCGCAGCGAATACCGTGGCGTACAGTTGGAGGAAATGGACCTCGATGGCCTGATGCTGGCCAAGCCGAAGCTGGTACTGGTGGACGAGTTGGCCCACAGCAATGCCCCCGGCAGTCGACATGCCAAGCGTTGGCAGGATATTCAGGAACTGTTGGCCGCCGGGATCGACGTCTATACCACGGTCAACGTGCAGCACCTGGAAAGCCTCAATGATCAGGTGCGCGGCATAACCGGCGTGCAGGTGCGCGAAACCCTGCCCGATTGGGTGTTGCAGGAGGCCTATGAACTGTTGCTGATCGACTTGCCACCCCGTGAGCTGCTGGAGCGTTTGCGTGATGGCAAGGTGTACGTGCCCGAGCAGGCGCGGGCGGCGATCGACGCGTTCTTCACGCAGACCAATCTCACTGCGCTGCGCGAACTGGCGATGCAGACGGCGGCGGCGCAGGTCGATGATGACCTCAGTCGCGGCTATCGGCAATTGGGCCAGGCGGCGCCGGCGGTGCGCGGGCGTTTGCTGGTGGGGGTCGACGGCGATGCCCAGGCCGAGCGCCTGGTACGCCATGCCAGTCGCGTCGCGCAGCGTCGGCATTTGCCCTGGAGCCTGGTGCATGTGGACAACGGCAGCGTACGCGATGAGCAGGCGCGGCTGCGCCTGCAAAGCGCCCAGCAACTGGCCGAACGGTTGGGCGGCGAAGTGGTGTTGCTGCGGGCGGGTGAGGTGGCGAAAACCTTGATCCAGCATGCTGCCGAACGGCGCGCCAGCTTGGTGCTGGTCGGTCAGTCCCAGCCGCGTCTGCGGCGCCGGCTGTTCGGCGGTGGACTGGCTTCACGGTTGTTGCGCAATGCCCGTGGCCTGGAAATCAACGTATTGGACAGCGACGAAGAACAACATCAGCCGCGCCAGCGTCCGGTGCAGTCGCTGGTGTGGTTCGATTACGCTCTGGCACCGGTGGCGACGGTGCTGGCCAGCGCCCTGGCCTGGGCCGTGTCGAGTGTGTTGCCGCTGCCGAACATCTCCCTGGTGTTTCTGGCCGCCGTATTGCTGGTGGCGGTGCGCAGCAGTCTGGGGCCGGCGCTGGTGTGTGCGGTGCTGTCTTTCCTGACCTACGATTTTCTGTTCATCCCGCCGAATTTCTCCTTCGCGATTCAGCGTGAAGAGGACGTGCTGACTCTATTGTTTTTCCTGCTGATGGCGGCGCTCACAGGCAACCTCGCCGCACGTCAGCGCCGGCAATTGCAAGCGCTGCGCGATACTCAGGAGGAAACCAGTGAACTGCTCGATCTGTCGCGCAAACTGACTGCGGCCACCGATCGGCAGGCGGTGGTCAGTGCCGCGGCGCAGCACCTGCTGGGCTGGAACGATCTGCAGCTGTGCCTGGTAAATCGGGACGGGCAGGGCGGCTGGAAAGTCGAGACGGGCGGCCCGCTGCAGTTCAATGAAGCCGAGCGCGCCGCCGCCGATTGGGCCTGGCAGCACGATCAGCCGGCGGGCATGGGCACCGGGACGTTGCCCTTCGGACGTTGGTGGTGGTGGCCGTTGTCGGTGGATGACGGTCCCCTGGGTTTGCTGGGTGTTTGCCCCAAGGCGGGAGAGGTGTTCAGCGCCCAGCGCCGACGCTTGCTGACCGCACTGAGCCAACCATTGGCCCAGGCATTGGCCCGGGCCCGCCTGGCCGAGGACCTGGAGGCCGCGCGCCTGCATGGCGAGACCGAGCAGTTGCGCAGCGCCTTGCTGGCCTCGGTGTCCCACGATCTGCGCACGCCATTGACCTCCATGCGCGGCAGCATCGACAGTTTGTTGGCCTTGGGCGAGGCTATCCCGCTGGAAGATCGTCGAGAGTTGCTCGAAGGCACCCGCGATGAGGCCGAGCGACTGGATCGCTACATCCAGAACCTGCTGGACATGACTCGCCTGGGGCATGGTGCGCTGAAGCTTACGCGCGACTGGGTGGCTCCGGCCGATATCGTCGGCAGTGCGCTCAACCGACTGCGCGCGGTGCTGGCGCCGCTGCAGGTGATCATCGAGGTGCCGAGCGAGTTGCCGCTGCTGTTCGTCCACGCCGCGTTGATCGAGCAGGCGCTGGTCAACGTGCTGGAAAACGCCGCGCGTTTTTCTCCCACCCACGGCCGCTTGCAAGTGAGTGCGGGCGCTGGCGACAGCGAAGTGTTTTTTTCGGTCAGCGATGAAGGTCCGGGGATTCCGAAGGACGAACGAAGCAAGATCTTTGACATGTTCTACACCGCGGCGCGGGGTGATCGGGGCGGGCAGGGCACCGGGCTGGGCCTGGCCATCTGCCAGGGCATGGTCGGTGCCCATGGCGGGCGGATCAGCGTGGCCAGTGGCATTCAAGCGCGGGGCACCTGCATTACTCTGCACCTGCCCCTGCAGGAGCAACCGGGGCTTGAGGGTGAAGCCTGATGCCTGCTGCGCTACTCTCTTGCCACTAACCTGAGCTGAATTGAATACATGACGCAGACCGCGACCATCCTGGTCATTGATGATGAGCCGCAGATTCGTAAATTCCTGCGTATCAGCCTCGCCTCCCAGGGCTACAAAGTGCTGGAGGCGGGCACCGGCGCCGAGGGCTTGGCCCTGGCGGCGCTGAACAAACCGGACGTGCTGGTGCTCGACCTGGGCTTGCCGGACATGGACGGCCAACAGGTGTTGCGCGAATTTCGCGAATGGTCGACGGTGCCGGTGCTGGTGCTGTCGGTGCGCGCCAGTGAAGGCCAGAAGGTCGAGGCGCTGGATGGCGGCGCCAACGATTACGTGACCAAGCCGTTCGGTATTCAGGAGTTCCTCGCCCGAATTCGTGCGCTATTGCGCCAGGCACCAGGCGCAGAGGCACCGGAGGCGGCACTGAAATTCGGTCCATTGACGGTGGACCTGGCCTATCGACGAGTGCAGCTCGACGGGGTCGATGTCGCATTGACCCGCAAGGAGTACGCGGTACTCGCGCAACTGGCGCGTCACGCCGGCCGGGTGATTACCCAGCAGCAACTGCTCAAGGACATCTGGGGGCCTACTCATACCGAGGACAGCCACTATTTACGCATCGTCGTCGGGCATCTGCGCCAGAAACTGGCAGATGATCCCACCCGGCCGCGGTTCATTCTGACCGAGGCGGGTGTGGGCTATCGCTTGCTCAGCGAGACGTGAACCATTGTTCTTTGCAGATCAGTCGCGCTCATTCTCGTAGCGGTCCAGGGTGTCCCGCGCAATCTCACGTCCCAGGGCGATCAACTCCGGCGCCTTGTAGAACTCGAAAAACCGGCAGACCCGTTTCGGCACGTTGATCAGGACGTCCGGTGGATAACCGGCGATCTTGTACTGCGCCAGGGACGTTTGCATCACCTCAAAGCTTTGGTTGATCAGGTCCAGCAATGAGGCGGGGCCGACGTTATCGATGATAAACGAGCCGGTGGCCGACTTTGGCGCACCTTCGTTTTCCGGACCGTTGGCCGGTTGCTGGGCTTCGGGTTCGGCGGGCTCGATCCAGGGGTTGAACTCCGCGGCTTCACTGCGCAGTGCTTCCTGTTCCAGCAAAAGCAGTTGCTCGGCCTGTTTGCGGCGGAACGGCATATGCGAGCCGAGAGAGTTGAGCAGGCTGTCGAAGCGGCTTTTGAAGGCTGCCGGACGCTGGATCACTGGCAGTTGGTAGTGTTTCTGGTTGGTCGAATTGAGATTGACCGCGATGATCAGGTCGCAATGGCTCGACACCACCGGCACGATCGGCAAGGGATTGAGCAGGCCGCCATCCACCAGCATGCGGTTGCCCTGCATCACCGGGGTGAACAGGCTGGGAATCGCCGCCGAGGCACGCATGGCCTGGTGCAGGCAGCCTTCCTGGAACCAGATTTCCTGCTGGTTGGTCAGGTCGGTGGCTACGGCGGTGTAAGGGATGCGCAGCTCTTCAATGTTGATCTCGCCGACAATCTTGCGGATCTGCCCGAAAACTTTTTCACCCCGTATAGCACCCAGACGAAAACTGACGTCCACCAGGCGCAGGACATCGAGGTAATCCAGGCTTTCAATCCAGTCACGGTAATCGTTCAGTTTGCCAGCCGCGTAGATGCCGCCCACCACGGCCCCCATGGAGCAGCCAGCGACACAGGCAATGTCGTAGCCGCGTCGTTCAATTTCTTCGATGACCCCGATATGGGCATAACCCCGGGCGCCACCGGAGCCGAGTACCAGTGCGACGCGCTTCTTCATGTAGGTGTTCCTTGCCCAAGCAGGTTTTAACAATGCACCTTTTCGGGGGCGTGCTTCAATCACACTGACTCGTTCATGCCGTTTTTTCGACACTGCATGACGGCAGATGGGTATTCTCGCCGGCGCTATTGTTTCCAACGCTCAGGCAAGGCACTTTTGCTCGCGTTGACCGTCATACCCAGCACGATTGTTTTTCTACCTTGAGGTGTCTTTGATGAAAGCATGGATTTGTCTGCCATTGGTTGCGTTGCTGTTGGCCGGTTGCGCAGGAAAGACCGCCTATCGCGATAGCTGCGCCAGCCAACTGGATGCCGCCTGGAAAGAACTGGACTTGGCCAAGGCCGAAGGATTTGCCGGCACCGTGAGTTATTCCAAGGCCCTGTCGCTGCTGACCGGCGCCAAGACCCAGCAGCAATTCGAAGCCTTTGAAGGTTGCAGCAACAAGGCTGAGAAAGCGCGCTTCTACATTCGCGAATCCCGCGCCGGTCGTTGAGTTCCGGTTGATCCGGGGCAATACCGGTGTCTGGAGTTGTGCCGATCATGGGTGCAATGGGGTGAAGGTTGAGTGTGGAGTTCGGTATGTCAGTGTTGGTTGATCGGTTGGTGGCTCAGGTGCTGGGCGTGCAGGTGCGATTACTGGCGTGTCAGGCGCGCTTGAGTGCCAGGACCGACCCAGAGGCTTTGCACGATTTACGCACCACGGTTCGCCGCTTGCGCAGCCTGTTACGGCCCTTGCGTGGCTTGCCCGGGGTCGAGCAACTGGAAGCAGCGGCGGCGAGCGTCGGCGAACTGACCACGCCGCTGCGCGATCGTGAAGTGTTGGCCGCCTATCTGCTCGAGCAGGGGCATATGCAAGCGGCCGAGCAGCGGATTCGGCAAATGGCCACGGCCTTTCCCGAAGTAGCGGACAGCGCTCAACTGTCGCAATTGCTGATGGTGCTCGATGTGTTCCCACGCTTTTTGCGAGCCTCCCAACGCCAGGGGTTGCTCAAGGGCTTGCGCGGGCGTATCGAAAAGCGCCTGGCCAAACAATGGAAAACCCTCGACCGGACCCTCCATGACCCAGCCCATGATCGGCATCGCCTGCGCCTGCTGATCAAGCGTGTGCGGTACGCCATCGAAGCCTACCCCGAACTTGACCGTTTGCCGGCCGCCGCCATGCCGCGGCTCAAGGCGGCGCAAAGTGCCCTGGGCGACTGGCATGATTGCTGGCAATGGCTGGCGCGTGTCGAGCACGAATCGGACTTGGTGCCCTGCGTTGCGGTCTGGCAGCAGACCATGCTTGAGGCACAGGAGCGCGCTGATCGGGTGCTCGACAAGTTGAGTGCGGCCTGCTTCAAATCTTGAAGCGGCGGCGTATCTGTCAGTCACTTTGGCCTAAACAGGTGCTGTGTAGAGCCTTCGGGCTGGGTAAGATCGGACAATTCCTACGCCCTGTTCCGAGGTTTCCATGCGCTTTTCAGAATTGATCGATGCGGTTCGGCGCTCACCTGCCGGGTTGGTGATCCCTGCCCAATGGAGCCAGGGACGCGCCAGTTTTGGCGGCCTGGTCGCGGCTCTGCAGTACGAAGCCATGCGTGCCAGGGTCCCGGCGGATCGCCCGGTGCGCTCGCTGGCGATCACCTTCGTCGGACCGGCCGCGCCCGACGTGCCGATTCAGTTTGAAGTGGAGGTGCTGCGCGAAGGCAAGGCCGTGAGTCAGGTACTGGGACGCGCCATGCAAGATGGCCAGGTGGTCACGCTGGTACAGGGCAGCTTCGGTGCCTCGCGTGCTTCCGAAGTCGAGATCGCGGCCGCTCCTGCGCCGCAAATGAAGCATTGGGACGATTGCCAGGAGTTGCCGTACATCCCGGGAGTGACGCCCGAATTCATGCGCCATCTGGCGATGCGCTGGAGCATCGGCGGCTTACCGTTTACCGGCAACACTTCGCGGGAAATGGGCGGCTGGGTTCGATTGCGCAATGAAGTCGAAGCGCAACCGCTCAGCGAAGCCTGCATCCTGGCGCTGGTCGACGCCTGGCCACCGGCGCTGTTGCCGCACCTGAAAAAGCCCGCAGCCGGCAGCACCCTGACCTGGACCATCGAATTCGTCCAGCCGTTGCTCGAGCTCAGTACGCTGGACTGGTGCAAGTACTGCGTCACCACCGAGCATGCCCGCGATGGTTACGGGCACGCCGCGGCGGCACTGTGGAGTGCCGAGGGCAAGTTGATTGCTTTGAGCCGGCAGACGGTGACGATCTTCGCCTGATGCCGCTCAGCGGCGGTGGCGCTCACGCCAGGCGCGCCACCAGCCGCCACTGAGGACATAGCGCGGAAAGGTCAGGAACTGCTCGACCAGCAAGCGCGAGAGGGCGTCCTTGCGATCACTGAAAGGTTCGGCCGCCTCCGCTTCCAGGCTGTGCCCATGGCGCTGCAGACCCAGTGCGGCGAGCAACCCGATGATGCCAATCGCAACGTTGGTGAAGCTCAGGCTGAACACGCCGGACACGATCAACAGAAACGCCAGGATAAACAGCGGCACGGCAATCAGATGCAGGACCAGGTTGGTCGGGTGCTGGTGATTGTTCGGGTAGGCCCGCCATTGCCAGGCGGGAAGGTTGGGGTGACGTTTGCCCATGAAGCTACTCCTCGATCCGTGTGAAACACATGGTTGAAGAATAGGCCGGCCCGCGGTGGCCGGCGAATCAAGGTTGGCTATCGAGTTGATAGTGGGCCTTTCAGTTAAAGCTTGAGCTGGCCGATCGCCTTGTTCAGTTGGCCGGCCAAGGTCGCAAGCTCGTGGCTGGTGGTCGCCGAATCCACGGTCTGCTGCACGGTGTCCTCGGTTACATCGCGAATACTCACCACCGCGCGATTCATCTCTTCGGCAACCTGGCTCTGCTGCTCGGCGGCCACCGCGATCTGGGTATTGCTTTCCCGCATCTGTGCCACGGCGCCAGTGATTTTTGCCAGCGCGCTTCCCGCTTCCTGCGCCTGCTGCACGCAGTCGTCGGCTTTGAACGAACTCTCCTGCATGAAATCCACGGCGTCGCGGGTCCCGGCCTGCAGCGCTGAAATCATCCGGGTGATTTCGTCGGTGGAACTCTGCACGCGCTTGGCCAGGTTACGCACCTCATCGGCGACCACTGCAAAGCCGCGGCCCATTTCGCCGGCGCGGGCGGCTTCGATGGCGGCGTTGAGGGCCAGCAGATTGGTCTGCTCGGCAATGCTGTGAATCACGCTGACCACGCCATTGATTTTCTGGCTGTCCTCGGCCAGGCGCTGGATCATCTCGGCGGTCTGTTGCACACCGGTGGACAGCCCGGCGATCGAGTCCTGCACCCGGCTGACCACTTGCTGGCCGCTGCCTGCGAGGTTGTCGGCGGTTTGCGACAGATCACGGGTGGCGCCCGCGTGTTGGGCAATGTGATGAACCGTGGCGGACATTTCGTTGATCGCCGTGGCGGCCTGGTCGGTCTCGCTTTGTTGACCGAGCATGCCATGACGCACGTCGTTCATGCTGCTGGCCAGGCGTGCGGCGCCAATATCGAGTTGGCGTGCGGTGTCGGCCACTGTGGTTACGACCCGTTGATAGCCGGCCTGCATGGCGTTGAAGGCGCTGGCCATCTGACCCACTTCATCGGCGCAGGACAGCGGTACGCGAGCCGCCAGGTCGCCGGTTTTCTCCACGTGCAGCATCACATCCTTGAGGGTGTTGAGTTGGCTGAGCAAAAAGCGGATCAACAACTGCGATGCGCCGAGCATGGCCAGCATCAGGATCAACACGGCCAGCGCATAGTTCATGAAGCGGTCGCTGAAGACCTGGGTCAAGCTGGGGCCGTAGGCCAGTACGGCCGTGCGCTGACCCTCAGCACCGGGCACGACTTCGGCGCCGATCAGCAGGTCGCGGCCAAACACCGGCATGGAGTTGAGCGGTACCCAGCCGCTGGCCTGGCTCAGTTGGGGCAAGGGCTGTTGGTTCAGGGTTGGAATTTGCTCCGATCCGTAGCTCAGCAGTGAGTCGGATTTCGGCAACGCTTGATCGGCGGGCCAGTGACGGATCAACTGCGCCTGTGCCTCGGCACCCTGGCGTGCCGCCTGATGGCGAGCCTGTTGCTCAAGCTGCACCGCGTACAGCACCAGGAGCAGGGTGGTGACGAAGGCGACGGCATTGACCGCCCAGAATTTGTACTTCAGCGAGATATTGCTAAGCCAGGCACCCATGGAGGTCTTCTCTGATAGCGGAAACAACATTGGCAAGGTGCCATCATTGTGCCGCTATGAGAGACGCTGTGTCTTGATATGGGTCAAGAGTCGCTATCGGCAAGCGTAGGCAAAGCGAAAAAAGCCCGTGCGCATGCAGTGCTATGGGTTGCAAGATCTTCGATGCTTTCGCCCCGATGCAGCGCCACTTCTCGCAGGACCTCAGTCAGGTAAGCCGGCTCATTGCGGCCATTCTTCGGCTTGGGGCGCAGGCTGCGCGGCAGCAAGTAAGGCGCATCGCTTTCCAGCATCAGACGACCACGGGCAATCTCGCGCACCAGTGGGTGCAAGTGGGTGCCACGGCGTTCGTCGCAGATCCAGCCGGTGATGCCAATGTGCAGGTCCAGATCCAGGTAGCTGAACAGGGCTTTCTTTTCACCGGTGAAACAGTGCACCACGGCGGCGGGCAGGCGGTCGCGGAAGTCCCGCAGGATCTCCAGCAGGCGCTGGCTGGCATCGCGTTCGTGGAGGAACACCGGCAGTTGCAATTCAACCGCCAATGCCAGGTGTTCTTCGAGGACTTTCTCCTGCTGCGGGCGTGGCGAAAAATCGCGATTGAAATCCAGCCCGCATTCACCCACGGCGCGCACGCTCGGTTGCTTGAGCAAGTCGCGCAGGTGCCGGGCGCTGTCGGCATTCCAGTCGCTGGCGCTGTGAGGATGAATGCCGGCGGTAGAGAACAGGCGCTGGCCGCCTTCATCCAGTTGCTGGCACAGTTCCAGGGCTTGTTCACTGCCCTCGACACTGGTGCCGGTGAGCACCAATTGGCAGACGCCGGCGGTGTAGGCGCGATCAAGTACCGCCTGGTGTTTGTCGGCGAAACTGGGGTTGGTCAGGTTGACGCCGATATCGATGAGTTGCATGGTGCTACCCTGGGTCTGCGGCCGGAAAGCATAGCAGAGCTGTAGATTTATAAGAAAAACCAAGAACTACAAAGAGTTAAAGCTGTCTTTTGATGCCGGCAGTGCGCCGCGTCGGATTTGTCTTCCGTCGTTGCTCCTGCCTCCGCTCGTTGCCAGCGCTCCAGGCGCTCTGTTTCTGTCGACCTTCTGCCGATTTTTTCCGGCAGTGGGACAGTATTCTTTCCGGAGAACGGATGACGCGACTCCAGGTTTTACTCGTGCTGTGCTTGTCGATGCTGCTGCCGTTTCCGGCGCAGGCGCGGCTGGCCGGGCCAGTGGAAGCGCTGCCGTCGGCCAAGGTTCGTGACTTGGCGCAGATCCGCGCCAGCCGCGTGCTGCGGGTGCTGGTCAATCAGAGCCGCAACAGTTCCGCAGAAGTCCAGGGCCAGAGCATCGGCATGGAATACCATCGTCTGCGCGCTTTCGAGCAGTACCTCAATGGCCATGCCCGGGATGGCCAGGAAATCTCCCTGAAGATTATTCCCAAGGCTAAAGATCAACTGCTTGGCGCCCTGCAACGCGGCGAAGGCGATCTGGTAGCCCCGGGTGAGTTGCTCGACGCGCAAAGTATTCATGCGGTCAGCAGCAGTGAGCCGATTGTCAGCAACGTGCCGTTGCTGCTGGTGGGGATCAAGGGCGAACGTCGCTATACCAAGCTTGAGCAACTCTCCGGCAAAACCCTGGCGCTGCCCACTGGGAGCGCCGCTGGCGAGGCAATCAATCAGATCAACCAGAAACTGGCGCTACGCAAGTTGCCACCGGTGACCATCGAGTGGGTCGATCCGAGCCTGGCGGTCGAGGACGTGCTGGAGATGGTCCAGGGCGGGATTTTCCACCTGACCATTGTCGAGCAACCGATTGCCGAGCGCTGGGGCAAGATCCTGCCAAAACTGCGTTTCGATCGTCAGGTGCTGATCAGTGAGCCGGGGGAGGAATACTGGTTCGTACGCCGCGACGCGTCGATGCTGCGAGCCAGCATCGACCGTTTCCTGACCACCTACAAACCGCCGTCCGACCAGGACGTGGCCTTCCTGCGGGTCTATCGCCGCCTGTATCAGGTACGCGATCCGCTGGCGCGCGCCGACCGGCAACGGCTGGAGAAGGTGCGCAGCGTCCTGCAAAAGCACGCCCGGGAGCAAGGCATGGACTGGCTTAATCTCGCGGCGCTGGCGTTCAAGGAGTCGGCGTTGCAGCCCACTGCCCGCAGTGGCAGCGGTCCGACCGGACTGATGCAAATTACCCCGTCTGCGGCGCAGCGGGTCGGGGTCAACAATGTTCAATCCTTGGACAACAACGTTCAGGCTGGAGCGAAGTACCTGGCCTTGATTCGCCGCAAGTTTTTCGCCAGCCCCAAACTCAACGAGCGTGAGCGCATGGCGTTTGTCCTGGCCGCCTACAACATCGGTCCGGAACGGGTCCAGGGCATGCGCGCCGAGGCCCGGCGTCGCGGCTTGAATCCCAATCAGTGGTTCTTCCAGGTCGAGCGCATTGCCATGGAGCAGGTGGGAATGGGCCCGGTCAGCTACGTGAACAGCGTGAACAAGTATTACTTGGCCTATGACCGGCAACGAGAGTCGTTGGAGCCGCAGACGCAGAAAGTTGTGTCTCGTAAGTAATCGAAAAAGTTGATTTGTTTGCGGAGGTTTTTGCGCTTTTCTCATTCATTTTACTGTTTATGATGGCGGCCAACCAACACACTCTCACTTGGATGGCAGAGCATGAACACAATGATCAACAAGGTACTTTCCACTCGCGCCGGCTACGGCCTCACCGTGGTGCGCCTCTTCGTCGGCATCATCTTCGCAGCCCACGGCGCGCAGAAACTCTTTGGCCTGTTCGGTGGCTACGGGATTGCCGGGACGGCGCAGTACATGGAAAGCATTGGCCTGGCCCCGGGCCAGTTGATGGCGATCCTGGCCGGCGGGACCGAATTCTTTGCCGGACTGGCGTTGATCATCGGCCTGCTGGTGCGCCCGGCCGCCCTGGGGCTGACGGTCTTGTCCCTGGTGGCGATCTTCTCGGTGCACATCAGTAACGGCCTGTTCATGGTCAACAACGGCTACGAGTTTGCGCTGGCATTACTGGGCGGCAGTATCGCGGTGCTGGTGGAAGGGGCCGGCAAGTTGTCGGTAGACCGTGCCATCGTTGGCTAAGTGCTCTGGCTCAAGGCTAAGGCCCGCATTGTGCGGGCCTTTTTTGTTATTGGCGATTCTTGACACTGTCCGGTCAGCTTCTCTAGGATATTGTCATGCGCCGATTTAAACAGCTACTTGCGGGGCGCCAGGTGACCTATCCGTTGCCGTCAGAAGCTGCAGCAAGCTTCGAAATACCGCTAAAGCGCTGGTTCGGTGTTGCCTCTCACCTGCCATGCAGACCTCTGGGGCAGAGACACGACATAATGAATGCACTACACCCGCCAGTACGTCCCGCGCCGATCACGGCCCATTTGACTCAACGCAACCCGAAAATCCTGCTTGGCGGTAATCACCAGCCGACGCTGTTGCGTTATCTGGACGGTTGGCCACGGCGCAACAATGGCCCGGCGGCCTTCCTGATCCAGTTCGTCGAAGACGGTGAGTCACTGGCGCGCTTTGCCAGCGACAGTTTCGATCTCGCGGTGATCCAGTCGCCCTCTGCCGAAGAGGCCGGCGAAGTGATCACGCAATTGGTGCGTGTGGCCCGTCAGGGTTTGATTGCTCGCCGCTGAATGTCAGGGGTAGTCGATCGCGGTGATGTAGACGAACTGCTCGCCTTCCGGTGTCTGCACCCGCACTTCCGCATCCAGCGCTTTACCAATCAAGGCTCGCGCCAGCGGTGAGTCGATGCTGATCAGGCCTTGCTTGAGGTCCAGTTCGTCCGGGCCAACGATGCGATAGCGTGACTCCTTGCCCTGCTCATCCTCGATGGTCACCCAAGCGCCGAAATAAACTTTGTTCGGGTCGCTGGGTTTTTCGCTGACCACTTTGAGCGCTTCCAGGCGCTTGGTGAGAAAGCGCACCCGGCTGTCGATCTCGCGCAGCATCTTCTTGCCGTAGGTGTATTCGGCATTTTCCGAGCGGTCACCCTGGGCTGCGGCTTCGCTGACGGCCTGGGTCACTTGGGGCCGACGCACGTGCCAGAGCTCATGGAACTCGGCACGCATCCGCGCTTCGCCTTCGGGTGTGATCAGGGCAGTGCCGGCAGGACGAGGAGGGCGGTAACGGCTCATTGCGGTTTCTTGTGTGGGGAAAGCATCGAGTCTATCAACCCTCGCGCAGGACTGTCAGCGGGCTGGCGTTCAATGCTCGTCGCGTGCCGAACACACCGGCGCCGCCGACCAGCACGGCGCCGATTACCGGTAACACGAGCAACCAGGGATGGGGCTGCCAGGGCAGATCGAAGGCGAAGCGATACAGCACCAGGCTGACCAGTTCCGATCCCAGTGCCGCCAGCAAACCGCTGACCGCACCGAGCAAGCCGAATTCGATCCGCCGAGCCTTGACCAGCAGATGCCGCTCCGCACCTAGCGCCCGCAGTAGCGCGCCCTGGCGAATGCGCTCGTCCAGCGTCGCCTGCAAGCCGGAAAACAGCACGGCCATGCCCGCGGCTAAAACGAACAGCAGCACGTACTCCACCGCCAGGGTCACTTGCGCCAGGATACTGCGCAATTGCGCCAGCAGCGCCTCGACCTGCAGGATGGTCACCGCGGGAAACGCCCGCGACAGCTCGACGATTTGCTGATCGTGACCGGCTGCCAGGTAAAAGCTGGTCAGGTAGGTTGCCGGCAGATCCTTCAAGGTGCCGGGTTGGAAGATCATGAAGAAGTTCGGCTGGAAGTTGTCCCAGTTGATGCTGCGCAGGCTGGTGACCCTGGCCTCGCGGTTGACCCCGGCGACAGTGAACACCAGATGATCGCCGAGTTTGAGCTTGAGGCTCGCCGCGACTTTGCCCTCGACTGAAACACCGGGAATGCCGTCTTCGGGTTGTGCCGACCACCAGTTGCCTTCGGTGATGGCGTTGCCCGATGGCAAGTCGGCAGCCCAGGTCAGGCTCAGGTCGCGTTGAATGGCTCGGTCGCCTTCGCTGTCCTTGCTGACGATGCCGCGCACCGGTTCGCCATTGATGCTGATCAGGCGTCCCGGTACCACTGGATACAGCGGCGCCGATTGCGCCGAGAGGTTGACCAGGCGCTCGGTAAACGCCTGCTTCTCAGCCGGCAGAATATTCAGCGCGAAGTAATTGGGAGCATTTTTCGGCAGCTGGTTTTGCCAGGTGTCCAGCAGCTCGCCCCGCAGCAGGGCAATCAATGCCATCGACAGCAGAATCAGGCCGAACGCCAAGGATTGCCCCGCTGCCGCCAGCGGATGGCGCAGCAGTTGGCCCAGGCCCAGGCGCCACGGGAGGGAGGCGCGCGCCAACAGGCGGCGCAGGCTCTTGAGCACCAGCAGCAATAATCCACCTAGCACCAGTGCGGCAATCACTCCGCCGCCTAGCAATGCGAAAGTCAGTACCAGGTCCAGGCTCAGGCGCCACATGATCAGGCCGAGCGCGGCCAGGGCGGCGCCATAAACCATCCAGGTGCTTGAGGGAATGGGCAGCATGTCGCGACGCAATACCCGCAGCGGCGGTACGCGGCCGAGAGCGGCTAAAGGTGGCAGGGCAAAACCGGCCAAAGCCACCAGCCCGGTGCCGATCCCGGCGATGGCGGGAAGCAGGCCGCCTGGTGGGACGTCGCTGGGCAATAGCTGGCCCAGCAGGGCAAAGAGCCCCAGTTGGGCGACCCAGCCGATGACGGCACCGCTGATGCTGGCTAGCAGGCCCAGCACGGCCAGTTGCAGGGTAAACAGCAGCAAGGTTTCCCGGCGCGACAAGCCAAGGCAGCGCAACAGCGCGCTGGCGTCGAAACGCCGGGTCGCGAAGCGGCTTGCCGAGAGCGCGACCGCAACCCCGGCCAGCAACACTGCCACCAGGCTCGCCATGTTCAGGTAGCGCTCGGCCTTGCCAAGGGCGCCGCCAATTTGTCGATTGCCGTCGCGAGCGTCCTGCAGGCGCTGGTTGGCCGCCAGTGCGGGGGTGACCTGTTGCCGGTAGGTTTCCAGGGCCGTGGCGTTGCCGCGCCACAGTTCGCGGTAGCTCACGCGACTGCCGGGCTGGACCACGCCGGTGGCGTCCAGGTCCGCGAGGTTGATCATCACGCGCGGCGTGAGGCTATAGAAGTTGCCGGCTCGATCAGGCTCGTACGTCAGCACTCGGGTCAGGCGCAGGGATTTCATGCCGACGTCGATGCTGTCGCCAATGTGCAGGTCCAGCGCGGTGAGCAGGCGTGCCTCGACCCAGGCTTCACCCGGCTGCGGACCACCACCGGGTTGCTCCGGGGCAAATGGCTCGGGTGCGCTTTTCAGTTGGCCACGCAGAGGGTAGGCGCTGTCGGCCGCCTTGATGCTCGACAGTTGGATGCCCTTGTCGGTGGCGATGACGCTGGAGAACTCGACGACTTGCGCATGCTGCAGGCCTAGGGTCTTGCCGCCTTCTATTTGCTCCGAACGGGCAGGTGAGCTGCCCTCAAGGAGCAAGTCGGCGCCGAGGAATTCGGTGGCGCGCAACAGCATCGCCCCGTTGAGGCGGGCGCCGAAGTAGCCAATGGCGGTGCTGGCCGCTACGGCCACCACGAGCGCGAAGAACAGGACCCGCAGTTCGCCGGCGCGGGCATCGCGCAGCAATTGGCGGATGGCGAGGCTGAACAGGCGCAACAGCGGCAAACGTGCCATCAAGGCTCCAGGGGGGCGACCATCAGGCCGGCTTCAAGGCGGATCAGGCGGTGGCAACGATGGGCCAGGCGCTCGTCGTGGGTCACCAGCACCAGGGTCGTGCCGCTTTCCTTGTTCAATTCGAACAGCAGGTCGCTGATGTGCTCGCCGGTGTGGGTGTCGAGGTTGCCGGTGGGTTCATCGGCGAACAGCACATCAGGCTCGGCGGCAAAGGCCCGGGCAATGGCCACCCGTTGTTGCTCTCCGCCGGACAGTTGGCGCGGTGAATGGCTCAGGCGTTTGCCCAGGCCGACCCGGCGCAGCAACTCGGTGGCGCGCTCGCGGGCGTCTTTGCGGCCGTCGAGCTCCAGCGGCAACATGACATTTTCCAGGGCATTGAGGCTGTCGAGCAGTTGGAACGACTGAAAGACGAAACCGACATGTTCGGCTCGGATGCGTGCACGCTGGTCTTCGTCCAGTTGGCTCAGGGCCTGGCCCGCCAGGGTGACTTCACCACTGCTGGGCAGGTCCAGTCCGGCCAGCAGGCCGAGCAGGGTGGACTTGCCGGAACCGGAGCTGCCGACAATGGCCAGGCTGTCGCCCTTGTTCAGTTCGAGGCTGAGTTGGTGCAGGATGGTCAGTTCACCTTCCGCGCTGGGAACCACTTTGCTAAGGTTCCGCGCAGTGAGAATGCTTGCGCCCATGGAGAGTCCGATGCGTGTGTGGTTTTTGAGTGCTGGCCTGGCCCTGATGTGCATGGCCCAGAACGCAGCGGCGGGTACTGTCCTGATCGTTGGCGATAGTATCAGCGCGGCTTTCGGCCTGGATACCCGGCAGGGCTGGGTTGCGCTGCTCGAACAGCGGCTGCGCGACGAGGGTTACGACGATACGGTGATCAATGCGTCCGTCAGCGGCGACACCAGTGCCGGTGGCCAGGCGCGGCTGCCGGCGCTGCTTGCAGCCCATAAGCCGGAGTTGGTAATCCTTGAGTTGGGAGGCAATGACGGCCTGCGCGGACAGCCGCCAACACAATTGCAACAAAATCTTGCATCGATGATTGATCAGTCGCGAGAGAGTGGCGCCAAGGTGCTGTTGCTGGGCATGCAACTGCCGCCCAATTATGGCCCGCGTTACACCCAGGCATTCGCTCAGGTCTACGACACCCTGGCCAGCGAGAAAAAAGTCCCGCTGGTGCCGTTTTTCCTCGAGGGCGTCGGCGGCAAGCCCGAGCTGATGCAGGCCGATGGTATCCACCCGGCGGCCGGGGCCCAGGACCAGATGCTGGAAAATGTCTGGCCAACGCTAAAACCACTGCTTTGACGCTTTTCTAGCGACGGGCTTTCGGCTAATGTGGCGCCCCCCTGATCTGGAGCCCCCGATGCCGCGTCCCGCCTGGTCCCTGTTTGCCTACCAACTGATCGAGCCTGACGAGCAGCTGGATCTGTTCGCCTGCCAGGAAGTCCGGGTGCATCTGGTGACGCGTCAACTGGAGTTAGGGGGCTCTGCCGACCGTACCCTGTGTGGCACCTTGCTGCCTGCGCAGCCACGCTGGTCGAGCGTGGACCGTCGGGTGTTCCAGGACCAGCGTCTGTGCTCGCTGTGCCGGGCGATCCTCGAATCGCAAAAGCGCGGCACTTCGCCGATCTGGCCGGAACTGCGTTTCGAACTCTAGTTCCCATGACGGGCGGACTGTCGCCCGGCTCCCCGATTGCATGAGCGTCGGTGTACAATCGCGCCTTTAATCTTTCCGTCGACCATGCAAAGGATTTTCCGGATGTTGTCGCGCTTTCCCGCTGTCGCCCGTTGCCTGTCACTTGCCGCCTTGTGCGTGGCGGGTCCCGTTGCAGCGCTGGAGCTGCCTCTGCCGCCGCCGGGCGAGGATATCGTCGGCCAGGTGCAGGTGATCAAGGCCAAGTACGAAGACACTTTCGCTGACCTGGGTACCACCTATGATCTGGGCTACCTGGAAATGGTCGCGGCCAACCCGGGCGTCGATCCCTGGCTGCCGGGTGCCGGCACCGAAATCATCCTGCCAACCCGTTTCATCCTGCCGCCGGGGCCACGTGAAGGCATCGTGATCAACCTGGCCGAGTACCGGTTGTACTACTTCCCCAAAGGCCGCAACGTGGTCTACACCTTCCCGCTGGGTATCGGCCGCGAGGGTTGGGGCTCGCCGATTGCCCATACCAGCATCGTGGCCAAGACCCCAAACCCGACCTGGACCCCACCGGCTTCGATCAAGGCTGAACACGCCGCCGATGGCGACCCGTTGCCTAACGTGGTCCCGGCCGGTCCGGACAACCCGCTGGGGCCGTTCAAGTTCACCCTGGGCACCCCTGGCTACCTGATCCACGGTTCGAACAAGAAGTTCGGCATCGGCATGCGTACCAGCCATGGCTGCTTCCGGATGTTCAACAACAACGTATTGGAAATGGCCAGCATGGTGCCGGTGGGGACTTCGGTGCGCATCCTCAATGATCCGTACAAGTTCGGCATGAGCGGCGGCAAGGTTTATCTGGAAGCGCATACGCCAATTGATGACAAGGGCAATCCGTCGGTGGTGGACAAGCACACCGCGGTGATCAACGCGATGCTCAAGCGTGAAGACATCACCAGCAACATGCGCATGAATTGGGATGTGGTGCGCGATGTGGTCGCCGCTGAAGATGGCCTGCCGGTAGAAATTGCCGTACCGAGCGGCGCTGCGCCGATGGTCTCGAGCACGCCGGTCGAGCTGCAGTAGGCCTGTCAGGAACCTGTCGTAGCCTCAGCGCTGCGGCGGGTTTTTTATTGCCTGGACGAATGCCGGGCAATAAAAAAGCCGACCCAAAAAACGGATCGGCTTGATAACAATCCCGAAGGACTATTACTTGCGGCTAGCTTTTTCCAGCATGCGCAGAGCACGCTCGTTAGCTTCGTCAGCAGTCTGTTGTGCTTTTTGAGCAGCAGCCAGAGCTTCATCAGCTTTACGGTAAGCTTCGTCTGCACGAGCTTGGGAGCGAGCTGCTGCGTCTTCGGTAGCAGTCAGACGTGCTTCGGTTTCTTTCGATACGCTGCTGCAACCGGTAGCCAGAACTGCGGCCAGAGCCAGAGCAGAGAATTTCAGAACGTTGTTCATCGTGTTCCCCTTCAAGGACTTTCTATTAAATAGCTATCACCTCAGAGTGAGGAAACAGCCGGCGTACATACTACCCATTACTTTTAGTAAGTAAACTGACGTAGAGCAAGAAGCAAAAAAAATTGTAGGCGCTGATTCTTTTTCGAGCAACTTTTAATCGTCCTGTATAAAAAGTGCGCAGCCAGGAGGCCCGTCCTCAGCGAGTCCGTTGAAGCCTGCGAGGCAATCTGATAGCAGTTCGCAGTAACGCCCTAAAGTCGCTCTATATTGATTCGTCTACACTTTTGTTGAGGAAATGTGCAGTCTCTCACGTCTGTTTTGCAGTTAGAGGTGACTTTAACTAGCGAGCTTCGTCTCAAGTCTCAATATCCGGCAATGTTCAGGCGACCGCCCACCCAGGCGTCTCGATCGAACGGCCTCGACGTGACGCGTGTCGAACCTTGCAGCAGACATCGTGACAAGCGTGCCTTGAGCATTTACGGCTTTGGTGCCTACTATTTGACACGTGCCAGGCTGCGTGAGATCGATCCAGCTTTTTCTCGGTGTCGCACAGGCACGGGGTGGCGTAGAGGTTCCTTCGCCGGACAAACATCGGTAAGGTAGGGTCAGTTGAAGACCCGCGAGGAGTAGTGATGAGCGAGGCGTTGTCCATCCACCATGACCAGGCTGGTCATCAATTCGAGACCAATGTGGACGGTCATCGTGCCTACCTGACCTATATGGACCTGGGTAAGCAGACCCTGGATATTTATCGCACCTTCGTGCCCAACGCGCTGCGTGGCCGTGGTATTGCCGCCGCGTTGACCGAGCAGGCGCTCGATTACGCAGAAAAAATGGGTTACACCGTCATCCCTTCATGCTCATACGTGGAGCGGTACATGGAGCGTCACCAGCGGCACGCCGCCAAGCTTTGATCAGGATTTCCCAATAAAAACGCCGGGCTGAGCCCGGCGTTTTTGTGTGCGGCAAATGCCGGTCAGGTGCGCTCACGTTTAGGCAGCACATCCTTGAGCTTGGCGTGCATGCTGCGCAACGTGGTTTCGGTCGCGGACCAGTCGATGCAGGCATCGGTGATCGAGACGCCGTACTGCAGCTCGGCGAGGTCCTTGGGAATCGCCTGGCAACCCCAGTTCAAATGACTCTCGACCATCAGGCCGATAATCGACTGGTTGCCTTCCAGAATCTGGTTGGCGACGTTTTCCATCACCAGCGGTTGCAGTGCCGGATCCTTGTTGGAGTTGGCGTGGCTGCAGTCGACCATGATGTTCGGTTTGACCTTGGCCTTGTTCAACGCTTGCTCGCACAGCGCGACACTCACCGAATCGTAGTTCGGCTTGCCGTTGCCACCACGCAGGACCACGTGACCGTAGGCGTTGCCCTTGGTGGTCACGATCGACACGCCACCTTCCTGGTTGATACCCAGGAAACGGTGTGGACTGGAAACCGACTGCAGGGCGTTGATCGCAACGGTTAGGCCGCCATCGGTGCCGTTCTTGAAGCCAACCGCCGAGGACAGTCCGGAGGCCATTTCGCGGTGGGTCTGGGATTCGGTGGTGCGTGCGCCAATCGCCGACCAACTGATCAAGTCCTGCAGGTACTGCGGCGAGATCGGGTCGAGGGCTTCGGTTGCGGTGGGCAGGCCCATTTCGGCCAGGTCCAGCAGCAACTGGCGGCCGATGTGCAAGCCGTCCTGAATCTTGAAGGAGTCGTCCAGGTACGGGTCGTTGATCAGGCCTTTCCAGCCGACGGTGGTACGTGGCTTCTCGAAATAGACTCGCATGACCAGATAGAGGGTGTCCGACACTTCTGCGGCAAGGACCTTGAGGCGCTCGGCATATTCGTGTGCGGCCTTGATGTCGTGAATCGAGCAAGGCCCGATAACGACGAACAGGCGGTGGTCGGTGCCATCCAGGATATTGCGAATGACTTCGCGGCCCTTGGTCACGGTGCGCAAGGCGGCATCGCTCAGGGGAATATCACGTTTGAGCTGGTCAGGGGTGATCAGCGTCTCGTTGGAGGCGACGTTTAGGTCATTGATCGGTAAATCAGCCATCGTGTTACTCGTCAGGTCACGGGTGCCGGCCGCCAGCGATCCCCGCGCGGCGGAGCACAGCATGATTTAAGCGCAGCGGGGAGCCGAACCTTAGCGCGTTAGACGGTGGCTCGACAATGGGCAGGCAGCGGTTTAATCCAGTGCAGGCATCGTAAAAGCCTGGCGAACGGTCTCGTGCGAGTACTCGCTGGCGTGCTGGTCGACCCATTGCAGGGCCAGTGCCTGGCTGCCGGGTTGTTCGCCCTGGAGTTGCTGCTGGCGGCAGTAACGTTCGATCTGGCAGACCTGCTCACCCATGCGGGCCATGAACAGTGTCTGTTCGTCGATGAAGGCGATGCCCACCAGATAACTGTGCTTGCGACGCAGGCACCAGGCTACGTAGCCCAGGTAGCAGACCTGTTCGCTCAGGGTCGGCATGCGCACTTCCAGTGCCGTTCCCTTGCGCCAGGCGCGGTGATAATTGCAAGCCACGCCGCCGAGACTGATAGTGTGCAGCTCTTGCCGAGAGATACATTCATGCTTGCGCAACGTCAGCTCGACAGGCACATCGTCAGGATGAGGAATGAAACGCCCCATGAACACGGACTCCAAATGTCGGTCATTCGACAGTGTTCCCCCCAGTATAGTGGTCGAATCGGATCTGACCGATTTTGACCTCGACCAACAGCTGTTGGCGATGAATGGTGTATCGCTGGTGATTTTCACCAGTGTCGGCTGCTCCAGTTGCCGATGGGCACGCCAGCAACTGCCAACGCTTGGGCTGGATGTCGATCGTTTGTGCTGGATCGATGCTGGCGACAACGGCGGTGCGGTCGAGCGTTACCAGGTCTTTCATTTGCCGGCGTTGTTTGTGGTACGCGACGGTGAGTTTTTTGGCGCAGTCCAGTCGCGCCTGAGCCGCAGCGAACTGAATGCGGCAGTGGGGCAGGCGCTGTGTCGTATTCCTGAGGAGTTGCCATGACAGAATCAGTAGTCAGACCGAAAATCGGCGTTATCGGAACCGGGGCCATTGGCGGCTTCTACGGCGTGATGCTGGCGCGTGCCGGTTTCGATGTGCATTTCCTGCTGCGCAGCGAATTCGCAGCGGTGGCTGAGCACGGCTTGCAACTGCGCAGCGCCGCCCATGGTGCTATCACGCTTAGTCCCGTGCAGGCTTACAGCGCGGCGCAAGACATGCCAGCGTGCGATTGGTTGCTGGTCGGCACCAAGACCACCGGCAACGCCGAGTTGGCGCCCGCGATCATCAAGGCAGCAGCGCCGGGGGCAAAAGTCCTGTTGCTGCAAAACGGCCTGGATGTGGAGGACAGCTTGCGTGATCTGTTGCCCGATTCCCTGCACCTGCTCGGCGGCCTATGTTTCATCTGCGTTCACCGTGCCGGTCCCGGGATCATCGAACACCAGGCGCTTGGGGCCGTCCACGTGGGCTATCACAGCGGTCCGGCAGGGACCGACCAGGCAGCGCGCCAGCAGATCGTGGAGCAGGGCGCGGGACTGTTTCGTGCCGCTGGTCTCGATTCCCAGGCCATGGCCAATTTGCAGCAGGCGCGTTGGCAGAAACTGGTCTGGAATATCCCCTATAACGGCTTGTCGGTTTTACTCGGTGCGAGCACTACGCCACTGATGGCGAGCGAGTACAGCCGGGAACTGATCCAGGCTTTGATGGCCGAAGTGGTGCAAGGTGCACTGGCCTGTGGGCACAGCATGGCCCCGGGCTATGCCGAGTATCTGTTCAAGGTCACCGAGCAGATGCCCGATTATTGGCCGAGCATGTATCACGACTACCTGCATAAACGGCCGCTGGAACTGGCGGCTATTTACCAGGCGCCTTTGGCCGCGGCCAACGCTGCGGGTTGTCGGTTGCCGAAAATCGAGGCGTTGTATCAAGCCTTGCGTTTTATCGATGAGCGAAACGGCTGAGGGGTTCGGCCTGGGGGAAGCAGATGGCAAAGGGCATTGATGACAAGCTGGTGCTGGCGATTTCTTCGCGGGCGCTGTTTGACCTGAGTGAAAGTCACAAGGTTTATCTGGCCAATGGTGTCGAGGCCTACCGGCAGTACCAGATCGAACATGAGGACGAGATCCTCGAACCCGGCGATGCGTTTCCTTTGGTGCAAAAACTGTTGAATCTCAACACGAGCCTGGGCAAGGCGCGAGTCGAAGTGGTGCTGGTTTCGCGCAACAGTGCCGACACCGGTTTACGTGTATTCAACTCTATCCATCATTACGGTCTGGCGATGTCCCGAGCGGCCTTTGTCGGTGGGCGCAGCCCCTATCCGTATCTCAAGGCTTTCGAGTGCGATCTGTTTCTCTCCACACACGCCGAGGATGTGCGAAGCGCGCTGGACGCCGGGTTTGCCGCCGCGACCATCCTTTCCGGTGGCGCCAGTCGCGCAGCCAGCGAGGAATTGCGCATTGCCTTCGATGGTGATGCGGTGCTGTTTTCCGATGAGTCGGAGCGGGTCTATCAGTCCGGTGGCCTGGAGGCCTTTCAAGCAAGTGAGCGTGAAGCGGCGCGTGAGCCGTTGCGTGGGGGGCCATTCAAGGGTTTCCTTGCAGCGCTCAACGCCTTGCAGCGCGAGTTTACCGAAGACAATTGCCCGATTCGCACCGCGCTGGTGACCGCGCGCTCGGCCCCCGCTCACGAACGGGTGATCCGCACCTTGCGCGAGTGGGACATTCGTCTCGACGAATCATTGTTTCTCGGCGGCTTGACCAAGTCGGCGTTCCTCGAGGCTTTCGCCGCCGATGTATTTTTCGACGACCAGGCCGGCCATTGCGAGCTGGCACGCGAGGTGGTGGCCACCGGTCATGTGCCTCACGGGATCAGTAATGAGTTGAAAGTCCGGGCCCCGACTTCCGGGGCTTGAGCGACGCATCGCACTCCTTGCAGCGCTGCTAAGCTGAATCCATCTCCGCCATCCTGGCACTCGAGGAGGTCACATGATTCGTTCGATGTTGTACGCCACTGACCTCGGCCTCTACGCACCTTTTGTCATGCAACACGCACTGGCATTGGCAAGGACATTCAAAGCCGAATTGTATGTGGTCCATGCGGTCGAACCCATGGGACTGTTTGCGGAGTCAGTATTGCAAAGCTATCTGGACGAGCAGGCCCTCAATGAGTTTCACAGTCAGGGTTTGAACACCGTGATGATCAATATTGAGCAGCGGGTGCTCGACAGCTTGCGCGAAGAGTTGGGGGAGGGGCAGCAGGACCTTGAGCTGATCCAATCGGTCAGGGTATTCCAGGGTGATCCGTCTAAAGTCATTCTCGAACAGGCTGAGAAGCTGTCGGTGGATCTGTTGATTCTCGGTAGCCATAGCCACGGGGCCGGCGGGGAGACCCCCCTGGGGCGTACGGCAGCCCGTGTGCTGCAACTGTCGAAGGTGCCGGTATACATGGTGCCGCTGTCCCAACGCCGGCGTCACGATGACATTTGAGGGGAGAGTGCTGGCCTTTTGATGAAAAAGTTCTAGATTTATTCTGCAAACCATTAATATAGTTATATATCGTCGCTGATGCCCGTGGCGTCTACCTGCTTTGAGGGATTCATATGAAGCTTCAACAATTGCGCTACATCTGGGAAGTGGCGCACCACGACCTCAACGTTTCCGCCACCGCCCAAAGCCTCTACACCTCGCAACCGGGCATCAGTAAACAGATCCGCCTGCTGGAAGATGAACTGGGTGTCGAGGTCTTCGCGCGCAGCGGCAAGCACCTCACCCGCGTTACTCCGGCCGGTGAACGCATTATCACCACCGCTGGCGAGATCCTGCGCA
Source organism: Pseudomonas sp. Pse1 (assembly GCF_024519635.1). NCBI lineage: Bacteria > Pseudomonadati > Pseudomonadota > Gammaproteobacteria > Pseudomonadales > Pseudomonadaceae > Pseudomonas > Pseudomonas sp. Pse1. Next base: position 257,687 of record NZ_JALJRO010000005.1, read on the forward strand.
AAGTCGAAAGCATCAAGCAGATCGCCCAGGAATTCTCCAACGAGAAGAAGGGCACGCTGTCGATTGCCACCACCCACACCCAGGCGCGCTATGCCTTGCCACCGGTGATCAGTAACTTCATCAAGCAATACCCGGACGTTGCCCTGCACATGCACCAGGGTTCGCCGATGCAGATCGCCGAGATGGCGGCTGACGGCACCGTGGATTTTGCCATCGCCACTGAAGCGCTGGAATTGTTCGGCGACCTGGTAATGATGCCGTGCTATCGCTGGAACCGTTGCGTGGTGGTGCCGCAGGGCCATCCGCTGACCAAGCTGCCGAAGCTGACCCTCGAAGCCTTGGCTGAATACCCGATCGTGACCTACGTCTTCGGTTTCACCGGTCGTTCGAAACTCGACGAAGCCTTCAGCCATCGTGGCCTGACGCCGAAAGTGGTGTTCACCGCTGCCGACGCGGACGTGATCAAGACTTACGTACGCCTGGGCCTGGGTGTCGGGATCGTGGCGAAAATGGCGGTCGACACCAAACTCGATAACGACCTGGTGGTCCTGGATGCCAGCGAACTGTTCGAGTCCAGTATCACCAAGATCGGTTTCCGTCGCGGCACCTTCCTGCGTGGCTTCATGTGCGACTTCATCGAGAAGTTCGCGCCGCACCTGACCCGTGAAGTCATGGCCAAGGCCATCCAGTGCCATAACAAGCAGGAACTGGAAGAGTTGTTCGAAGGCGTCGAACTACCGGTTCACTAAACCCGTCAGACGACCTCGGTGACCGTGAACTGTTGCCGGGTGCCGCCTGCCAGTATCTCAACCTCGTCGCCCTCGAACTTGCCCAGCAGGCTTTTGCCCAGCGGCGAGCGGGGGCTGATGACGGTGATCAACTGCCCCACCAGGTAGACCTTCAATCCCGCTGCGTCGGGTGCCAGGAACAGCCATTGCTGGCGCCCCTGCTCATCCTCCAGAGCCATTAACGCACCGACCTGAATGCCCAACTGATCGTCATAAGGGCGCAGGCTGAGGTTCTGGCACAGCGTCAGCGCCTGGCGTATCTCCTCCACGCGCCTGGCCTGGCCGGCAGCGAGGTAGGAGGCTTCCAGGCCGAGTGTGTCGTATTTGTTTTCAGCAATGTTCTCTTCGTGGGTTGCGGTTTCGTAGGCGGTTTGTGCCGCGCGCCGGGCGATCTCCAGATCGCCTGCGAGCTGTTCCAGGATCAGGCTGTGAACGGTTTGTTTATTCATCTTCAATCGCAGAATTGCTGAACGTTGGCGCGACTTTTTGCGCTGGGAATGTTTTTGTCTTGCGCCAACCAGAACTGACACGTGGGATTGGACTCATTGCGTGGGTTGTTGCGTGCTTGTTCCAGAGACTGCTGCTGTGCCTGTTTGGCGAGGTTTTCCTTATATTGCTCGAACATCGGATTGGGCGCGGCCGACTCGATTGCGACCGGTTTGGGCTGGGCTGCCTGATGAGCGATCTCGGAAAGCGCCGCCAACTGCTCGCCAAACAGCAGTCTGGATAGCAGCCATGCTGTCAGGACAATTGCCACAAATCCCAGCCACATGCCAAGCGCGATGCTGCCGACCACTTGCAGCGGGTTGAGGGTGATTGACACGCTGCGGCGAGCGGGCGGACGGTAGGGCATGGTGGCCTCCTGGCGGGGCAATTTGGGCGACGCTGGATTGTCGCATGAAGATTAATCGACGTCGGCTCTTCTGCCCGCAACGATTTATACGGACAATCGAGGTCTTTGCCCACGGAGCCCGGAATGAAAGTCCACTGGGATATTTTTTGCACCGTCGTCGATAACTACGGCGACATCGGCGTGACTTGGCGCCTCGCCCGGCAACTGGTGGCTGAGCAGTCCTGCGTGGTGCGCTTGTGGGTCGATGATTTGCGTGCGTTCGAGCGCATGTGTCCGGAACTCGACATTACCCGGGATCAGCAATGGCAACAGGGTGTCGAGGTGCGTCACTGGTCGAGCGACTGGCAGCCAACGCCCGCCGCTGATGTGGTGATTGCAGCGTTTGCCTGCCAATTGCCGAGCGCCTATATGGACGCGATGGCTGCCCGAGAGCGGACCCCGCTGTGGATGAACCTCGATTATCTCAGCGCAGAGGACTGGGTCGTTGGCTGCCACGGCCTGCCCTCGGTCAAATTCAAGCAGGTACAGAAGTACTTTTTCTTCCCCGGTTTCCAGGTGGGAACCGGTGGCTTGCTGCGTGAACGCGAGCTGTTGGCCAGCCGCACGCGTTTTCAAGCCAGTGCCCATGCGCAACGTGAGTTCCTGTGGGAGCTTGGGGTGCAGCGTGTCGAGGGCGCCCGATTGATGTCGCTGTTCGCCTACGAAAATGCCGGGCTGGCCGATTGGCTGGACGTCATGGCCAGCGATGCCCGGCCGACGCAACTGTTGGTACCCGAGGGCCGAATTCTGGGTGACGTCGCACGCTGGCTCGGGGTTGAAGGGTTGACGGTGGGGGCGATCGAGCAACGGGGTGCCCTGACGGTGCAGGTGCTGCCATTTGTCAGTCAGGATCAATATGACCGGCTGCTCTGGTCCTGCGATTTCAACGCGGTGCGCGGTGAGGACTCATTCGTACGGGCGCAATGGGCCGCTCGTCCGATGTTGTGGCACATTTATCAACAGGAAGATGACGCCCATCTGGAAAAGCTCGAGGCCTTTCTGGCGCTCTATTGCAGATCCTTGTCGCCTGCTGCCCGGGTTGCGCTAGAGGGGTTGTGGCGTGCCTGGAACACCGGCGCGGGTGTGGCCGCTGCGTGGATTCTAGCCCTGGAACACTGGCCCGAACTGCAAAAGCACGCTGATGATTGGTGTCTGGAACAGGCCTCGCAGCCTGATCTCGCCTCAGCGCTGGTACAGTTTTACCTAAATTGGATATGATACGCGGCCTAGATTTTAGTAAATCCCATCCAAATTCGGATATTCGCAATGAAAACTGGTAAAGAACTGAAACCCGGTACGGTGATCCGTCTCGAAAACGACCCTTGGCTGGTTCAGAAAGCTGAATTCACCAAGTCCGGTCGTAACAGCGCGATCATGAAGACCAAGCTGAAAAACCTGCTGACCGGTTACAAGACCGAGATCGTTTACAGCGCTGACGACAAACTGGACGACGTGATCCTCGACCGCAAAGAAGCGACCCTGTCCTTCATCAGCGGCGACACCTACACGTTCATGGACACCACTGACTACACCATGTACGAGCTGAACGCTGAAGACATCGAAAGCGTTCTGCCATTCGTGGAAGAAGGCATGACCGACGTTTGCGAAGCCGTGTTCTTCGAAGACCGTCTGGTTTCCGTAGAGCTGCCGACCACCATCGTGCGTCAGGTTGACTACACCGAAGGTTCCGCTCGCGGCGACACTTCCGGCAAGGTGATGAAGCCTGCCAAACTGAAGAACGGTACCGAGCTGTCGGTTGCTGACTTCATCGAAATCGGCGACATGATCGAGATCGATACCCGCGAAGGCGGTTCTTACAAAGGCCGTGCTAAATAAGCACCGTTCTTGTAGGCAAGAAAAAGCCCGACCATTGAGTCGGGCTTTTTTGTGCGCGTTTGCCAGGGATCACACGCTGACGTGCAGGCGCACATCGACATTGCCGCGGGTGGCATTCGAATAAGGGCAGACCTGATGCGCAGCATCAACCAGGCTTTGCGCGTCCGTTTGCTCAAGGCCGGGCAGGCTGACGTGCAGGTCGATATCCAGGCCGAAGCCGCCGGGGATCTGGCCGATGCCAACGTGGGCAGTGATCGAGGCGTCGTCGGGGATTTTGCGCTTGGTCTGGCTGGCAACGAATTTCAATGCGCCGATGAAGCAGGCCGAGTAACCGGCGGCGAACAGTTGCTCTGGGTTGGTTGCAGCACCACCGGCACCGCCGAGTTCTTTGGGGGTTGCCAGTTTGACATCGAGAATTCCGTCGCTGGAGACGGCGCGGCCATCACGGCCACCGGTAGCGGTTGCGACTGCGGTGTAGAGGGTTTGCATGACGGGAGCCTCATTCTGAATGGGTGTTTGCGCTAAAGGTTTGCGCGCTAAGTAAGTGCGAGATAAATGTATCGCGCTAATGTTTTGCGCTCAAGATAAATGCTCGAATTTGTTTCGCCGTTCGTCTGTCGAAATCAGCGCGAGCGCGAGGTGACTGTCTGGAAGTGGCGTGGGATCAAGCGTACGGATCGCGTGTCAGGAAGGAATTACAGGCTGTGTTGCAAATGGCTGCGCAGGTTTTGCAGATCCTCTTGCAGTTTGCGCATTTGTTCCAGCGCCAGACCGCTGGCGCCCAGGATGCAGGGCGGCACGTCGCGGGCTTGTTGTTTGAGGGCCTGGCCGCGTTCGGTCAGTTTGACGATCACCACCCGTTCGTCCTCGCGGCTGCGGGTGCGGCTCAACAGGCCTTCGCTTTCCAGACGCTTGAGCAGCGGCGTCAGGGAGCCGGGATCAGTCAGCAAACGGGCACTTATTTCGCCTACCGTCAGCCCGTCCTCTTCCCACAACACCATCATCGCCAGATATTGCGGATAGGTCAGTCCCAAGGCCTGCAGCAGAGGTTTATAGACCTTGGTCATCATCAGGGAGGTGGAGTGCAGGGCAAAGCACAGTTGATTGTCCAACAACAGATTGTCGCAAGGGTCCGGGGTATCGCTCTGGCGGGTCATGTTTAAACCTTGAACGGTGGTCGTGATGAATCTAGTGGGCGAGTGTTTAACGCGCCAGGGATTATTCAGTTACAGGCGGTTGAAGTCGCGCTGCAGTGCCAGATCCCAAGGTGGCACCGGGCTGAAACGGCTCTTGAGGTACTCCAGGAGCAAGCGGCTGCGCGAACTGGCCTGTTGCTCCAGGCGCAAGGCATAGATCCCGGAGTTCTCGGGTTTTGGCAGACCATTGTCGCAGAACAATGGCAGTAATTCGCCACGCAGCAGGTATTCACTGCATAGCCAAGTGGGCAGGTGAGCAATGCCCAAGCCCGAGAGTGCACCGTAGAGGAACGCTTCGGCATTGTTGGCGCTCAAGCGGATGCGTTGCGGCCGATGCAGTTGCATTTGCCCGTCCTGCTCGAAACGCCAGGCGAACGGCGGGGCCAGGCCATCCCAGTCCAGGCCGTCGTGGTTAACCAACTCGCTCGGTTGTTGCGGTGTACCACGACGCTTCAGGTACTCCGGGCTGGCGCAGGCAATTCGCACCATGTTGGCCAAAGGCGTCGCCACCATGCGCGTGTCCGCCAATTGACCTGCGCGCAGGACCAGATCGACTTTGCCCAGGTGCGAGCCGTGCATGTCCACGAAGCTGTCGATCAGGTGCAGTTGCACATCCAGCCCCGGGTAGAGCAGGAGAAAGTCGGCGATCACCGGCGCCAGGTGCCTGCGGCCGAAGGCTGCGGGGGCGTCGACCCGAATCAGTCCTTCAGGCGCGCTGCTCAGGGAGGCGACCTCGGCCCGCGCCAGGCGCAACTCGCCGACAATGCGTCGGGCTCGCTCGGCAAACGCCAATCCCGCTGGAGTAGGACGCACAGCATGAGTGGTGCGCACGAACAATTGGCTGTCGAGCGCCTGTTCCAGACTATCGATACGCCTGGCGACGGCGGAGGGTGTCAGCGGATGGCGTCGGGACGCAGCGGAAAAACTGCCGGTTTCCACGACATCAAGGAATAAACCTAATTGATCGGTGAGCGTTGTGGGGTTCATGGAGGATTGCTTGTGCGAATTTGGCATAGCCATTGTGCGTTGCTGTGCGTTTCCCCGCTAGCCCCGACTGCGTAGGATGCACCCATTGACGTGAGGGAATTTGACCTGTGATTGAGTTGACGATGTACCTGCTGCTCGGTGCAGCCTTGGGGACCGTAGGTGGTTTGTTTGGAATCGGCGGTGGCTTGATCGCCATTCCCGCTCTGGGCGTGTTATTTGGCCTGGATCAGCAGCTTGCCCAGGGCACAGCTCTGGTCATGGTGGTGCCGAACGTGATGCTGGCGTTATGGCGTTATCACCAACGTAATCGCATCGAGTTGCGCCACGCGCTGCCGTTGGCCTCCATGGGGTTCTGCTTTGCCTGGCTCGGTTCGATCTGGGCGGTGGGGGTCGACGCTCAGGTGATGCGCATCGGGTTCGTGGTGTTTCTGGTGGCCTTGTCGGTCTACAACCTGATGCGCATGTTCATGACTGCGGCGGCACCGACTGCGCAGATGCGCTATTCGTGGCCCTGGCTCGGGGTGCTGGGCGCGGCGTCCGGCGTCATGGGTGGCTTGTTCGGGGTGGGCGGCGCTGTGGTCGCAACGCCGGTATTGACCAGCTTGTTTGGCACCACCCAGGTGGTGGCCCAGGGCCTGTCGTTGGCACTGGCTTTACCCAGCACCGGTGTGACCCTGGCGACCTACGCCCTGCACCAGCAAGTCGACTGGCACATCGCGTTGCCCATGGCGGTGGGCGGTCTGCTCAGTATCAGTTGGGGCGTGAAGATTGCCCACGCCCTGCCGGAGCGGCTACTACGCGGTTTGTTCTGCGGTTTTCTGGTGCTCTGCGCGGTGATGCTCGCCTTTAAAGTTTGAAGCCTTCGACGATGTGCTCCGCCAGGCATTCGGTAATCGGCGACGGATTATGCAGATTGCGCAGCAGCATGATGCTCGCCTCGGGCAGTTGGGGCAGGCCTTCGGCCTCGCTGAGGATGCGCATGTCCTGCGGGATCAGGCTTTCCAATTGAGCGGTCACCGCCAGCCCGGCGCTGACCACTGCCATCAGCGCCGACAGGCTCGAACTGTTGTAGGCGATGCGGTATTCACGTCCGGCGGCATCCAGCGCATTACAGGCCCAAAGACGGCAGAAGCAGTCACTGTTGAACATCGCCAGCGGCAAGGGTGATTGCTCGACAGGGTTGTAGCACTGGGCCTGGGCCCAGACAAAACGCTCCTTGCGCAACAGCTGGCCGATTTCGTTGCCGGGTTCGCGGGTCACGATGGACAGGTCGAGGTCCTGGCGCAAGAGAAGTTGCTTGGACGACTCGCAATGCACCTCGATCTGCACCAGCGGGTAGGACTGGGCAAAGCGCGAGAGAATTCCGGGCAGAAAGCGCATCACATAGTCATCCGGCGTGCCAATGCGTACGGTGCCCACCATGTGCGGCTCGCGTAGGGTATTGAACACCTCGCTGTGCAATTTCAGGATACGCCGCGCATAACCCAGCAGCACCTCACCCTCTGCGGTCAGCTTGACCTGACGCCCGTCGCGCTGAAACAGCTGGCGTTGCAGCACATCTTCTTCCAGGCGTTTCATCTGCATGCTGACGGCCGATTGCGTGCGATTGACCATTTCGCCTGCGCGAGTGAAGCCACCCTGGTCGGCAATCGCGACGAAAGTGCGCAGAACGTCGGTCTCGATGCTGGGGAATTGGCTCACTCATCAATCTCCGAGATGTGTTGCATTAGAAACATTCGTTGGATTGATCTTAAACCCGGAGCGAAACTTGAGCCATCCACAACGGAGGGCAAGACGATGAAAGGTCAAAAAGCGTACCAGCAGATTGATTCAGTTTCCCACCCTGGTTTCTCAGCGCACCTGATGCTGGAAAAACTCGGGCGTTGGTATCAACTCCACCGCGAGCGCATGTTGCTCGCCAGCCTGAGTGATGAGGCGTTGAAGGACATTGGCTTGAGCCGGGCGGATGTCGAGCAGGAGTCTGAGCGACATTTCTGGGAAGACCCCATGGGGTTAGGTAAATAGCGCTTGTTGAAATCTTCGGTCACGGCTTCAGCGCATATAGCCGAAGGCTCTGCGTTGAGGCTTGTGCCGTTGAGGACATCGGCGGTCACGGTTCTTTGCTGGGCCGGCATCGTCACCTGGACAAGACTGCGCCCTCATTTTTCGAGGAGTAGTGTCATGGAACGACAAAGAACACCCGTTCGAGCTGGAGCCCGTACCGCCGGTCAACGCCTGCGCAGCGCTGTGGCGCAAGTGAACCGCTGGCGGCAGTTGAGTCAGAACCGCGCCGAGTTGGCGCGCTTGAGTAATGAGCAACTGCGCGACATTGGCCTGAATCGGCTGGATGTGCTTAGGGAGACCTCCCGGCCGTTTTGGGATGACCCCCTCAAACGCTGACCCATCTGCTTGGCCTCGGTCTCGCTTGCCACTAAGGTAAGGGAGTCCCCCCCAAAAAGTCGCGCAATGACTACTTCCCTCGCTTTCTCTCTGAAACAGGCCAGGCGACTGGCGCTCAATGCCCAGGGCTTTTCCGGGCGCCAGCCAGCAGCGCAGGTCAAGTCGACACAGGTCAACCGACTGATCGAACGCCTGGGGGTGTTGCAGATCGACTCGGTCAATGCCCTGGTGCGTTCGCACTATTTGCCGCTGTTTTCCCGCCTCGGCAACTATGCTCCCGAACTACTCGACCTGGCGGCCTGGAGTCAGGGGCGCAAGCGCACCCTCTTCGAGTATTGGGGGCACGAGGCTTCGCTGCTTCCGTTGTCGATGTACCCGCTGATGCGCTGGCGTATGCAGCGTGCGGCGCAGGGTCAGGGGATCTATCAGCAGCTCGCACGTTTTGGGCGTGAGCAACAGGACACCATTCGCCGGGTCTTGGCGTCGGTGGAAGAATTGGGCGCGTTGGGCGCGGGTAGCCTGTCGACGCGTCAGGAGCGGGCCGGACCCTGGTGGGACTGGAGCGCTGAAAAACACGCTTTGGAATGGTTGTTTGCCGCCGGCGAAGTCACAGTGGCGGGGCGCCGTGGTTTCGAGCGGTTGTACGACCTGCCGGAGCGAGTGATTCCCGTATCTATTCTTCAGCAGCCTGTCCTGGGCGAGTCCGAGGCGCAGCGCACGCTGGTGCTGCACGCTGCGGCTGCGTTAGGTGTCGGCACTGAAAAGGATTTGCGCGATTATTTCCGGCTCGGCGTCCTGGAGTGTCGCCAGGCCTTGGCCGGACTTGTGGAGGAAGGTTTGTTGCAACGTTGCGAAGTGCAGGGTTGGAAGCAACCAGGCTACTGCCTGATGGAAGTGACTGTGCCACGCAAGGTCAACGCCAGTGCCTTGCTTTCGCCTTTTGACTCATTGATTTGGGAGCGAAGCCGCACCGAGCGCCTGTTCGATTTTCACTATCGCCTGGAAATCTACACGCCGCCGGGCAAGCGCCAGTACGGCTATTACGTCTTGCCGTTTTTGCACCACGAACGCATAGCGGCGCGGGTCGATTTGCGGGCCGAGCGCGCGTCGAATCGCCTGGCTGTGCATGCGGTGCATGAAGAAACCCGAGGGCTGGATGAGGAGGGTATGCAGGCATTGGCTCTGAATCTGCGGCGTCTGGCCGATTGGCTGGGGTTGTCCAGCATTCAGCTCAATTGCCCCCGCGCCAGTGCGGCGCGGTTGCGGGTGGCGTTGGCGGGCTGATGCAGGTTAGCGGCGAACCTGTTTCAGGGTCTCTGCGATCAGGAACGCCAGCTCCAGTGACTGGTCGGCATTCATCCGTGGATCGCAATGGGTGTGATAGCGATCCGACAAGCCATCTTCAGTAATCGGGCGAGCGCCGCCGATGCATTCGGTGACGTTCTGTCCGGTCATTTCGATATGGATCCCGCCGGCGTAGGTCCCTTCGGCCTGGTGGACCTGGAAGAATTGCTTCACCTCGCCGAGGATCTGTGCAAAGTCGCGGGTCTTGTAGCCGCTGCTGGCCTTGATGGTATTGCCGTGCATCGGGTCGGAACTCCAGAGCACTTTCTTGCCCTCGCGCTCGACGGCGCGAATCAGCTGCGGCAAGTGATCGCCGACCTTATTGGCGCCCATGCGGGCGATCAGGTTCAGGCGACCGGGGTCGTTGTCCGGGTTGAGCACGTCGATCAAACGAATTAAGTCATCGGTATTCATGGTGGGCCCGACCTTGACCCCGATCGGATTGTTCACTCCGCGCAGGAATTCGACATGGGCGCCATCGAGCTGGCGGGTGCGATCGCCGATCCACAGCATGTGGGCCGAACAGTCGTAGTAGTCATTGGTCAGGCTGTCGCGACGGACAAAGGCTTGCTCGTAATTCAGCAGCAAGGCTTCGTGGGCCGTGAAGAAGCTGGTCTCGCGCAGTTGCGGCGAGGAGTCCATACCGCAGGCGCGCATGAAGGCCAGGGTTTCATCGATTCGATCGGCCAGGTGGCTGTATTTTTCTGCCAGCGCCGAGTTGGCGATGAAGTCCAGGTTCCATTTATGGACTTGGTGCAAGTCGGCAAAGCCGCCCTGGGCGAAGGCCCGCAGCAGGTTCAGGGTAGCAGTCGACTGATGGTAGGACTGCAACAGCCGCTCAGGATCCGGTACCCGGCTTTTTTCGTCGAAGCCGATGCCATTGACGATATCGCCACGGTAGGCCGGCAGGGTTACGCCGTCGATGGTTTCGTCGTTGGCCGAACGGGGTTTGGCGAACTGCCCGGCCATGCGGCCGACTTTGACCACCGGACAACCTGCGGCGAAGGTCATGACGATCGCCATTTGCAGCAGCACCTTAAACGTATCGCGAATCTTCGCCGCCGAGAACTCGGCGAAGCTTTCCGCGCAATCGCCGCCCTGCAACAGAAACGCCCGGCCTTGGGTGACCTCGGCAAACTGACGGCGTAACTCCCGGGCTTCCCCGGCAAACACCAGGGGAGGATAGCTGGCCAGGCTCTGCTCGACAGCCTGCAAATGCGCCGCGTCAGGGTAGTGGGGTTGTTGCTGGATCGGCAGTGCGCGCCAGCTTTCAGGGCTCCAGGGTTGGCTCATCACGGTCTCTAGTGTTTACGCTCGGGGCCCTCATGTTATCAGCAAATTAGTGCGTGACCTGCTCCCGACCCTTGGCGGACAATTGCGCTTTTGCCGCAACCGCGGAACAGCCGGGCAACGACCAGGAGAGGAAATGACTGAGGAGCGCGTCGAGCATCTGCTCGCCGAAGTGCACGATGAGTTCGGCATGATTCGCGTGCTGGAAGTGGCGGATTATCGCTTCCTCGAATTTGGTGATGCGATCGAGCAAAGCTGTGTATTCACCGCTGATCCGAGTTGGCTCGAGTACGACTACACCCGCGCCATGTTGATCGGCGCGTTATGCCATGAACAGCCGGAAAGCGCGCTGTTCCTCGGTCTGGGGGCTGGGACGCTGACCCAGGCGTGCCTGAAGTTCCTGGCGCTGGAAGACGTCGAGGCGATCGAGTTGCGCCCCGATGTGCCACGCCTGGCCATCGAGTATCTGGGGCTGGACGATGATCCGCGGTTGTACATCCGTATCGGCGATGCGCTGGAATTGCTGGAAACGGCGGAACCAGCCGACCTGATTTTCGTCGACCTGTACACCGATGTCGGGCCGGGTGTAGGGCATCTGGCCTGGAGTTTCCTGGAAAACTGCCAGAAGCGCCTTAACCCCGGTGGCTGGCTGGTCATCAACCAGTGGGCGACCGATGACGGCAAGCCATTGGGCGCGGCCTTGTTGCGCGGGCTCTATCACCGACATTATTGGGAGTTACCGGTAAAGGAGGGCAACGTCATCCTGCTGGTGCCTGCCGATCTCGATCAAGGGTTGGATATCGCGGGGCTCAGCGCCCGCGCCGACGCCCTGGCGCCACGCCTGGGTTATTCATTGCAGCCACTGATCAAGGCGATTCGTCCGGCGACCTAATAGCCCTTGAATACTCCACTGCGTTTCTCGATCAGCGAGCGCAGGCCTTCTTTGGCGTCCTCACTGTTGAGCAGTTTTTTTGCCAATAGCGGCAAAGCCAGGGCGGCTGCAGCCTCGCCTTCGAGGTGGGCCTGGCGCGCCGACTGCAAGGTTGCCTGAACGCCCAAGGGCGCCTGGCGGGCGATGCGTTCGGCCAGCTCAAGGGCGCGCGGCAGCAAGTCCTCACTGGCCATCACTTCCTGCACCAGGCCCATGTGCAAGGCATCGTGGGCATCGAACTCGTCCCCGGTCAGCAGCCAGCGCATGGCATTGCCCCACCCGGACAGCCGATGCAGGCGCAGCGTCGCGCCACCAAAAGGAAAAATCCCGCGCTGGACTTCCAACTGGGCAAAGCGGGTGTTGCTGGCGCACAGGTTAATATCGGCGGCGAGCATCAATTCGATGCCGATGGTCAGGCAGTACCCTTGAGCCGCGACAATCACTGGTTTGCTGACTCGTGGGCCGGCGAACACCCCCCATGGGTCGCAACCGCCAGCTGGTACCTGCCAGCCCTGGGCCAGGGATGCGCTGGCGCTGGCCAGGTCGAGTCCGGCAGTAAAGTGATCGCCGTGGGCAAACACCACCGCGACGCGGGCCTCGCTGTCCGCTTCGAATTCGCCATAGGCCAGGCTCAGGGCGTTGAGCAGTTCGATATCGAAGGCGTTGCGCTTGGCCACGCGGTCGAGTCCGATCAGCCAGACATGACCGCGCCGTTCCCGGCTGACACGACTGCAATCCGGTTGATTCATGCTGGCAATCCTCGGGCGGGTAGGGGCGTCTCGGAGCGACGGCACCAGTCTGCAGGGTGAACCGTTTAAGCTTGATGACCAGCAGGACCGGGCCTTTGAAAAATAGACCCTTGTACGATTATCCGCAAAGCCTGGGACACTCCTGCGTTAGCTGGCGTTTTCATATAAATAAAGCTCCCTTTTTTAACGAATTCCGGTATAGTACGCGCCGGCCTTTAGCCGGGCCGCGTTTAGGTAGCGCAATTCCCCGAAGTCAGCTTCGGCTGCACGTCCGCCAGCGGACTCTTCCTTGACGATTCTTTTTCATTCATTCGTTTTCGCAAATCCCCGCCGACAAAGCTGCCAGGGCGACTCTTGAGTCTCAACACGGCATGCGCAGCTTTGGAGCATGGGTCTTTGCGGATGCACTTAGAGGCAGACCCATGACCCAGGAAATCGGCGGCTTCGCCGCTCTTGAACTTCACCCTAGTATTGTCGCTGCAGTAGTCGCTACCGGCTATGAAGAGCCTTCGGCCATTCAGCAGCAGTCGATCCCGATCATCCTCGCCGGTCACGATATGATTGGTCAGGCGCAAACCGGTACCGGTAAAACCGCTGCCTTTGCCCTGCCTATCCTGCACCGCATTGATCCGTCCAAGCGCGAGCCGCAAGCTCTGATCCTGGCCCCAACTCGTGAGTTGGCGCTACAAGTTGCAACCGCTTTCGAAACCTACGCCAAGCAAATGCCGGGCGTAACCGTTGTGGCTGTCTACGGCGGCGCGCCGATGGGCCCACAACTGAAAGCAATCCGTAATGGCGCACAGATTGTTGTCGCCACTCCGGGCCGTCTGTGCGACCACCTGCGTCGCGACGAAAAAGTACTGGCGACCGTGAACCACCTGGTTCTCGACGAAGCCGACGAAATGCTCAAACTGGGCTTCATGGACGACCTGGAAGTCATCTTCAAGGCAATGCCGGAAAGCCGTCAGACCGTACTGTTCTCGGCCACCTTGCCACAGTCGATCCGTGCCATCGCCGAGCGCCACCTGCGCGATCCGAAGCACGTGAAGATCCAGAGCAAGACCCAGACCGTGACCGCGATCGAACAGGCTCACCTGTTGGTTCACGCTGACCAGAAGACCTCGGCTGTATTGAGCCTGCTGGAAGTGGAAGATTTCGACGCACTGATCATGTTCGTGCGGACCAAGCAAGCGACCCTGGACCTGGCCAGTGCCCTGGAAGCCAAAGGCTACAAAGCCGCTGCGCTGAACGGTGACATCGCCCAGAACCAGCGTGAACGCGTGATCGACTCCCTCAAGGATGGCCGTCTGGACATCGTTGTTGCGACCGACGTTGCTGCTCGTGGCCTGGACGTTCCGCGCATCACTCACGTGTTCAACGTTGACATGCCGTACGATCCTGAGTCCTACGTTCACCGTATCGGCCGTACCGGCCGTGCCGGTCGCGAAGGTCGTGCGCTGCTGCTGGTGACTCCGCGTGAGCGCCGCATGCTGCAAGTGATCGAGCGTGTAACCGGGCAAAAGGTTGCTGAAGTTCGCCTGCCTGACGCACAAGCAGTCCTGGACGCGCGCATCAAGAAGCTGACCAACAGCCTGTCGCCGCTGGTGGCCGACGCCGAATCGACTCACGGTGATCTGCTTGATCGCCTGACCGCCGACATCGGTTGCAGCCCGCGTGCCCTGGCCGCAGCCCTGCTGCGCAAGGCAACCAACGGTCAAGCGCTGAACCTGGCCGCGATCGAGAAAGAGCGTCCACTGGTGCCGAACAACGCCCCGCGTGGCGATCGTCCAGAGCGTTCCGGTGATCGTCCGGACCGTGGTGATCGTGAGCGTCGTGCGCCGATCCCGCTGGCCGAAGGTCGTGCTCGTTGCCGTACCGCGCTGGGCGCGCGTGACGGTATCGCCGCCAAGAACCTGCTGGGCGCCATCCTCAACGAAGGCGGCCTGGCCCGCGAAGCTATCGGTCGTATCCAGGTACGTGACAGCTTCTCCCTGGTGGAGCTGCCGGAAGATGGTCTGGAAAAACTCCTGACCAAGCTGAAGGACACTCGCGTTGCTGGTAAGCAGTTGAAACTGCGTCGCTATCGCGAAGATTGATCTGCTCTCGGGCTGATTGATCGAAGATAAAAAAATCCCCGACTGGTTCGGGGATTTTTTTTGCCGTTAGCAAAGCCCAATCAATTAACCGAAGCGATAAATGTCCATGCCCAGGGCGCCAAGAGTGAACCCTTGATGGGCAATGCTGAAATCACCGCCTGCGCCACGGGCAAAGTACAACGGCAGCAGGTGTTCATCGCTGGGGTGGCTGCGTACTGCATGCGGTGCTTGCCGGCGATAGTCATGCAACGCGGCCTCATCGTTGGCCGCCAGCTTGTCGACCATCCAATCACGAAATGCCAAGGCCCAAGGCTCCACGCTCTCGGGGCCGGCATGCCAGTCCAGTTCGCGCAGATTGTGGGTAATGCTGCCGGAGCCGATCAGTAGCACGCCCTGTTCCCGCAAGCTGGATAGCGCGTGGCCGATGCGCGTCTGCAACTCGGGGCCAGCCTGGCTCGGCAACGAAACTTGCACCACCGGAATGTCGGCGTGCGGATACATCAGCGACAACGGCACCCAGACGCCGTGATCGAACGGCCTGCGGTCATCCAGTGTCGCTGGCAGGCCGTCTGCAGCCAGCAGCTCGGCCACCTCGGCTGCCAGTTGTGGCGCGCCCGGCGCAGGATATTGCACGGCAAACAGGGCGGCGGGAAATCCACCAAAGTCATGCCAGGTTTCCGGGTTCTGGCCACTGCTGACCCGCAGATCGCGGCTTTCCCAGTGGGCGGAGATGATCACGATGGCTTTGGGCGTTGGTAGTTCATTGGCCAGGCGGGCCAGGGCCGGCCCGCTGGCGCCGGGCTCTAGCGCCAGCATGGGGGAGCCGTGTGAGATAAACAGGCTGGGGAACATGGATAGGGTCCTGAGCGTTAAGATGGAACCATCTTCAGTCAGATCATTGATCTAAATCTAATATAAGTTTTAGGGCATATTGATCGAATTTTCAGGGTGATGCATGCAGCCGGAATTTTGGCAAAAGCGTTGGGCCGACAATCAGATCGGCTTCCATCAAGCGCAGATCAATCCATATTTGCAGCGGTACTGGTCGCAGTTGAATCTTGCCGATGACGCGCAGGTGCTGGTGCCCTTGTGCGGCAAGAGCCTGGATATGCTGTGGCTGGCAGGGCAGGGCCATCAAGTATTGGGGGTAGAGTTGTCGCGCAAGGCGGCAGAGGATTTTTTTGCCGGGCATGAGCTGACGCCGAACGTGACTCAGCGTGGCGCTTTCACGGTATTTGAGGCCGGAAATATCCGTCTATGGTGTGGCGATTTTTTCGCTCTGGAGGCAACTGATTTGGTCGAGTGTGCGGGGCTCTATGACCGGGCGGCGCTGATCGCCCTGCCACCGGCCATGCGTGAACGGTATGCCGCGCATCTGCTGAAGATTCTTCCTTCAGGTGCTCGGGGCCTGTTGATCACCCTTGAGTATCCGCAGGTGCAAATTGAGGGGCCGCCCTTTGCGGTGCTCGAAGGAGAAGCTGAGGTCTTGCTGGGTGGGCGCTGGCGCCTGCAAACCCTGGAGCTAGCCGATATCCTCGGCGAGAGCCCGAAGTTCCTCAAGGCTGGCGTCGCTGGCTTGCAGGAGCGGGTTTATCTTCTCGACTCCAACGGCTGAGTCGTATGGGCACAAAAAGGGCGACCGAGGTCGCCCTTTTACTATTTCGCCTGGATCAGCCGCGACGACGCAGTGCGTCGATACGCTCTTCCAGCGGCGGGTGGCTCATGAACATGCGAGCGAAGCCTTGCTTGAGACCGCCATTGATGCCGAAGGCATTCAGGGTGTCCGGCATGTGCACCGGCAAGCCTTGTTCCGAACGCAGCCGCTGCAGGGCACCGATCATAGCGCTGGTACCGGCCAGGCGGGCACCGGCTTCGTCGGCACGGAACTCGCGCTTGCGCGAGAACCACATGACGATTGCGCTGGCGAGGAAGCCCAACACCAGTTCAGCGAAGATGGTCGCGATGTAGTAGGCAATGCCCTGGCCTTCTTCATTCTTGAAGATCACCTTGTCGACAAAGTTGCCGATGATCCGTGCAAAGAACATCACGAAGGTGTTCACCACCCCCTGGACCAATGCCAGGGTGACCATGTCGCCATTGGCCACGTGGCCGATTTCGTGTGCCAGTACGGCCTTCACTTCATCCGGCGAGAAGCGCTCCAGCAAACCTTGGCTGACCGCCACCAGGGCGTCGTTCTTGTTCCAGCCGGTGGCGAAGGCGTTGGCCTCGTAAGCCGGGAAAATACCGACTTCGGGCATCTTGATCCCGGCTTCGCGGGACAGTTGCTCAACAGTTTGCAGCAGCCATTGCTCGTGGCGAGTACGCGGCTGGCTGATGATTTGCGTGCTGGTGCTCATTTTCGCCATCCACTTGGAGATGAACAGCGAGAACAGCGAACCGGCGAAACCAAAGACTGCACAGAAAATCAGCAGCTGATTGAGGTTGAGATCAACCCCGTTGGCCGCCATGAACCCGTTGAAGCCGAAAAGGCTCAGGGTGATGCTGGCAATCAGCACGACCGCCAGGTTAGTGGCCAAAAACAGCAGGATGCGCATCATGGTTGTAGAAATCTCCTCATGCTAAAGATGTAGCTTACTGCGGGGTATATAAGGTGATGCACCGGGCTATTCAACCGGGTGACTATTTCAAACTGTGTCCTACAGCCAAATTCTAGATGCTTGCAGGATATTTCACGCATGGCTTGCGGTGAAATTCGACGCGCATTTTCGTACGTGGGGCCCCGCGAGCAAGTGCAAACGGCCAATCGCATCAGGACGTAAGCGCAGCGGGCGGGTGAGGCAGGAGGATATGTTGCTGAATCAGTCATCGGGGAGTCAGTCATGCACTCCCTGACGACGGCGTGATTACTGGCGATAGGACTTCAGGAAGTTGCCGATGCGTCCGATCGCCATATCCAGATCGTCCACTCGCGGCAAGGTCACTACGCGGAAGTGGTCTGGCCATGGCCAGTTGAACGCGGTGCCCTGGACCACCAACAGCTTTTCCGAGAGCAGTAGATCGAGGACGAATTTTTCATCGTTGTGGATCGGGCAGATTTTCGGGTCGATCCGCGGGAAGGCGTAGAGCGCGCCCATGGGTTTGACGCAACTGACTCCCGGAATGTCGTTGAGCAATTCCCAGGTGCGATTGCGCTGTTCCAGCAGGCGGCCCTGGGGCAAGACCAGGTCGTTGATGCTCTGGTAGCCACCCAACGCCGTCTGGATCGCATGCTGGCTCGGCACGTTGGCGCACAGGCGCATATTGGCCAGCATATCGATGCCTTCGATGTAGCTCTGGGCGTGGTGCTTGGGACCGGAAATGGCAATCCAGCCAGAGCGGAAGCCTGCCACTCGGTAGGACTTGGACAGGCCATTGAAGGTCAGGCAGAGCAGGTCTGGCGCCAGCGAGGCGGTGCAGATGTGCACGGCGTCGTCGTAGAGGATCTTGTCGTAGATCTCATCGGAGAACACCACCAGGTTGTGCTGACGCGCCAGTTCCAGCATGCCCAGCAAGACTTCCCGCGAGTAGACCGCGCCGGTCGGGTTGTTCGGATTGATGATCACCAGCGCCTTGGTGTTCGGAGTGATCTTGGCCTTGATGTCGGCCAGGTCCGGGAACCAGTCGGCGCCTTCGTCGCACAGGTAGTGCACGGCGTTACCGCCGGCCAGGCTCACCGCGGCGGTCCACAGGGGATAGTCAGGGGCCGGCACCAGCACTTCGTCACCGTTGTTCAGCAGGGCCTGCAGCGACATCACGATCAGTTCGGAAACGCCGTTACCCAGGTAGATGTCTTCGATGCCGACACCTTCGACCTGCTTCTGCTGGTAGTACTGCATGACGGCCTTGCGCGCGCTGAACAGGCCTTTGGAGTCGCTGTAACCCTGGGCAGTCGGCAAGTTGCGGATGACGTCCTGAAGGATTTCATCGGGTGCTTCGAAACCAAAAGGTGCCGGGTTGCCGATATTCAGCTTGAGGATGCGATGGCCTTCCTCTTCCAGGCGTTTGGCGTGCTTGAGCACCGGGCCGCGAATGTCATAACAGACGTTGGCGAGCTTGTTCGATTTGCTGACCTGCATGGCGATGTGTTCCCGAAAATGAACGATCCAGACGTTGTGTGCACTACCGTACTGGGAGTCCTGCGCTCTCACGTGGACCCGGCGCCTCGCAACACCGCAGCAAAATCCGTTTGAATGCGTGTAGCGTGGCTGCCAGACTGGCGTTTGACGAGGCGCAATCATACGTGCCGCCTGATCCGTGGAAAAGGTACAGATCGGGCTTTTTAAATTGCCGAGGCAGGACTATGGAAAAGTTGGAAAAAACCCTGGAGGAATGGCGTGCGATGCTCGACCCCGAGCAGTACAACGTGTGTCGCCTCAAAGGCACCGAGCGACCATTCTCGGGCAAGTACAACGGGACCAAAACAGCGGGTGTTTATCACTGCATCTGCTGTAACGAGCCGTTGTTTGACTCTGAGACGAAATTCGATTCAGGTTGCGGCTGGCCGAGCTTCTACGCGCCCATTGGCGAGAGTGCCATGGTCGAAATCCGAGATATCAGCCACGGAATGATCCGCACCGAAGTGGTTTGTGCCAAGTGTGATGCGCATCTGGGACACGTGTTTCCCGATGGTCCGCCACCGACCGGTTTGCGCTATTGCATCAACTCCGTGTGCCTGGATCTGGTACCGCGCGACTGACAGGGCAGTGGCTGGTCATCGAAGGGGTGGCCGGCCGTGCGCACAATTTCACGGGTAATTAAATTGCGCACAATCAAATTGCTCGCTATGTTTACATCTTCCTTTTTACTGCGCGGAGCCTGCCCCCATGGCCGATAACCTGTTGAGCATTCCTTGTACCACCATCAAGGGCGAGCAGAAGACCTTGGCGGATTTCGCCGGCAAGGCGCTACTGGTGGTCAACACCGCCAGCAAATGCGGGTTCACGCCGCAGTACAAGGGGCTCGAAGAGCTGTGGCAGACCTACAAGGATCAAGGATTGGTCGTACTGGGTTTTCCGTGCAATCAGTTTGGTAAACAGGAGCCGGGTAACGAGGGGGCGATCTCGGAGTTCTGCGAGTTGAATTTCGGCGTGAGTTTCCCGCTGTTCAAAAAAATCGAGGTCAACGGCAGCGACGCCCATCCCTTGTTCGTCCAGTTGAAAAAGCGCGCACCTGGCGTGCTGGGATCTCAGGGCATCAAATGGAATTTCACCAAATTCCTGATTGGTCAGGACGGCACGTTGGTCAAACGGTTCGCCCCGGCCACCAAGCCGCAGGACCTGACCCGCGAGATTGAAGCCCTGCTCAAATGAATGATCAGCCAAGCGATTCGCTGGCGCTCGACAGCCAGCTGTGTTTCAAGCTCTACGCGGCGTCCAGGGCAGTGATTCGGGGTTATAAACCGATGCTCGACCAGTTGCGCCTGACCTACCCGCAGTACCTGGTGATGCTGGTGTTGTGGGAGTGGCAGGCGCAAATGCCGGAGCAGCCGACGGTGAAGGCCCTGGGTGAGCGATTGGCTCTGGATTCCGGGACGCTGACGCCCTTGCTCAAACGTCTGGAGCAGATGCAGTTGGTCCAGCGTCAACGTTCACCGCGAGATGAACGCGAAGTGCATTTGAGTCTTGCACCAGCCGGTCAATCACTGCGTGATCAGGTGGCGCCGCTCAAGGCGCGATTGTTGTGCGACAGCGGCGTCGACTTGCAGCAATTGAATCAGTTGCGGGTGGGGCTTGATCAGTTGCTGGGGCAGATCAAGGCACTTTCCTGAGGGGCACCCACAGGTCAAGCATGGCGGCCAGTTCCTCGCGGCGAAAGGGCTTGGCCAGGTAGTCATTCATGCCCGCTGCCCGGCAGCGCTCACGCTCTTCGGGCATGGCATTGGCGGTCAGGGCAACAATAGGAAGATCCGGCCAGCGTCCGCTGCGGCGGATGTGTCGGCTGGCTTCATAACCATCCATCACCGGCATGTTGCAGTCCATCAGAACCAGGTCAAAACGGTTCAGTTCCAGTTGGTCGAGCGCCTCGGCTCCGTGCGACACCACCATCACGTCCGCCCCCAATTTGCCCAGCATACCCTTGGCGACCAATTGGTTGACCGGGTTGTCTTCGACCAGCAGGACTCTTCCCCGTTGTTGTACGGCGTTGATCAGTTGCAGCGTTTGCGGATCCTCGTCCTGCCCGGCGTTCAGTGCGTGGCGCAATCTCTGGTACAGCGCATTGCGTGCCAACGGCCGAGCCTGTTGTTGCAGAGGGGCAAGGGCGATGCTCTCTTCGTTGGGCATGAAGTTGCCGTAGGCCGTCACCAGCAGGATGGGGGCGGCAATTGTCGGTCGCAGGCCAAACAGGCATTCAGCGCAATCGGTGATCAGTACGTCAGTTTCGAGACCGCTCAATGGAGCGTCGAGAGGGTATTGCTGGTAATCCAGACCCCAGCCGGGCAACAGGCTGTCGAGCAGTTCGGCGAGGCCGCTGTTGGCCGAGGTGATTGCGATGACCTTGCCTCGCAGTGGCGCTGGTGCGAGTGCCGGAACATGGGTGGGCAGGGGCAGGTCGGCGCGGAACTGGCTGCCGAACCCGGACTCCGAACTGATGCTCAGGCGCCCTTGCATGGCGTTGCACAGATTGAAGGTCAACGCCAGGCCCAGTCCGGTTCCACCAAACTGCCGTGTGATACCGGCGCCGGCCTGGGTAAACGGCTGGAAAATCCTGATCTGGGCCTCTTGCGGGATGCCGATTCCGGTATCGCACACCTCAATTCTGATGCCCTCTGCAAGCTGACTCAGGCGTACGTCCACTCGACCGAAACGGGTAAATTTGAGGGCGTTGGACAACAGGTTGCTGACAATCTGCCGTACCCGGGTTGGATCGCCGATTACCTGGAACGGAAAGCTCGGGTCGATCAGGCAGGTCAATTCAACATTGGGTGCAGCGTTTTGCGAGAGCAGATTGGCGGTGTCCTCCACCAATGAGCCGAGGTCGAAGGGAATACGTTCGAGTTCCAGTTGGCCGGCATCGAATTTCGAAAGATCGAGAATGTCGTTGAGCAACTCGACCAGCACTTTTCCCGAATCATGGGCAATCGAAAGTTGCTGGCGTTGCTCCGCGTTCAACGGGCTGTCGAGCGACAGGGCAATCATGCCCAGCAGGCCATTGAGCGGCGTGCGGATTTCATGGCTCATGTTGGCCAGGAAAACCGAGCGCGCCTGGGCCATATCCAGTGCTGTCTGCCGCGCGATTTCCAGCTCTTCGTTGGAGTCCGTCAGCCGGCGATTGATGGCTTTCAATTCGGCGGTACGCGAGGAAACGATGTTTTCCAACTGTCCCAGGTAGTCGGTCAGACGATTCTCGGCTGCGCGCCGTTGCTGGATTTCGGTGGTCATGTTGGCGAACTGCTGATTGGCGACTTTGACCAGCACGCCAATTTCATCATTCTGATGCCGCTTGGGGCATTCGAGTGGCGGTTGCTCGGCGATACGCGGATCGCGCCCACTCAATTCGCGAATGACGCGCACCAGTGGCTTGGTGAGCATGACATAGAACAACGCCAGGAGAATGCCGCTCAATATCAGGCTGCGGGCAAATCCGTTGAACAACGTGACTTCAGCCCGGCGAAGGAATCGGCTGCCGAATGCGTAGGTGTCTACTTCAAGTTGCAGCGTCCCGAGGGATTCGTCCGGCAAGTGCTCGAGGAACAATCGTTCCTGGAACAGGCGGTTGGCACCGAACAGGTAGTCGCTGACCAAGCGGTAAGAACTCTGCGTGGGCGCGCGTTTTACGTTGGCCAATACCGTACGGTTATTGTCGGTCAGTTGTGCGCCGATCACCGCAGGCGAGCGCAGCAGTCCCAGCGTCAGTTCCTGGGCGAGTTCGGCATCGATGTTGTAGGCAATGCGTGACGCGGGGCTGTGACTGATTTCCAGCAGCGAGAGTATTTCCCGGTTGATGGACGCGTCTTCGCTGGCATAATCGATGCCTATTTGTACCAGGCTAAGCACCATACCCAGAACGAAACCGACCAGCACGGTGAATTTGGCTTGCTTGTAAGAGAGCCGGTTGGTGAATTTGATATCCATCGGGTGCTGAACCACTTCCGTTTCCGTTCTGGGCCAAGCATAGCTGATCATGAATGTGCATCGGGAGTTCCTGGACTGTCTGAACACCGCCGCCCCCCAACATTATCGTGAACGTGCCTGAGGAGAAGTCGTGGACTCTCGATTGAATGCCTTTCTAGAACGCGCCGATGCGGTACTGGCTCGCATCGAGCCACTGTTGCCCATGCAGCGCAGCGCCATCGACTGGACGCAGTGCCTGGCCGCCCGCTGGCAGCGCGAAGGCCGCGGCGGGTTTCTGTTGCCGCTCGAGGTGAGTCTGGACATGCGTTTGTCCGACTTGATCGGTGTCGACAAGCAATTGGAGCAACTGGGGCGCAATACTCGGCAATTTCTCGATGGCATGCCCGCCAACCATGCGCTGCTCTGGGGCTCCAGGGGGACGGGCAAGTCGTCGCTGGTGCGGGCCTTGTTGGCCGAACACGCCGGTAGCGGTCTGCGCCTGATCGAGATCGAGCGCGATCACTTGGCGGATCTGCCCCGTGTGGTCGAGCAAATCGCCAAGCTGCCGCAACGCTTTGTATTGTTCTGCGACGACCTGTCCTTTGAGTCGGGCGAGGGTGATTACCGGGTGCTTAAAAGTGTGCTCGACGGCTCGCTCGAGCAGGCGCCGGACAACGTGCTGCTATACGCCACTTCCAACCGTCGCCATCTGGTGCCGGAGAAAGAAAGCGATAACGAAAACTGGAAAATGGTCGACGGCGAGCTTCACCCGAATGAGGCGGTGGAAGACAAGATCGCGCTGTCCGATCGATTTGGCCTGTGGTTGTCGTTCTACCCCTTTACCCAGGAACACTTTCTCGACGTTGTGGAGCATTGGATCGGGCAGTTGGCCGCGAAGGCCGGACTGGCCTGGCAACGTGATGAAGAACTGGAGATCCTCGCGGTGCGCTGGGCGACTGGACGGGGCAATCGTAACGGGCGTTGCGCCTATCAGTTCGCCCGCTATTGGGTCGGGCTTAAATTGTTGGAGCACAAGGCATGATCGATTTGCAGAACAGCGGCGCAGGCCTTGACGGATATCGTCTGCTTTGCGCGCAGTTGGAGTCGCTGCTGGCCGATGAGCGCGATTTCATCGCCAATGCCGCGCAGTTCTCGGCGTTTTTATTCAACCAGGTCGAGGACCTGAACTGGGCCGGTTTCTACCTCAACCGCAATGAAGAGTTGGTGCTTGGGCCATTCCAGGGACAAATCGCCTGCGTGCGGATTCCTTTCGGGCGGGGTGTCTGTGGTGCGGCGGCGGCGACCCTCAGCACTCAGCGCGTAGAGGACGTGCATGCGTTTCCTGGGCATATCGCCTGCGACAGCGCCTCGAACAGTGAGTTGGTGGTGCCGTTGGTCAAGGATGGCAAGCTCGTCGGCGTGCTGGATCTGGACAGTCCGTTGTTGGCGCGATTTACCCTCGACGACCAGGCCGGTATCGAGCAATTGGCGGCGATTTTCCTGCGCCTGACTGACTGCTGATCAAGCGCCCAGGCCCGCCTTGGCCAGCAGTGCCTGCGGGTCTACGGCATCAATTTGTTGCGGTTGAAGAAATCGGTCGGCGTATTGCTGGTAGATTTTCTCGTTGACGAACAACGCGAACAGCTCCGGATCGATGTGCGCATCACGACACATGAAGGCCATGATGCCCAGCGCTTCGCTCAGGGTCTTGGCCTTCTTGTAGGGGCGGTCCGCGGCCGTCAGCGCTTCGAAAATATCTGCGATGGCCATCATTCGTGCAGGCAGGCTCATCTCTTCGCGTCTGAGTTGGCGCGGATAGCCGGTTCCGTCCATTTTTTCATGGTGGCCACCGGCAATCTCCATGACATTGCTCAGGTGCCCGGGAAACGGCAAATGGCTGAGCATCAGGATCGTCTGCACCATGTGGTGATTGATAATGTAGCGCTCCTCGCGGGTCAACGTGCCTCGGGTAATGCTCAGGTTGTACAGTTCACCCCGGTTGTATTTGTACGGTGGAACGTCGAGTTTGAAACCCCAGGGGTTATCCGTTGGAATGAGTTCGGCAGCGTCGCGCTCGTATAAGTGCTCGGGTTTATCCGCCAACAGGGACTCGACGACGGGTAGCACGGGGGCGTGGCTACGAGCCTGGCGACGGTTTTCTTCCCAGGACACACCCAGGCGATCATCCAGGGTCCGACTCCAGGTCCGTTGGGCAATGTCGTGCAAGCGCTGTAGATCGGCATCGGCCATCGCTTCGCCACCCAGGTTGCTGCGGGCGACGAAGGCAAAGTCGTCATCCAGGGCGGCGAGGGTGGCATCACGTACCTCAGCCAGCTGCTGCGGGCTTTCGCCTTGGGCGACACCCTGCCAGTAGGCTATCCACGCATCGCGCTTGACCACCTCGAAGCGCGTGCGGATTTCATGTATTCGGTCATTGAGCGTTTCAAGCTTGGTTGCCTTGTCGACCACATATTCGGGCGTTGTGACTTTTCCGCAGTCATGCAGCCAGGCGGCGATGTGCAACTCCTCCCACTGGTCCTCCGTCGGATCGTAGCCGATGAATTCCGGTGCCTGGCTGGCGGCGGCAGCGTGGGCGAGCATCAGCGTCAGCGCCGGGACCCGTTGGCAGTGGCCGCCGGTGTAGGGGCTCTTGGCGTCTATCGCACCGGCCATCAACTTGATGAAAGAATCCAGCAAGAGTTTTTGACGAGCCTGCAGGCGCTGGCTTTCAATACTTACGGCGGCCGCTCCGGATACTGCGCGGATGAATGCGATGCGGTCCGGCCGCAGTTTCTCCAGATCGGCTTGAGCGCCGCTGTCGGGCAGCAGCAAAACCAGTGTGCCGACGGTTTCGTTATGCTGGTTGTGCAATCGAATACCGATCAGATGCACGCTGGGGGTTTGCATCGACAGCAATACGCTTTGCAAATCACCGGCCTGTTCGAAGCCCAGCGTTTTGACCACGGAGTCCTCGTCCATTAGCTTTTGCAGCCAAGTAGGCGCGTCGGCGCTCTCCGGTTCGTGGCTACGAATGTTCAACGCCTGGAGTGTCTGTGATTCGCCATCGATCACCAGGCCGTGGGGTATCAGGCGGGTGCCGTCGCTTTCACGCAGATAGATCAATCCCGCCTGTGCCTGTGCAATCTTGACGGTTTCGAAGAGTACGCGTTGCAGCAGCGGCTCGAAGCGGGTCTCGGCGGACAAGCTGTCGGTTATTTCGAAGAAGCTTGCCAGCGTGTCCTTCATGCGGGCCATCGAGACGCTCAGTTGGTCGACCTCCAATACGGGGGAGCGGCGAGCCATCGGATAATTGAAGTCGAAACTGCGAATGGCATCTGCTTCCCTGACCAGTGCGCGCAAGGGTTTGACCAGAATTCGCGAGGTCAGCCAGCCCAGCGGCACACACAGCAGCAATGTCGCCAACGTAATCAGCGCACCCTGCCAGCGCACCCGGAAGGCGTCGGCCAGTAGCTCATCCTCGGGCACCATCACCGCCAACTGTAATCCACGCGGACCTCCCTCTTGCATACTGCTGCGGGCAAAAATCCACGGGCGTTGATTGATGTCCAGGCGATTGCCTTGCGCGTTGTTGTTCAATAACGCGCCCAACGCCGGGCTCAAGTCACTGGCCTTGGCCAGATGGCTACTCTGGCCTTCGATGATCAGTTTGTTGCTATCGGGATAGGCGATGGCATTGGTGTCGCCGTCGAACAATGCGACTTCGGTGCTGGGTGTGACTTTGTGCCTGGCCAGAGTCGCCGACAACTGGGCCAGGGTCAGGTCCGCGCCCAATACGGCATTGGCGCCGATTCGACGAGCGAGAGTCGTGCCGATGTTGTGGGTCGAGAAGAAAATATAGGGTTCGGTGGTGATTTGCTCATCACGGGCACCGGCACTCTTGAACCAGCTACGAGTGCGTGGGTCGTAGGTTTCCTGCGGATTTTCCACGCTTGCCAGCAACTTCAGAGTCGGATCGTAGAACAGTGATCGGGAGTGGCTGATCCCGGTCAAACTGTCGCGGTCAATACTCCAGACCTGGTAGGCCGCTCCGTCAGGCGCTCCCAACGCGCTTTTCAGCGAGTCGCTGCGCAATGGGCGGACCATGAAGAAATCACCATCGGCGTAGCCGACGTAGAGAGAGGCGAGTTCGTGGTTGTCGATAAGTGCCTGGCTGAAAGACGTGAGCAATTCCAGTCGATGTTGGAGATCCGGACCTTGAACCGCCGGATTGTGCACCAGCAGATTGAGCAGATGACGAATGGGTTGATAGGTAGCCTGCAGATCGTCGCGCACGTCCTGCTCTATGCGCGCAAAAAGCTCCTCGCTGCTGGATAGAATGATTTGTGTGGTTTGCCGGTAATTAAAAATGCCCAGGACAATGCCCGTGAACAGCAGCAGGAGCGTGAACATCACGCTGATATGAACATGCAGCGGAAAGCGGCGTGTTTCCTGGAGCAGTGAGTTGGGCATTGCAGGGGGCTCTCCGAAGTCAATACGCACTGCCAAGCGAGCAAGCATAGTTAAGCCGGTGGCTATTTGCCGTGAATCCTCGCGTCAGATAACGACCAGCCTGGCAAACGTACGCAGGCTGGTTGGCAGAGCATCAGGGAGTGTAGTGCGCCGCAGAATGGCGAAGCAGTGCTCGCTCCAGTTCGAGCATGGCTTTATCGACTTCCGCGATACAGGCGCTCAGGTTTTCAAGGCTGAAGTCCGTGTGGCACATTTGCTCCAGTGCTTCACAGCTGTCCATGAGCCTGTTGGCCTGGACGATGCGTGCTGCGCCCTTGATTTTGTGCGCGATATCGACGAACGCCTGGCTTGGACTGTCTGCCGGTAAGTCAAGCAGTGCCTGGCGATCAAGGCGATTGCTCTTGAGCAGTTCGTTGCGCAGTCGTTGAGCGAGATCTTCGTCCCCTCCAGTCAGAGTCTGCAGGCTCTCGGCGCTGAAAGGCTGGTTTTCGGGGTTCGCCCAGCGGGCTGCCAGGCATTGGTTCAGCGTCGTCAGGCTGACGGGTTTGAACAGGCAGTCATTCATCCCGGCTTGCAGGCATCGTTGTTTTTCCTCGGGTTGGGCGTTGGCGGTGAACCCCAATACCGTACAGGGGGCGTGTCGCTCTTCTTGTTCGACCTCGCGAATGGCCCGACACAGCTCATAGCCATTCATCACAGGCATATTGCAGTCTGCGATCACCAGGTCGAAAGGCTGCGCCCGCCATGTCCGAAAACCCGCCTCCCCATCGTTGGCGGTGATGCAGTGATGGCCGAGAAAGGCCAATTGCTGGCTCACCAGTAACCGGTTCGCCGGATGGTCATCGACGACCAAAATATTCAAGGACGTCTGGGCAGGGGTGAACAAGGCGGCTTGCGTAATGATCGCGCTGGGCGCGTCAGGCAATGCGCTCACGTGCAGGCAGACCCGAACCTGGGTGCCAACGCCTGATTGGCTGCTCAGGTGCAGATTGCCCCCCATCATCTCGCAGAGGCTGCGGCAGATCACCAGACCCAATCCTGCGCCGCTCCTGGCCTGCTGGCCGTTATTGTCGGTTTGCACAAAAGGCTGGAACAGTCTTCGTTGATCGTCTTCACTGATGCCCGCGCCCGAGTCACTGACCTGGAGCTCCATGGACAACTGGTCCGAGTCTTCTACGGCCTTCAGTCGCACAGTGATTTCGACTTTGCCCTGCTCGGTGAACTTGATAGCGTTGCTGATCAGGTTTGACACTATCTGTTTGAGGCGCAAAGGGTCTGTCATGACATCAGGCTGTTGATCGCGACTGGGGAAGTCCAGGACCAGGTCGAGATTTTTTTGCCGGGCAAGTCCCTCGAAGACTTTGACCACTCCTTCCAGGGTTTCGCCGAGATTCACCCGTTCCGGCACCAGGCTCAAGCGACCAGATTCGATTCGGGCAATGTCGAGAATGTCACCAATGAGCTCCAGCAGGTCCTTGGCCGAGTCATAGGCGACCTTTATGGCAGACCGGTCCAGGGCATCATTGCCATCGCGCTTGAGTGTCAGTTCCAGCATGCCAATCACCGCATTCATCGGCGTACGGATTTCATGGCTCATCGTGGCCAGGAACGTACTCTTGGCACGGTTCGCGGCGTCTGCCCGTTCTTTGGCGGCTCTGAGCTCATCAAACAGCCGACGTCGCTCGCTGATGTCGACCCAGCCACCGATGATGCCCTGAACTTCGCCCGTAGAATCCCGGTAGGGCAGTACCCAGTGATAGATCGTGAGTTTTTTGCAGCCGATGTTGAGGGTCCGATCAACAATCAAGGGGGCGCCTTCGGCCACCACTCGCTGGTAGTCAGCCTGGTATTCGCGTGCTTCGAACGCGTTGCTTATGGCGCCTTGCATAATGGTCTTGCCAATAACGTCTTCGCGTTTGGCGCCAAAGGTTTCCAGATAGCTGTCGTTGCAACTTTGCAGCAGCCCCTGGCGGTCACGGACATAGATGGGATGGGGTGTGCCATTAACCAGAGTGCGCATGAACTCCAATTGATCATTGAGCGCGCGCTCCGCCTTGCGCCGCTGTTTGATCTGGCGTCGCATGTGAGTGTTCCAGGCCAGGAGCAACAGCAGGGAAAGGCCACTGACAAGCGCCAGTTGGAGCAACAGGCGCTGATAGTTGCGCCATATACTGCTGGAGGTGCCGGTGTAACCGCGCCAGCGGCTGTTGATGATGCCCAACTCTTCGGGGCTGATGCTCAGGAGAGCCTTGTCGAGGATCGCGCTCAGTTCGGTGGCGTTGCGCGCTGTGGCAAGTGACACGGCTGCTTGCTGGGTACCGACAGTTGCGCTGATCTGCAGCTTATCCTCGAAGACCTGCGACGAAATGAAGTGGTTGGCGATTACCAACGAATCGACGGCGGCTTCGACCTGACCCTTGACCAGTAACTCCACGGCGCTGAAGGTGTCCGGCGTTTCCACCAGATGAATGTTCGGGTGCTCGAGTCTCAGGAAGTCGTGCAGTGGATTGCCTCGGGTGAGGGCGAGGGACTTGCCGGCCAGTTGATCAAGATTGAGCGCACCAGCCGCACTTTTGCGGGTTATCAGGACGTAGGAGTTCTCAAGGTAGGGGCGTGAAAAACTGAGGCGCTGCTCGTATTCCGCATTGGGCACCAGGGCCGCGATCAGGTCGACCTGACCTTCTTCGATCAGGTTGACCATATTGCGTTCGCTTTGGCTGCGATGAATTTCGAATCGCAATCCGGTCCTCAGCCTGATCAATTCAAGGAGATCGGCGGTAATTCCTCGTATGTTTTGCTCAGCGTCGAAGAAGGTCAGCGGCGCGGAGCCATCGCTGACCGCTACCCTGACGACTGGATGCTGCGTCAGCCATTGCTCCTCGCGGTCGGTCAACTGGAGCTTGCGGTCGGTGAGCAGGATGTCGCTGCCTGCGCTCCAACGCTTGGCGATACTCTCTCGTTCACGGGTCGGTATTCCTTTGAGCACCGCATTGATGATGGGCAATAGGTCCTGATTGTCGTTGCTAACCGCAAAGCTGAAGCCAAAGGCTTCGTGTTTACCGAAGTTAGCCATTCGCACGTTTTTCAGGTAGCCCTTGTTGATCATGTAATGTGTTGAAACGGTATCGCCCAGGAATACGTCGGCCTCGTCGAAAGCGACGGCATTTATGGCGTTTTGGAAAGACGGGTACGGAGTAATGGTGGCCTTGGGGTACAAGGCGCGCACTACCTCCATCGGCAGATAGTGATAGACCATGCTCAAGCGCATGCCGGCAAGACCCTCGGTCAAGGGGCGACTTTCGGTTTCCCGAGTGACCAGCACAGGTTGATCAATGGCGTAAGGCGTGGACAGCTCAATGTCCGAGCGCTGGGCCTCATACCCATTTGCCGTACCGAGCATATCCACTTCGCCTGACTCGAGTGCGCGGATCGCGGTGTCGCGGTCGGGGTAACGACGAATGCTGATGGGCAGGCCCAGTGTAGTGCTGAGGATGCCGGCGTAATCGGCGGTGAAACCTTCGTAGTCGCGCCCGCTGGTTGTCAGATCGAAGGGCGGGTAGTCAGGCGAGGATGTGCCCAAAATCAGATTGCGCTTGTTTTTTATCCACTGCCATTGGGCTTTATTCAGTTGGACATCCATTTGATTGGCGGTCGAGCGGCTGAGCAGTGTGTAATGACCTGCGCCGGGCTCTGCGGCGGACACTGAGACACTCAGGAACAGGCCGGTGCCCAAATAAAGCAAATAGTCCTTTAACGACCTAGGCATCCTGTTTCTCACACTAGAGCGTTGCGTTTTGCCATTTCGATCAGCTCGACCAGGGATCTGGCCTTGAGTTTCTGCATCAGTCTTTTTTTGTAGGTGCTTACAGTTTTATTGCTGAGGAACATGCCCTTGGCGATTTCCTTGTTGCTGCGACCTTGGGCAAACAGTTGCAGAACCATCAGTTCGCGATCATTGACGGACTTGAACAGGTCAAGCTCGACCGACTGTTCTTCGTTTCCGCGAGTCGGGTTCAGTGCATGACTGGGAAAGTAGTGATAGCCAGAGAAAACGGCGTTGATTGCACTGACCAGTTCACTGAGATCTTCCTGCTTGCAGACGTAGCCGCAAGCACCGGACTGCATGCAACGAATGGCAAACAGTTTCGGGCACTGAGCGGTTAGTACCAGGATTTTTAGCGGCGTGTTCATGGTGTTGAAGCGAGAAAGAATTTCCAGACCATCCAATTTGGGAATGCTGATATCAAGAATGATAAGGTCCGGCATACATTCGCGAATCATTTGCATGGCGTCGACACCATTGTCGGATTCACCGACGACTTTGTAACCCTCATGCTCCAGCAACATACGAACTGCAAGGCGAATGACGGGGTGATCGTCGACAATAAAAACGGAGTTCATAATCAATTCCCATACGTGCGCGAATAAAGCGAGCACCTTAGCTCAGATAGCCGAACTGACGTATTAACCGAAGCCCTCACGGATGCAATCTAGGACTTGTCCTACAATAGAAAAGGTAGGGGATTACGAGGCAGCAGGGTAGTTGAGTAGGTGGGGGGAAGTGAGCGGTTGATTAATGGTGTTAGTCAATGCAAGCCACCTTCATTGAAGTGTGACCTGCACCGGGGTCAAAGTGCTTCATCAGGTATTTCTTTTTGCATGGCGTGTGATTGTGTTTAGCCCGTTTGAATGATGTTATTCAGAGGAGTCAATAGAAGTATAAGTTCAGAATGTTTCAGTGGCTTTCTCATGCAGCCCAGTAGAGGCAGGCGTTGGGCATGTGCAGATTTCTTTAATGCCTCGAGTTCGGCTATTTCCAGGCAGCTCAGGAGTATGGCGTGCTCAACTAAACCACGCTGGTGAGCAATTCGAATCAACTCAAGGCCCGGGCAGTCAGGAAGGTGCTGGTCGCACAATAATAATTCAAAGGGATGAATGGCAAATTGCATCTGCTGCAAGGCGTTGGCAGCGCTGTCGGCCGTCGTGATGTGAGTGAACCCATAAGTTTCCAATAGGGATAGGGCTGCCTTGAGTTGAAAGGGGTGGTCTTCCACCAGCAGGACTCTACAGTTGTGTTTGAACATGGGGCTCTCCGTTAAAAGAACTCAGTGTAGATTTCCGGTGTTGCACTTTTTATTGTTGAAAGTGGTTTCTTGTGGTCTTGGCTGTCGTAATGATTGCAGGGCGTGAATTAAACATGATGTTTATCGTGTTCAGAAGTTTCGAAAAATGTCGGAAACACGTCGAGCGAGAAACTGAACAGTGACTGGCTCGTGTTGTGCAGTCACTGTTCGATACCTTTTATGAGTGGCTTGAGCGCCCTGTCATTTCCAGTGCCATGTCGCTTGCATAGCTGTCGGTCATTCCGGCGATGAAATCGATCATGCGTAAGAATGAAGCATGTAGGGAGCCTTGAGGGTCGGGCGCATTGTTACCCAGCAGATCGAGTATCCGTCGGTTCTTGAACGAAGCCGCGCGGCCACCGTGCTGCTCCAGGGCTGCCCCGCAGAAACCATTCAACAAAATTTCCAAGGTCGTGTAGGCACCGATTTCATGCAGGGTCTTGCGCTTGTCCTGAAAGATTTTCTTTCGGGCCATGTCCTTGGCATTGAGTACGCAACGTTTGGCAGGTCCGTGCATGTGCTCGACCAGGTCGCCTTGCAGTGTGCCTGCCAGGAGCGCGTCCTGCTGTTCGACAAATGCTCGTGCTGCTGCATTGGTCAGGTGTTCGATGGCCTTGCCACGCAGAATCGCCAGTTTGCGGCGACGAGAATCATTGGCACCCAGTTGCCGGTAAGTTTCAGGCAAATCATCTCCGACCAGGCCGAGCAATAGCGATTCAACCTCTGCGTACTGCAGAAGCTCCATCTCCAGGCCATCTTCCAGATCGATGAGGGCATAGCAGATGTCATCCGCCGCTTCCATCAGGTAGACCAGTGGATGACGTGCCCAGCGTTGCTCTTCGAGTTGAGGCAGGCCGAGTTTCTGAGCGATTTGCTCCAGCAGGGGCAGTTCGCTCTGATAGCAGCCGAACTTGTGTTTCTTGTAGCCCAGCGAGTCGGCGTGGCGCGCCGTCCAGGGATACTTGAGGTAGGTGCCGAGCGTTGCATAAGTCAGGCGGGTGCCGCCGTCGAACTGGTGATATTCCAGCTGGGTCAGCACCCGGAAACCTTGGGCATTGCCCTCGAAGTTGAGGAAGTCGTTGCGCTCGACTTCGCTCATCGCATCCAGCCAGCCCTTGCCCGCAGCTTGCTGAAACCAATAGCGAATGGCGTCCTCGCCGGAATGACCAAAAGGTGGGTTGCCAATGTCATGGGCCAGGCAGGCGGACTGCACCACCATGCCCAGGTCACTGGGTTCGCACCAGTCAGGCAGGGCACTACGAATGGTTTCACCGACCCGCATACCCAGCGAGCGCCCTACGCAACTGACCTCCAGCGAGTGGGTCAGGCGGGTATGGATGTGGTCATTGCTTGAGACGGGGTGAACCTGGGTCTTGCGGCCCAGGCGGCGAAAGGCGCCGGAAAAGATGACCCGGTCGTGGTCTTTGTGAAACGGGCTGCGGCCGAGCTCCTGCGGACTGTGTACAGGTTTTCCCAGGCGTTCACGATTAAGCAGGGTTTGCCAATCCAAGGCTGATTGCTCCGTCTGATGACTGATGCGCTAGCTTCCCGCGTCATTTCACAAGCTGCAAGCGCAACCGAGCTTCTGGCTAATGAAACCCGGTGCGCTATCTATCAGTTTTTTCGAGCGCTACCGATGATCAGCTTGATCAGCGGCAGCAGAGTGGTGCCGAGTCTAACCATTCGGCTGGCACTGCGAATTCCGCTACCCTTGGCACCCTTACCGGTGAGAAATCCGAGCAAGGTAACGGCTGCCACGC
This sequence comes from Pseudomonas sp. Pse1, assembly GCF_024519635.1. Classification (NCBI taxonomy): domain Bacteria; kingdom Pseudomonadati; phylum Pseudomonadota; class Gammaproteobacteria; order Pseudomonadales; family Pseudomonadaceae; genus Pseudomonas; species Pseudomonas sp. Pse1. The sequence goes on from NZ_JALJRO010000005.1 coordinate 291,600, forward strand.
CCCAAAGTGGCGCATGCTTGATGCCCAGGCCGTCTTGAAAACTTTGGCCCATGCCGCGAACACGCTGCAAGGGCTGGAGCAATTGTCGGGATTCGTGGCGCAGTTCCTGGCGATGCATTTCCATGCGCAGGCGAATCAGGGCCTTGCGCATTTCCTGACGTGAACTGTTTCTGGGGATTTCGGGAAGGTTCATGGCAACAAGCGCTCCCTGTCGTTGGCCAGCTCTTCGAGGGTGGCATGGAAGGGCGAGGACTCGTCAAAAATCGCCGCTTTCAGGCGCAGTCCACAGAACATCGCCGCTAGCGCGTAGAACACGCACAGGCCAATGATTGCCGTGAGGCGATAGGTGTCCCACAGCAAAATCATCACCAGCGCCGAAAGTCCCACCAATAACAGCAAGGCAAACACCAGCGCCAGGCCGGCGAACAGCAACAGGCTTACCGTGCGGGCTTTTTGCTCTTGCAACTCGATGCCGAACAGTTCGACATGGCTGTGCAGCAGCCCCAGAAATGCGGCACCCAGGCGTCGCGGCGAAGCGCCAGGAGTGGTCTCGGTCGAACCGGATTCACCGATAGCCATATCAGCGCCGTGTCGCCAGCAGGCCAATGAGGAATCCGACGCCGGCGGCGATGCCTACCGACTGCCAGGGATTGGCCTGCACGTAGTCTTCAGTGGCAGTGACTGCCGCCTTGCCACGCTCGGTCAGGGATTCCTGGGTCAGTTGCAGGGTTTCACGGGCACGCAGCAGACTTTCATGGATCTGTTCGCGCAATTCATCGGCTTGATCACCCGCCAGGGTCGCCGTGTGTTCCAGCAGGCGCTCGGTATCGCTGACCAGTGTCTGAAAATCGTCCATCAGGATTTCTTGAGCAGTCTTTGCCGTTTTGCTGGCCATGTTGATCTCCATAGGTGGCGTGTCAAAGGTTCGAGTATGGGCCTTGCACGAAGGTTCAGTGCAAATGGCTGGTACAGCTTTTGCTATGTCATGGTGCGTCGGCCAGCCCTGTTGTCCTGAAATCGGGCGCTCTACGCAAAAACCATAACCTAAATCATAGAAACCCGCGGAACATCCAGGCAACGATGGATCATGTTTAAGTCCATGCGCCAAAACGGTTCATTTCTGAACACAGTAAAGACCAGGGCTGGTCTTATCTTGGTGCGCATGTCGGCTCGACGAACTGCTTTGGTGCTTTTTGCGTTTTGAAGGTCTGCCCAACCCATGGAAAATTTGCAAAGTGCAGTGGATACCCTGATCCACAGTTCCAATACGCTCTTCATATTGATCGGTGCGGTGATGGTCCTGGCCATGCACGCCGGGTTTGCGTTTCTGGAGGTGGGCACGGTTCGTCAAAAAAACCAGGTGAATGCGCTGTCGAAGATCATCAGTGACTTCGCAGTGTCGACGCTGGCCTACTTCTTTATAGGCTACTGGATATCCTACGGCGTCAATTTCATGCTGCCGGCCAGCGCGCTCAGTGCCGATCATGGTTACGGCCTGGTGAAGTTTTTCTTTTTGCTGACGTTTGCTGCAGCCATTCCGGCGATCATTTCCGGCGGGATCGCCGAGCGGGCACGCTTTGTCCCGCAGTTGTGCGCAACGGCGTTGATCGTAGCGTTCATCTATCCGTTTTTCGAAGGCATGATCTGGAATGGCAACTTTGGCTTGCAAGCCTGGTTGCAGGCACAGTTCGGCGCCAGTTTTCATGACTTTGCCGGCTCGGTTGTCGTACACGCCATGGGCGGTTGGCTGGCGCTGGCGGCCGTGCTGTTGCTGGGGCCGCGTAATGGTCGCTACCGCGAAGGGCGATTGGTCGCGTTTGCCCCGTCGAGTATTCCGTTCCTCGCGTTGGGTTCATGGATTCTGATCGTCGGTTGGTTCGGCTTTAACGTCATGAGTGCCCAGACGTTGCAAGGCGTCAGTGGTCTGGTGGCGGTCAATTCGTTGATGGCAATGGTCGGGGGCACGATGGCGGCCTTGATTGTGGGGCGCAATGACCCTGGTTTCCTGCACAACGGTCCGTTGGCCGGACTGGTGGCAATCTGTGCCGGCTCCGATCTGATGCACCCGGTGGGCGCACTGATTACGGGCGCCGTCGCGGGGGCGCTGTTTGTCTGGTGTTTTATTGCTGCGCAGAACCGCTGGAAAATCGACGACGTACTGGGTGTCTGGCCGTTGCACGGTTTGTGCGGAGCCTGGGGCGGGATTGCCTGCGGGATCTTTGGCCAGAGTGTCCTGGGTGGCCTCGGGGGTGTCAGCCTGATCAGCCAGTTGATCGGCACTGCGCTGGGGATATTGGTCGCCCTGCTGGGAGGCTTTGCGGTCTATGGGGTGATCAAGGCCTTGCATGGTCTGCGCCTGAGTCAGGAGGAGGAGTATTACGGCGCCGACCTGTCGATTCACAAGATTGGCGCGGTCAGTCAGGATTGAGGATCTGTGCAGGTTGAGGGGGCACACCCGGCTAGGCTCGACGAGGTTGGGTGTGCGGCCTAGAATAATCACCCGATCCTTCCCGGTTTGTATGTCATGCCTCCTGAATGCCAGTTGTTCGGCACCCTTGGTTGCCATCTGTGTGAACTCGCCGAAGACGTGCTGATGCCACTGGTCGAGCACGGACTAATGGTGGAGTTGGTGGACATTGCCGAGCGCGAGTCCATGGTTGAGGCCTATGGCTTGCGGATTCCAGTGTTGCGCAGGGTCGATACAAGTGCCGAGCTGGACTGGCCGTTCGACGCTGATCAGGTTGTCGCGTTTCTGCTCTAAATCTCCCTCGTTTCCTTGCGCGTAACGTCCCCGTTGGTCGTGCCTATCCAGTATCCCGTTGGCGCCCGCCGATTTATTCCTGTACTGTATGCCTGTACAGTTATTTGGTTTTCGGGCGGCAGTTGGCTTGCCTGAACAGGTGCGACGGAAAAGAGAGGGGCGCGACATGATCAAGGTCGAACAGTTGAAAGCCAGCGTGAATCGGATGTCCGCCGATGTGGTGCGTGAGGCGGTGCGCGAGCTGCAGCTTGATGGCCTGGTGACGGAAGGAAAGACACCCTTCAATAAAGTCCATTTCAATACTTGCTTTGCCGAGATTGAAGCCTTGTTTCAGCGGGCTGGCTATCACCGGCAACTGGATGTTGTCGGGTATCAGGGTTTGCTTTACGCACTTTATGATCCGGGGCGCTGGGAGGCGGTGGACGTGTTGCGCTGGTTGAAGGAGTTCACCGAGGCTGCGGTGGTGCGTGAGTCAATGACTGCCTGAGGCCTGCCACCGGCGATCGCGTATTAGGTGTAGAGGGGCTCGTTGCTGGATAATGCCCGTCTGCAAAAACGGTCGAGCCTTTCTATGTCCACCCCAATGTTTTCCGCCGCACACAATCAGGCCAGCACGCTGTACCTGCCTCCGGGCTCCTGGGTAACCGTGCTCGACTGCCTGTGTGAACACTTCAGTGCCATTAGCCGTGAACAGTGGCTGGACCGGATTGCCCGAGGGCGCGTACTGGACGCGCATGGCCAGCCGATTGCTTTTGACCTGGCATATAAAGAAGGCCTGCGAGTCCATTATTTTCGTGAAGTGCCCGATGAAAAACACATACCGGTGGAGGAAGCGATCCTGTTTGCCGATGAGCATCTGGTGGTCGCCGACAAGCCACACTTCCTGCCGGTGACCCCGGCGGGTGAGTATGTCGAGCAGACGTTGCTTCGGCGCTTGATCCGGCGTCTGGATAACCCCCATTTGGTACCGCTGCACCGTATCGACCGGCACACCGCCGGGCTAGTGCTGTTTTCCGCCGATCCACGGAGCCGCTCCGCGTATCAAGCGTTGTTCCCCACGCGGCAGATCGACAAGCACTATGAAGCGATCGCCAGGGCGCTGCCGCAATTGTCCTTTCCGTTGGTGCACAAGAGTCGACTGGTCGATGGCGAACCGTTTTTCCGCATGCAGGAGGGGCCTGGCGTAGTCAATACGGAGACGGCGGTAGAGGTCCTGGAAAAGAACGGCGAGCTATGGCGCTATGGGCTGTATCCGGTCACGGGCAAAAAGCACCAGTTACGCGTTCACATGACGGCGCTGGGTGCCAGCATCTGCAACGATCCGTTCTATCCCCATGTGGTGAAAGACGCCGTGGACGATTATGCCCATCCATTGAAGTTATTGGCCAAGGGGTTGCGCTTTACCGATCCGCTCAGTGGTCTGGAGCGGACGTTCGAAAGCCGGATCAAGCTGGCCTGGTGAGAGGTTTTTACTGGCCCAGATGCAACAATGCCCACGCGGGGCGGGCATTGAGCGCAGGGTCGACGCTTACAGGTCTTTAACGGTGCGAACCTGATCCTTGTTGATACGGGTTTGCTTGCCGTCCAGTTGCTCGAACTCGTAGAAGCCGGTGTCGGAATCAAATTTAGGGGTATCGACCGACTGGATTTCGCGACCGTCATTCAAGGTGATGACTGCAGGCGATGAGCAACCGGCGAGCGTGGCCAGGCCCAGGGCGAGCATGAAAGTGGCGAGTGTCCGTTGAGTCATGAGAGGTCTCCGCAAGTGAATTCTAAAAGAGTCTGAACTTAAGACGTGAAGCACGCCGGCAAGTTCCTTGACGTCGTCATTCTGACAGGGGGTCATGCAGTGCTAACAGTTCGGGTGTATTGAGATTGGCCAGGCGTCGATCGTTCTCCGGACACTGTAAAGACCGGGCGCCAAGCGTGCGCATGATCTTGCCGGGACTGCGCTCACCATTGTTCCAGGCACGTTCGAACTCATCCGCCAGTGCAACCGGAATGACGCAAAGCAGTGGTTCCCAGTGTTCACCCTGACGAAGCATCAGCGGTTTTTCAGGGTGCTGGAGGGCCGTATCAAGCATGTCCTGCAACAGCTGCGTGTCGATCCGTGGTACATCGCATGGCAGCACCATCAGATGGCTATGCCGGGCGGCTGCAAGGCCTGCACGTATGCCTGCCAGTGGGCCGGGGAAGTCGTTGATTTCGTCATGCACGAGTCGGTCGGCATATTGGGCGTAGCGTTCAACATTGCGATTGCAGGAAATGAGCAGATCATCCGTCATGTCGCGCGTGCGCTCGTGCAGGTGAGCGATAAGCGGCTGGCCATGCCATTCCAGCAGCCCTTTGTCCTGGCCATTCATGCGCTGGCCGCGGCCTCCAGCCAGGATCAGAATCGAGCAGGTGAATGACTGGAAGTTCGAGACCATGGGGCATCTCCATCGGTGCGGCAAAGTAAACTGGCGCTGTGATATAACACCGGGCTGTTTCTCCTACAACTGGACGAGCCTATGAAAGCCAAGGCTGAAGTGCCTTTCGCCCCGCTGAACATTGCAGTGCTGACCGTCAGCGACACCCGCACGCTTGAAACCGATACGTCCGGACAGGTCTTCGTCGACCGCCTGGGCGCGGCCGGACACAATCTGGCTGCACGGGTGTTGCTCAAAGATGACCTGTACAAAATTCGTGCACAAGTGGCCACCTGGATTGCTGACGATGTGGTTCAAGTCGTGTTGATTACCGGCGGCACCGGGTTCACCGGTCGTGACAGCACACCGGAGGCCGTCAGTTGCCTGCTGGACAAGCAGGTGGACGGCTTTGGTGAGCTGTTTCGCCAGATATCGGTGGCGGACATCGGCACCTCGACGGTCCAGTCCCGCGCGTTGGCAGGTCTGGCCAATGGCACGCTGGTGTGCTGCCTGCCGGGTTCCACCAACGCAGTGCGCACTGGCTGGGATGGAATTCTCGCTGAGCAACTGGACTCGCGCCACCGCCCGTGCAATTTCGTACCGCACCTGAAACAGGCGGCACCTTGTGAATCCCGTGGGTAAGCCTGGCAAAAGCGGCAGTTTGCTGCCGGTTGAAGTGGCACTCGCCCGTCTGCTGGAAATGGCCGACGCGACGCCGATACTCGAGCGTGAGCGATTGCCGCTGGCGGCGACCGAGGGGCGGGTGCTCGCCGAGGATCTGCAGTCTACCCTGGACTTGCCGCCCTGGCCCAACAGCGCCATGGACGGCTACGCATTGCGCGTTGCCGATTGGATGGGCGAGCCCTTGGCGGTCACGCAGAAAATCTTTGCGGGTATGGCCCCTGAGCCGCTGCAGCCAGGCACTTGCGCGAGAATCTTCACCGGTGCTCCGGTACCGGCCGGCGCTGACTGCGTGGAAATGCAGGAGAACGCCGAAGTGCTGGCCGACCAGCGCGTGCAGTTCAGCGAGGCGCTTCATCCCGGGCAGAACATCCGCCCGCAAGGTCAGGAAACCACGGTTGGCGAGTTGGTACTGAGCGCCGGTACCCGCCTGGGACCGATCGAGCAGGGACTCGCAGCGTCACTGGGGTGTGCGGAATTGGACGTGGTGCGCAAAGTGCGCGTCGCAGTCCTTTCGACGGGCGATGAGTTGGTTGAGCCTGGTCAGGCGCTCGGTCCGGGACAGATTTACAATAGCAACCGGGTGTTGCTGTGTAGCTGGCTGAAGCGCTTGGGCTGCGATGTCGTGGATGCGGGAATTCTCCCCGATAACCTGCAAGCCACCCGTGAACGTTTGACTGCGCTGGATGGGGTCGACCTGATTCTCTCCACCGGTGGCGTGTCGGTCGGTGAAGCCGACTTCCTCGGCGTCGCCTTACGTGAGGCCGGTGAGTTGACCTTGTGGAAATTGGCGATCAAACCCGGAAAACCACTGACGGTTGGCCATTTTCAGGGCGTGCCGGTGATCGGACTGCCAGGCAACCCGGCTTCGACACTGGTGACGTTTGCCCTGCTGGCGCGCCCCTATCTGCTGCGTCGCCAAGGTGTACAGGAGCTTACGCCGTTGCAATTCCGGGTGCCTGCGGGATTCGACTGGCCGAAAGCGGGTAATCGTCGAGAGTACCTCCGTGGTCGCCTGGAGCAGGGGCGGGCAATTATCTACCGCAATCAGAGCTCGGGTGTGCTGCGCAGTGCGGCTTGGGCAGAAGGCCTTGTCGAAGTGCTGGAAGAGCGAACCCTGGGCGAAGGTGACTGGGTCAATTTCATTCCGCTAAGCGAAGTTCTCGGCTGAAGCGCCTCGTCAGGCCGGCAATGCCTGGTATTGCCTGGGCCTGGCGTGCGGGTTGTGCGCTCCGTCAGTTGAGCAACGCTACCAGTTGATCGAAGCGGCTGTTGGCAATCCAGCAGGCCAGCCCGATCAGCACGGTGATGATGCCCGTTGAAAACCCCAGCCTGTTCCTGATGGATTTCAGCTCCTCATGGAGCTGATGCTGGTGCTTGCGCAGCTCGTTCAACTGAGTCTCCAGTTCCGCGATGCGAGGGCCCATATCGGCTCCTTTTTGAGGATCGTGGGAGTGCGCTTGTTGATCGCCCCTGAGCACCGAATCTGCCAGATTGGCATTGATGGCCGGGGTTGCAGGAGTTTTTGCGATGGAGCGGGTTGCTGCCTGTAACACGGTTCCATTCATATGCCTGTTCGTCCTTGTATGTTTCCAATTGGTTCCAGATGACTGCCGACACACGGTGTTCCAATATCAGTGCACCGTCAATCCGGCTAATTCGTCACTGGCTGTAAGAAAAAACTCGATGTTTAGCGCAGTTCATAAGGGCTGGTGGGACGATTGCGCCCCGGTATTTCATTTTTGACGGATCCTTTCTCACTCGCGCATGGTCAACATCTGTCAGATGTCAGGTAATCAATGGGGACAGATGATGAGTGAGCGAAAGGCACTGTTGATTTTGCATGGCAAGCAGGCGCTGAACGAGGAGGTTCGGGCCGCGGTGGAGGAGAAGCGCCAGCAAGGCTGGGAGTTGGCGGTTCGCCTGACCTGGGAAGCTGGCGATGCGCAACGCCTGGTGCAGGAGGCCATAGCCGCGGGTTATAGCCAACTGATTGCCGGTGGCGGCGACGGCACCTTGCGCGATATTGCCGAGGCGATGGCGGCCGACTCAGGGCAAGCCAGCCTGGTGCTTCTGCCCCTGGGCACGGCCAATGATTTCGCTCGTGCCGCCGGTGTTTCCCTGGAGCCACGCGAAGCGTTGTCGCTGCTCGATGTGCCGGCCCGCGCCATCGATCTGGGGGAGGTTGGCGGACAGGTGTTCTTGAACATGGCAACCGGTGGATTCGGGAGTCAGGTCACGGCCAATACCTCTGAAGATTTGAAGAAGATGCTCGGCGGCGCAGCCTATCTGTTCACCGGACTGACTCGTTTCAGTGAGCTGCATGCCGCCTATGCCGAGTTGCAGGGACCAGACTTTCACTGGCACGGCGAGTTACTTGCGCTGGGAATTGGTAACGGTCGCCAGGCCGGGGGCGGGCACGAACTGTGCCCGCAGGCGTCGATCGACGATGGCTTGCTGGATATCAGCATCCTTCCTGCCCCCCAGGATGTGGTGGGCACGCTCAAGGACCTGGTGGCCGATGGCTGGGGGCTGGACAACCTGTTTGTCCGTGCACGGCTGCCATGGGTCGAGATCAAGGCAGCGGAAGGGCTCTCCATCAACCTCGATGGCGAACCACTGGACGGTGACAACATGCGCTTTGCCATACGTCCAGGTGCCTTGCGAGTGCACTTGCCGCAGGACTCGCCGTTACTCCAGAGCTGACCCGTTCAGTCGTCGAGGCTGATGATTTGTTCTCGCACGGCAAACAATACGAGACCTGCCACGTCGAAGATCTGCAGTCGCTTCATGATCTGCGAACGGTGGGTTTCCACGGTTTTGATGCTCAGCCCCAAACCGCCGGCAATCTCGCGGGTGGACTTGCCGCGCACGATCAGGCGCAGGATTTCCAGTTGTCTTGCGGTCAGTTCATGCGCACGTGTGGATACCATGGAAGGGGGGTGCCCTTGACCGAGCGCCTGATTGATCACGGTGTGAGCGATGGCCGGGCTCAGGTAACGTTCATTATCGCGCAAGGCTGCAAGCGCATGCTCCAGTTCGGTTGCCGTGGTGTCCTTGAGCAAATAGCCATGGGCGCCGGATTCCAACGCACGCATGATCATCGCCGGGTCAGTGTGCATCGACAGGATCAGGACCTTGCACAGTGGCCGCTGTGCTTTGAGTGTGGCCAATGCCTCAAGCCCTCCCACCTGCTTCATGGACAGATCCAGCACAACGATGTCGGGATTCAGGATCTGGACCATTTCCACGGCCTGGGCACCATCCTCGGCCTCGCCAATCACGCGGTAGCCGGGAATGTCCATGACCATCGCGCGCACCCCGGCGCGGATCAGTGAGTGGTCGTCCACCAGCAGCAAGTTACAAGTCAATGGGCAACCTTATTCGTGTTGGCTCGTTGGAGGGTGCGGGGTGTCCAGGGAAACAGTGCATCGATTTGCGTGCCCTCGCCTGGCGCGCTGGTAATCGTCAGTGTGCCGCCGAGTTGTTCAACCCGTTCCGCCATGCCCGACATGCCGCGTTGACCCTCCTGGGCTGGACAAGTGGCCGGGGCAAAGCCTTGCCCATCATCACTGATGCGCAGCGCGAGCCCTTCTGGTGTGCGTTGCAGGCGGATCCACAAATTGTTGGCCTGGGCGTGGCGCAGAACATTGGTCGTGGCTTCCTGGGTGATGCGGAACGCTGCCACGGCCATCTCCTCGGCAATTCCATTGAGCTGTTGCTGGCACTCCAGGCTCCAGTGCACGCTGGTTTTGGCCAGCGTCTTGAGCAGATGGGCGCGTAAACTGGCTTCCAGACCCAGGCTGGAAAGTTGCCTGGGGTTGAGCGCTGCGGACACATCGCGCACTTTTGCCAGGGTTTCTTCCAGGGTCTCGCCCAGTGCACCGCAGTGGCTTTGCAGTTCCGCCGGCAGGCGGCGCCGCAGCCATTCGTTTTGCAGTTTGGCTGCGGTCAGTAACTGGCCGATATCGTCGTGCAATTCGCGACTCAATCGATGACGTTCGTTCTCCTGAACCTGCAACAGGCGGTCGGCCAGCTCCTGGGGTTGGAACTTGATCGACCTGCGCAACCGCAGGTACTGGTGAAACACGCCGCCCGCTGCGCTCAGGCTCAGCACAACCAGGGGCAGTGGCAATGGCAGGGACAGGTAATAGGTCGCCAGACAACCCAATGCCGTGCCGATGCAGAGCAATAGGGTCAGTCGCTGAACGTTTTGTCGAGAGGGGCGCCAGGCGGTGACTGATCTGAGGCTGGCGTGCATGGCGCGGAGGACCCATGGATGTTCGTTGTGGGCTGGCCGGTCAGGTGGATTGACTGGAGTGGTCGGCTTCAAATCGGAGCAGTCTGCAAGTCAACAACGAGTTTTGCACTGTAAGGATCGGGTGCCGCTCTGGATCCAGAGTGCCATTAATGTAGCGTCAATTATTTGGTGCGCATGTTACCACCTAATAGATGCCGGGTCGCGCCATGGAACCGGCCAGCTTGCAACTTCATCGTCGGCCGGCTTTGGGGGCAGAGGGGGGCGGCGGGCCGTCGGTGGATCTCACGCGCGCTTTGCCTGTAACGGGGGAGCAAAGCCAGTGGCAGGAACTGAGAACTGCAAGGGGACGCCGTTGAGGTCCAGGGTCAGGCGCTCCAGGAGGGCTGCTTGCTCCTCGGTGTCAAGGCCGAGTTCGCCCGTATGGAGATCGACCAGTTCAAGTTGCCAGGCCATCAACGTCAGGCACGCCTGCAAGGAATCCAGCGCTTGGGCGTGCAGGTCGACTTGTCGGTGGGCCTGGCTGAGTACGGCATGGATACCGTTGGCGAACCGCGAAACAGTGCCAAGCGCCAGTACATCCGCGCGGTTAGCCAGGACCTGCAACGTATCGAGCAGGCAGCGGACGGCATCCGCATCGTTTCTGATGAGTTGCAAATGGACCAGGCATTCCTCGGATCGGGCGAGCAGTGTCTCGGCTTCGACCAGAAATTCAGGTAGGCGGGGATTCCAGTTTTTCCGTTCGTTCAACATGCTTTTCTCCACGACCTGAAGTCAGGTGATGCAATGGGGCGTCGGGTGAACGGGAGTAAGTTACTGCTAGCCGTCGAACCAAGTCTGTAGGACGGTTCCGGTTTTTCGTCTGTGGCGCTGCGAATTGTCGAAGCGGCGCTGGGCCGCCATTCTCTGATTGAGTGTTTTGATGGGGTATCGAAAGGGCCGGGTTTCGGCTCCATGATCAAAAACAAAAGCCTGACTCCATTCATGCAATGAGAATGGCGTCACATTAATGGCAATTAGATATCGCGAATATCAGGGTGGTCCCGATTGCCCATAGGGGAATCCCTGATAAGGGGGCAGCGCAGGTGGATTGCCGGCAGGTGTTGCGCTAAAGAGACGGGAACAATGGCTCACCCAGTAGAGCATGATGTCAGTTCGACATCAATTTTTTTGCCGAAGCCGTTACTTCAGCAGTCAAGATGTGCTCGCGTACGCCGATACGCTGCATGACTGAATTCATCGAACCCCCCCAGGAGTCTTTAATGGCCGGCATTCTCGACACGGTAGATCAACGCACCCAACTGGTGGGTGAGAACCGCCTGGAAATTCTCATGTTCCGCCTCGCCGGTCGGCAATTGTTCGCGATCAACGTGTTCAAGGTTCAGGAGGTCCTGCAACTCCCCAAGCTGACCCTGATGCCACACCGTCATCCCGTTGTCTGCGGGGTGGTCAATCTGCGCGGTCAGACCCTGCCGGTCATCGACCTGTCCCAGGCCATTGGCATGCGCCCGCTGGTGCCCGGGGTCAACAGCACCATCATCGTCACTGAGTACAACCGCTCGGTGCAGGCGTTCCTGGTGGGGGGCGTGGATCGCATCGTCAACATGAACTGGGAAGCCATTCTGCCGCCGCCTTCCAGCGCGGGCCGCCAGCACTACCTGACGGCCATCAGCAAGGTCGACGAGCAGTTGGTCGAGATCATCGACGTGGAAAAAGTCCTGGCGGAAATCGTTCCCTACAGCGCCAAGGTCTCGCGCGAGAAGCTCGAAGACCCGCTGCTGGAGCAGGCTCGCGGACGTGAAGTGCTGCTGGTGGACGATTCCAACGTGGCCCTGGCGCAACTGCGCGAGACTCTTGGCCAATTGGGGGTGAAGATGCACATTGCCAGTGATGGCCTCAAGGCGTTGAGGATGCTCAAAAGCTGGGCGGACAGCGGCGTGGACATGAGCGAAAAGCTGCTGATGGTCTTCACCGACGCGGAGATGCCGGAAATGGATGGCTATCGCCTGACCACCGAAATCCGCAACGATCCGCGCCTGCGCAGCCTGTACGTGGTGCTGCATACCTCGTTGTCCGGCAGCTTCAACGAGTCGATGGTGAAGAAGGTTGGTTGCGACAACTTCCTCTCGAAATTCCAGCCGGACAAGTTGGTCGACGTGGTGCGCCAGCGTCTGTTGCTTGATCAAGTCCCGGCCTGATCATCGCGCAATGACGGCGGGTGGCCAGGCGCCTGGCATCAGCCTTTGATTCAGCGCCAAAGCTCGTATAGGGTGGCGCTTTGCCTAACAGGGAGCTGGCCATGTTGCGTCTGAGTGCGCTTTACCGTTTTCCACTGAAATCCGGCAAGGGCCAGGCCCTGCACCAGGCGAGCCTCGACAAGCTGGGGCTGGCCGGTGACCGTCGCTGGATGTTGGTGGATGAGGCCAGCGGGCGCTTCCTGACGCAGCGTGCGGTGCCGAGCATGAGTCAGTTGTCGGCGCTGTGGAATCCTGCCGGCGGCTTGACCCTGGCCGCGCCCGGGCATTCATCGATTGAAGTGGACTTGCCCGCCGACGATGCCCAATTGCGTGGCGTGACCATCTGGCGCGATACCTTGCGCGTTCCGGACGCCGGCGCTGCTGCTGCGGCCTGGGTCAGCGAGTTCATTGGCAAGCCGACTCGACTGGTGCAGGTGCCGGAAGATCGTGCGCGCCTCACCGAGGCGGGTTATGGCCGGGACGATGACAAAGTCGCTTTCGCCGACGGCTATCCATTGTTGTTGATTGGTCAGGCGTCGCTGGATGATTTGGTACAGAAGGTCGGTCGCCCGCTGGAAATGCTCAGGTTCCGGCCGAACCTGGTGATCGAGGGCGCAGAGGCGTTCGCCGAGGATGGCTGGAAACGCATCCTGATCGGCGACGTCGAGTTTCGGGTGGTCAAGCCGTGCTCGCGCTGCATCCTCACCACCATTGATCCGCAGACTGGCGTGCGCAGTGAGGACCGCGAGCCACTGGCAACGCTGCAGAAATACCGCGCCCAGACGGATGGCGCGATGTTCGGGCAGAACTTGGTGAATAACGCCAACGGCTTGCTCGAAGTCGGCATGCCGGTGACCATTCTCGAATGAAACCTTAAGCCCTGAACGCAAAATGCCCGTGTCCTGCGACACGGGCATTTTTGTTTTAGCGGATTGCCTTAAGCGAGGTATTCGCACAGATAGGCCGTGTCGACCGCGACTTTCAGCTGGAACTTGCTGTTGGCCGGGACGTTGAACTGGCTGCCGGCGGCAAAGGTCTGCCAGTCGGTGCTCTCAGGCAACTTAACGGTCAGCGCACCGGAAACCACGTGCATGACTTCGCGCTGGCTGGTGCCAAATTCATATTCGCCCGGTGCCATGACGCCGATGGTAGCCGGACCTTCGGCGGTGCCGAAGGCGATCGACTTGACGGTGCCGTCGAAGTACTCGTTGACTTTAAACATGGGCGGTTCCTCGAAAAGGGCTAAAAAGGCCGGCCAGTATGCACAAGGCCATTTCGCCCGTCACCTGTTGCCCTCAAGGATTGGCCGGCAGTGTCAGCGGCAGCAGGCGCGCGGTGTTGCGCGCATCCTCCAGCGCCCGGTGTTGTTGCCCGCTGAATTGCAGGCCGGCCAGTTGCAGGGCGGCATTGAGCCCCAACGGCCGCTCCAGGCGCCGGGCCTTGGCGAAGCGCTGCTTGAGGTTCATGTGCGGCACGCGGCTCAGGGCGCTGTCGAGTTGCAGGCGCTGCCATTCCTGAAGCAATTGCCGACGATCGTAGTCGCCCCAACTGGCCCAGCCTTCCAGGCGGCTGTGGTGCTGGCCGAGCCAGCGCTCGAACAGCGCCCAGACCTCGGCCAGCGGCTGGGCCGAGTCGATGTTGGCCTGGGTGATATGGGTCAGTTCCCGACAGAATGGCGTCAGCAGGGGGCGTCGCTGGGGCCGCACAAACCGCTGGAAATGGTCCAGCTCGCGGCCCTGGCGATTGACCAGGGTGGCGCCGATTTCGATGATTTCCATCTCTTCAATCGGCCAGCCACCGTCATCGGTTGTTGCTTCAAGATCAATTACCAGCCAATGAGGCATCGCCGCTTTCCTGATATCCGCGCACTGATGTGGCTGAGCGTAGCCAAACCCGGCGGATCCGCCTAGCGGCTTATTCAACCTCCAGCAGGATCTGGCGGTTTTTCACCTGGTCGCCCGGGTTGACCTGCAGGCGTTTGATCACCCCGTCAATGCCGGCCTTAAGCGGGTGCTCCATCTTCATCGCCTCCAGCACCAGCAGCAGTTGGCCCTTGTTGACCTGGCTGCCTTCGCTGACCAGCACATCGACAATCGCCCCATCCATCGGCGCTTTCAGTGTGCCGCTGGCAAGGCTGGTCTGGCCGGCGACAGGCGCCAGGGTCAGATCCTGCAGCACCAGGGCGCCCGGGCGGGTCCACAGCCACAGTTGCCCGCCGTTAAAGGCATAGGGATAGCGTCGGCGCAGGCCATTGATCTGTAGATGGGCGACTCGCGGGGTGATCTCCAGCAGGTGCAAGACCACGGATTCGCCCGCCACTTGAACACTCAACTGTGCTTCGCCCAGCGCTGCTATTTCAGTGCCCCAGCGTGCCTCCTGCAGGCCGATCTGCTGTTGCAGCGGCGCGCCGCTGTTGTTGCGCCAACCATTCAGTCCGGGCGCATGGACGCGAGCCGATTGGTGATAGAACAACGCCGCCGCGACTGCCAACTCCGCGGCACTGGGCGCGTGGGGCTTCAGGCTCGGATGGTCGTGGAAGTGCTCAGGGATAAAACCGGTGCTGAATTCCCCGGCGACGAAACCCGGATGATCAAGCAGCGCCGCGAGCAGGCGCTGGTTGGTCTGCACCCCCAGCAGGACCGAGTCTTCGACCGCCCGCAGCAATTTACGCCGGGCCTCCTCGCGGGTGGCTCCCCAGGCAATCACCTTGCCCAGCATAGGGTCGTAGAAGGGACTGACCTGCTGGCCTTCGAGCAGGCCGTGGTCGATGCGCACCCCGTCTTCCAGAGCCGGCGCCCAGTGGCTGATCTGTCCGGTCTGCGGCAGGAAACCCTGGGCCGGATCTTCGGCGTACAACCGCACTTCGATGGCATGGCCGTTGATTTCGACCTGCTCCTGGGACAACGGCAGCGGCAAGCCTGCGGCGATATTCAGTTGCCAGGCCACCAGGTCCAGCCCGGTAATCAGCTCGGTCACCGGATGCTCGACCTGCAGGCGGGTATTCATCTCCAGGAAATAAAACTGTCCACGGCTATCGAGCAGAAACTCGACGGTGCCGGCGCCGACGTAGTTCACCGCTCGGGCTGCCTTGAGTGCCGCCTCGCCCATGGCCCGACGCAACTCGGGCGTCATCACCGGGCACGGTGCTTCTTCGATGACTTTCTGATGCCGGCGCTGGATCGAACAATCGCGTTCCGCCAGGTACACCAGCTGGCCGTGCTGGTCTCCGAACAACTGGATTTCCACATGACGCGGATCGATCAACGCCTGTTCCAGGATCAACTCGTCACTGCCGAATGCATGCAGGGCTTCGGAGCGAGCCGTGCGCAGTTGTTCCGGCAACTGTTCGGCACTCTCCACCAGGCGCATGCCCCGTCCGCCACCCCCGGCGCTGGCCTTGATCATCAACGGAAAACCGATGCGCCCGGCCTCGCGCGCCAAGGTCGCATCGTCCTGCTCGGCACCCTGGTAACCGCCAATGCACGGTACGCCGGCGTCAAGCATGGCGAGCTTCGACAGGCGCTTGCTTCCCATCAGTTCGATGGCTTCAGGGCTTGGACCAATAAAAATCAGGCCGGCTTCAAGGCAGGCAGCGGCGAATCCGGCGTTCTCCGAAAGAAAACCGTAGCCGGGATGGACCGCATCGGCACCGCTGCGCCGGGCGGCGTCGATGATCGCTGCCGAATTGAGGTAGGACTGGGCCACGGCAGACGGGCCGATGTGCACGGCTTCATCGGCCAGGCGAACGTGCAGGGCGTCGGCATCGGCATCGCTGAATACTGCCACCGTACGATAGCCCAGGGCTTGGGCGGTGCGCTGGATGCGGCAGGCAATTTCACCGCGGTTGGCGATGAGGATTTTGCGCAAGGTCGGCATGCTTGAGTTCCCCAAGGGTGAGTGGTCAGGAGGCCCAGTTCGGTTTGCGTTTTTGCACAAAAGCCAGAGTGCCTTCGATGCCTTCCGCACCGGTCACGGCGGTGCTGAACCATTCGGCGGCCTGGTCGAGCAAAGGGCCCAGCGGCTGTTCGGAGCTGGCCAGCAACAGCGCCTTGGTGACGGCATTGGCCCCCGGCGCGCAGCGCAGGACATCGACGAGCACCGCATCGAGGCGTTCGGCCAGCGCTTGCGGGTCGTGCTCGACAAAGTGCACCAGTCCCAGGCGATGGGCTTCGAGGCCATTGAAGCGGGCGGCGGTGAGGGCCAGGCGCCGGGTCTGGGTCAGGCCGATGCGTTGCACCACGAAGGGGGCGATCTGCGCGGGGAGCAGGCCCAGGCTGGTTTCTGGCAGACCGAATTGCGCCTGGTGATCGGCCAGGGCGATGTCACTGACGCAGGCCAGGCCAAAACCACCGCCGAGCACTGCGCCTTGCAACACGCAGATCAGCACTTGCGGGGCGTGCTGGGCTTCCTCCAGCAATGCACCGAAGGCGCGATTCAATTCGCGGTAGGCGTCAGCGCCCTGAGCGCGGGCGTTAGCCATGTCCTTGAGGTCGCCACCGGCGCAGAAGTGGCCTCCGGCACCGCCGAGCACCAGCGCGCGAACCTGTCGGTCATCACGCACCGCGGCCAACACTGCGCGTAATTCGCTGACCATTTGCAAGCTCATGGCATTGCGGCAATCGGCGCGGTTCAGGGTGATGTGCAGCACCGCGTTATGCAGTTCAAGCAGCAGGGTCTGGCAAGCGGGGAGGGCGGTCATTTTTTCTTCCCCGGCAGGATGCCCATCAACTTGCAGATGATCCCCAGCATGATTTCGTCGGCGCCACCGCCAATCGACACCAGGCGCACGTCACGGTAGGCGCGGGCCACCGGGTTGTCCCACATGAAGCCCATGCCGCCCCAGTACTGCAGGCAACTGTCGGTGACTTCGCGGCCCAGACGCCCGGCCTTGAGCTTGGCCATTGACGCCAGGCGGGTGACGTCCTGGCCGCGGATGTATTGCTCGGTGGCCTGATAGACCAGCGCCCGCAGGCATTCGATTTCGGTGGAGAGTTCGGCAAGGCGGAAGTGGATCACCTGGTTATCGATCAGGGCATTGCCGAAGGTCTTGCGCTCCTTGCAGTACTCGATGGTGCTGTCGACGCAGTACTCCAGGCCCTTGATCATGTTGGCCGCGCCAAACAGGCGTTCTTCCTGAAACTGCAGCATCTGCATCATGAACCCGGCGCCTTCATGGCCGATGCGATTGCGCTGCGGTACTCGCACGTTGTCGAAAAACACTTGGGCGGTTTCCGAGCTGCGCATGCCCAATTTGTCCAGGTGCGAGCTGAGGGAAATTCCCGGCGTGTTCATCGGCACCATGATCAACGATTTGTTGATGTGCGCCTTGTCGTCCGAAGTGTTTGCCAGCAGGCAGATGAAGTCGGCGCTTGGCGAGTTAGTGATCCACATCTTGCTGCCGTTGATTACGTAGTCGTCGCCGTCCTTGCGGGCGGTGGTTTTCAGTCCGGCGACGTCGGACCCGGCGCCGACTTCCGAGACGCCGATACAGCCGACCTGCTCGCCGGTGATGGCCGGGCGCAGGAACTCGTCACGCAACTCATCGGAACCGAAGCGCGCCAGCGCCGGGGTACACATGTCGGTCTGTACGCCGATCGACATCGGAATGCCGCCGCAGCGAATGGTCCCGAACTCTTCGGCGGCAACAATCGAATAGCTGTAGTCCAGCCCCATGCCGCCGAATTTTTCCGGCTTGGAAATGCCCAGCAGACCGAGGTCGCCGGCCTTGCGGAAAATCTCGTGGATGGGAAAACGCCCGGCCTTTTCCCACTCGTCGACGTGGGGATTGATCTCGCTGTCGACAAACTGTCGAACGGTGCGGCGCAGTGCTTCGTGTTCCTGGGTAAAAAGCATTTTTATTGTTCTCCTTGGGCCGGCCTAGAACCGGGCGACACCGAAACTGTTGGGTTGCAGTGGCCGAACCTCGGCTTCGTGGCAAATATCCAGCAGGTAACCGAGCAGCGTGCGGGTGTCCCGTGGGTCGATCAGCCCGTCGTCCCACAGGCTGGCGCTGCCGTAGAGCGCGGTGGACTGGCTGTCGAGTTTCTGCGCAGTGACCTGTTCGAGCATGTCCAGCACCTTGGGGTCGGGCACCAGGCCTTCCTTGAGTTGCCGCGCCTCGGTGACGATGCGTAGCACCTTGCCGGCCTGGGCACCACCCATCACAGCGGTGCGGCTGTTGGGCCAGGCAAAGATGAAGCGCGGATCGAGGCCGCGGCCGCACATTGCATAGTTGCCAGCGCCGTAAGAACCGCCGACCACGATCGTCAGTTTTGCCACCCGCGCGTTGGCCACCGCCTGAATCAGCTTGGAGCCGTGCTTGATCACCCCTTGTTGTTCCGACTCGGTGCCGACCATGAACCCGGTGGTGTTGTGGAAGAACAATAAGGGGGTCTGGCTCTGGTCGCAGAGCTGGATGAACTGCGCGGCCTTGCTCGCGCCCTGCGGGGTGATCGGGCCGTTGTTGCCGATGAAGCCGCAGGACCGACCCTGGATTTTCAGATGGCCGCAAAGGGTCTGTTGGTCGAACTCGCCCTTGAATTCCAGGAACTGCGAGCCGTCGGCAATCCGCGCGATGATTTCGCGCACGTCGTAGGGCTTTTTCGGATCCTGTGGAATCAGCCCCAGCAGTTCTTCGATGGGGTACAGCGGCTCGTCCCAGGTGCACGACGTGGCCACTGGCAGGCGCGCGTTCCACGGCAGCAGACCGACAATCTCACGCACCAGGCGAATGCCATCGGCGTCATTTTCGGCCAGGTACTCGGCGGTGCCGGCGATTTGCGCGTGCATCTGCGCGCCACCCAATTCCTCGTCGGTGGCGATTTCGCCGGTGGCCGCCTTGAGCAGCGGCGGGCCGGCGAGAAACAGCTTGGCCTTGCCACGCACCACCACCACGTAATCCGAGAGCCCCGGCTGGTAAGCACCACCGGCGGTGGCCGAGCCGTGGACCACGGTAATCTGAGGCAAGCCCATGGCCGACATCCGCGCCTGGTTGGCAAAGCTGCGAGCACCCTCGACGAAAATCTCTGCGGCGTAGTTGAGGTTGGCGCCGCCACTTTCCGCCAGGGTGATCACCGGCAGTTTGTTCTCCATGGCGATCTGTTGCAGGCGCAGGGATTTTTTCAGGCCGCTGGGGGAAATCGTGCCGCCCTTGATCGCACTGTTGTTGGCCACCACCAGCGCACGCACGCCGGACACGTAACCGATCCCGGCGATCAGGCCACCGCCCGCCTGGCTGCCGTCCTTGTCGTCATGCAATTTATAACCGGCCAGGCTCGCCAGTTCGAGGAACGGTGCCCCCGGGTCGAGCAACAGGTTCAGGCGTTCGCGTGGCAGCAATTGGCCGCGCTTGTCGAACTTGGGCTTGGCTTCGGCTGCCTTGTCCAGCAGCTTGCGCTCCAACTGGCGGATTTGCTCGATGCCCGCCAGCATCGCCTGGCGATTCTCTGCGTAGGCTTGGCTTTGCGGGTCGAGTTGAGTTTCGAGTATCGGCATCGATCAGTCTCCATCCCTCAGCACATCGGGCAGATAGGCGCGATGAAAACCGTTGAATGACTCGCTGTGCTGCGCTTTGTGCAGCGGCCACGCCCGGCTTCCCAGGCTCGCCGCGCCGTCGATGCGCAATGTGCTGCCGCTGATGAACGACGCGGCCGGACTCAGCAGGAAGACGATCGCCGCGCTGACTTCCGATTCGGTGCCGATACGTTTGAGCGGCACGTGTTCGCGCAGGGTCGGGATCACCGCCTTGAACGCACCTTCGTAGGTGTCCATGCCGCTGGAGGCAATCCAGCCGGGGGCGACGGCGTTGACCCGGACCCCGGCATAGCCCCATTCGAACGCAGCAGTCTTGGTGAAATTGTCCATGCCCGAGCGCGCTGCGCCCGAGTGGCCCATGCCGGGCATGCCGCCCCACATGTCGGCGAGCATGTTGACGATGGCGCCGCCGCTTTTGCTCATCGACTGGTTGAACACTTCGCGGGCCATCAGGAAGCCGCCCACCAGATTGGTGCGCATTACCGTTTCAAAGCCTTTCTGGTTGATCGACGCCAGGGGCGCGGGGTATTGGCCGCCGGCATTGTTGACCAGGCCCTGGATCGAGCCGTGATCTTCGATCAGTTTTTTCACCAGTTGCCTGACTGAGTCTTCCTCACGGATATCGCAGGTGTGCCAACTGGCCTGACCACCGTCCTCGATGATTTCCATGGCCACCGCTTGCAGCTTTTCCGGCTTGCGCCCCACCAACACCACGTGGGCGCCGAGGGCCGCCAGTTCGTGCGCGGTGCAGCGGCCGATGCCGCTGCCACCACCGGTGACGATAATGGTCTGGCCGGCAAACAGATCGGGTTTGAAGATTGAATCAAATGCCACGGCGACAGCCCTCTAGTTGACTTGGTCAGCGATGTGTTGCGGTACCGGAATCTGGATTTCCAACAACTGCTGGGCAAAGGCCTTGCCCTGTGGGTCGATCCGCAGGCTCGCCACGCCACCGCCACCAAGGGCGTTTTCCAACAGGAAATTCAGGCTATGGCTACCTGGCAGATACCAGCGCTCGACCCGGCCGTGGATCGGGTCGAGCACATGGCGCATCCAGTCAACGACCACCTCGGGAGTCAGCGCCTCGGCGATCCATGGCAGGTAATCGGGCGAGCGGGCCATAACCCCGATATTGCTGTGATTACCCTTGTCGCCGGATCGCGCCACCGCCAGTTTTACCAGCGCCACACTGGCGTCCGCCTGGCCCTGGGGTTTGGGCGTTATGAAGGGCAAGGGCAGGTCGGCGCTGTCGAGATGATCAAGGGCGGGCAGGACGCAGGGGTGGCGATGGCCTTGCAGGTCGACGGTCAGGGTGCAGGCGGATTTGTCGATGAGAAAGGAGAACAGGCGGATTAGTGGATAGACCGTGGGGCGACCACCGACGATGCCGGTCAAGCCAGGTGCCATGCCGGTGGCAGCCTGGGCGATCTCCCGGGAAAACAGCACTAGCGCCTGTTTGCTCGGATGCCGCACGGCGAGCTTGATCACCACTTCGCGGCTGTCCTGGCGCTGGCCATGGGGGCCGTAGGTCGCTTCGCTGCCCAGCAGTTCGATATTCACCTCGGTGTAGGGCGCCCAGCCGCGCTGCTCGAACATCTGCGACGTTTTATTGATGATCGCTTCGCTCACTCGATGGGCCTTGGCGACGGCGTCGATGCCGGCGATCAGGCAACTGGCGGTGCAGCGAAAGCCGTCCGGGTAAGTGGCACTGACTTTGTATTGCGCGGTCGGTGCGAGGCCCTTGGCGCCGTGTACCTGGACCCGATCCTTGCCCTGCTGATGAAGTTTCACCTGGCTGAAATCGCAGATCACATCCGGCAGCAGGTAGGCCCGTGGGTTGCCGATCTCATACAGCAGTTGTTCGCCCACGCTCAACGGGCTGATCAAGCCGCCGGTGTCGGGCGCCTTGCTGACGATGAACTGGCCGTCGTCCTGCACCTCGACCACCGGGAAGCCGATGTGCTCGTAGTCCGGCACTTCGCGCCAATCGGTGAAATTGCCGCCGGTGCACTGTGCGCCGCACTCGATGATGTGCCCGGCCAATGCCGCCTGGGCCAGTTTGTCGTAGTCCTGCCAGGACCAACCGAACTCATGCACCAGGGCCGCGCTGACCACGGCGCTGTCGACCACCCGTCCGGTGATGACGACGTCCGCACCCAGTCGTAGCGCTTCGACAATGCCCGGGGCGCCGAGGTAGGCATTGGTCGACACACAGAATGCCGGCAAGGGCGCATCGTTGAACATCTCCCGTACCCCGCTGGCCGCCAGTTGCGGGAATTGCGGCTGCAGGTCGTCGCCCAGCAGCACGGCAATTTTCAGCGCCAGTCCGGCCTTGTCGCAGGCGGTTTGCAGGGCGGCGGCGCAGGCCTGTGGATTGACTCCGCCGGCGTTGCTGATCACCCGAATTCGTTGCTCGGCGATGGCCGGCAGCAGCGGCGCGAGGACTTCGACGAAGTCACTCGCGTAGCCGGCCTGGGGATCTTTCATACGTGCCCCGGCCAGCAGTGACAGGGTGATTTCTGCCAAGTAGTCGAACACCAGGTAGTCCAGGGCGACGCCTTCAACCAGTTGGGCTGCGGCGGTGGAGGTGTCGCCCCAAAAGGCACTGGCACAACCGATACGCACGGTTTTATTCATGGCAAGCCTCCGACGGAAGTGCTTCGAGGCTACCAAGCAAGCGCTTGGTTTGTAAAGTCCGATCAGATCTTCTTCCCAAGCGCTTGCTTGGTTGCCGCGTCGGGCTTAAATTGCCCGCGCAGCCCACAGCGTTCGTGGTGCGTGCGCACAGGTGATCGAGCGACTGTAGGAGAGAATGGGTGGACGAGCAAAAAGCCCTGCTGGTAATGCGTGAACTGGTCGACAGCGGCCAACTGACCGACCCCGACAGTGCGCGCGGCAAATTGCTGCAGATGGCCGCCCACCTGTTTCGCAACAAGGGCTACGAACGCACCACGGTGCGCGACCTGGCCAGCGCGGTGGGTATTCAGTCCGGGAGCATTTTTCATCACTTCAAAAGCAAGGATGAAATCCTGCGGGCGGTGATGGAGGAAACCATTCGCTACAACACCGCCTTGATGCGCACCTCGCTGGCCCAGGCCGGCAGCGTGCGTGAGCGAGTGTTGGCGCTGATTCGCTGCGAACTGCAATCGATCATGGGCGGCAGCGGCGAGGCGATGGCGGTACTCGTCTATGAGTGGCGATCCCTGTCCGAGGAGGGCCAGGTTCAGGTGCTGGCATTACGCGATATCTACGAGCAGATCTGGTTGCAGGTGCTGGGTGAGGCGAAAGAGGCAGGTTTGATCCGCGGTGACGTGTTCATTACTCGACGCTTCATGACGGGTGCGCTGTCCTGGACCATCACCTGGTTCCGTCCCGATGGCAGTATGAGCCTCGATCAATTGGCCGATGAGGCGTTGCTGCTGGTGCTCGCGGAACAATGACATTTCAGTCAAAACGCATTAAATAGCCATCATTGCGTTGTCTAAGCCGGAGTAACCGCCTAACTTAGTCGAGTAAGTGCATTTCAAGGGTGGTTCAAACCGATGTATTCGCCAGTTCGGATGGCTTCTCGGGTGGTGTTGGTGGCGCTCTGCGCGCTGCTGGTGGCGCCGACCTGGGGCGCGCAGGTGGTGCGTATCGGTGCGGCCCATTTTCCGCCCTACACCATCCGCCCCGAAAACGGCATCGACATCGGTTTGTTGCCGCAACTGATCGTTGCCTTGAACCAGTTCCAAAGCGACTATCAATTTGTCCTGGTCCCCACCTCCATCCCGCGGCGCTTTGGTGACTTCCAGCAGGGGCGGATCGACATGGCGATCTTCGAAAATCCGCAATGGGGTTGGCAGGAGATAGCTTACACGGCCGTCGACATGGGCCTGGAAGACGCGGAAGTATTCGTCTCGCAACGCTTGCCAGAGCGCCAGCAGAGCTATTTCGATGACCTGAAGGACAAGCGTCTGGCGCTGTTCAACGGCTATCACTACGCCTTCGCCCAGTTCAATGCCGACCCCCGCGACCTGATCAGTCAGCATAACGCTACCTTGACCTACTCCCATGACAGCAACCTGCTGATGGTGCTGCGTGACCGTGCCGACATCGCCTTGGTCACCCGCTCGTTCTTCAGCGACTACCTGCTGCGCAATGACGGCGTCGGGCCGAAACTGCTGGTCTCGGAACGGATTGACCAGATCTATCACCACTACGCCTTGTTGCGGCCACAGGCGCCGATCAGTGCGGCGGCTTTTGCGCGGATGCTCCAGGGATTGCGTGACAACGGCCAGATGCTGAAGATTTTCGACCCGTACAAAATTGCCCTGGTCGCCGTGC
This sequence comes from Pseudomonas sp. Pse1, assembly GCF_024519635.1. Taxonomy (NCBI): domain Bacteria; kingdom Pseudomonadati; phylum Pseudomonadota; class Gammaproteobacteria; order Pseudomonadales; family Pseudomonadaceae; genus Pseudomonas; species Pseudomonas sp. Pse1. Next base: position 315,804 of record NZ_JALJRO010000005.1, read on the forward strand.
CCCCGAGCTGAAATGGAACTAGTAACGGGCGAAGGTGGCGCCTCGGGTGTCGGAAACTTCTCGGCAATGCACCAGCGCATCGCGAATCATGAAGTTGACGAGGGTCGGCGAGACACCCAGTTCCCTGGCGATGTCCTTTTGTGGCACGCCGTGCAGGCGGTACATCTCAAAGGCATAGCGGGTGCGGCTCGGCAGTTCGCCGAGGGCATCGGCGATCGTTTCCAGGGTGCGGAAGTTGCTGTGCGAGATTTCCGGCGACGCACCGTGGATGACCACATTCAAGCCTTCCTCTTCAGGCCCTGAGTACTTCTGCTCCAGTGCCTGCTTGCGGTAATGGTCGATCGCCAGGTTGCGTACGATCTGGAACAGATAGCTCAGCTGCGCCTTGAACGAGGATGTGATGTGTGGCGCCGACTGCAAGCGAAAGAATGCGTCCTGCACAACGTCTTCAGCACGGGAACGGCAACCGGTAATGCGCGCTGCGATTTTCACCAGTACCGGCCGGTTATCAACAAATGCCTGCAGTAGCGGTGAGTCGTACCTGCCGTGGGAAACGTTTTCCATCATGGAAGTCACCTTGTCGCAAAAAGTTGGTAGGACGACCAGCGTTTCGGAACCGTCCTACGATCCAGCGACAAGCTATGACTAATGATAATAATTGTCAATTAGGAATGGTTATTGATTCTGTCCTGGGACGGGTTTTCGAACGATTGCACATCGATCAGACCGTCGCTATTCATGGACCGATTGGCTGCTCCTGTAAGTCGGTGCCCGATGCTGGGTCTGCATCGATTGGCAACGTGTTTTTCGCGGCCTCACTTCGGCCCGAGTATCTTCGTCAGTTTGTCCGGTGACGGGGCGCCTTGTTGCTGTTGCAACTCGCCCTTGTCATCCATGTAGAAAATCGCCGGGGTGGCGGACAGTTCCAGTTCGTCCATCAGGCGCATGTTGTCGTCGAGCTTGGCCTGGACGTCGGCAGGGATGCTCTTCAAGGCTTTCAGCGTGCTTTTCTTGCCGGCTTTTTCATGTTCATCCAGAGCCTTCGCCGGGTCCTTGCTGGCCAGCAGTGCGGCGGACTTGCCCGGGCTGTCTTCGCGGATGATGCCGACCATGATATGCCGCAGCTGCACCTTGCCGGCCTTGACCCAAGGCCGAGCCTGTTCCCAGAACATGGTGCAGTAGGGGCAGTTAGGGTCGCTGAACAGGTACACCACGCGAGGCGCATTCTTGTCGCCGTCAGCGATCCAGTGGCTGGCGTCCATCTTCGCCCAGACTTCCTTGGCCATCGGCGCATAGACCAGTTTCTGCAGAGGCTCGGCGCTCAAGTCTTTGCCATCGGCGTCGTACAGGTTGCCCAGCAACACGTGTTTGCCGTCCGGTGTCAGGTAAAGGGCCATGCCGCGATTCTGGTACTGCGCGGCATACCCGCGCAAGCCGTCCGGAGCATCGAAGCTGCCGATGATTTTCGCGCCCTTGGCCTCGATCTTGCGGAGCGCCTCGGGCAGCTCTTCAGCCTGCAACAAAGGGCTCTGCAGCAGGGCGGTGCCCAGGGTCAACGTCAGCAGGTGGCGGAAGCGGGGCATGGCAATTTCCTTGTTGTATGGGGCTGAGTGGCTGCGTCGGGGCTGCCGAAGTTTTCCAGCGCCCGGGCCAGACTGGCATCAGAGAGTTCGCCGAGATGGCTGGCCAGCAGACGACCTTCGGCGTTATAGAAAAGGGTGGTAGGCAGCGCCATGGAGCCAACGGCCTGGCCCAGGCGACCACCGCCATCGAACAGGATATTGGTCAGGCTCAGGCCCTGGGTGGCGAGGAAGGTGCTGACGCTCTGCATGCTTTCGCCTTGATTGACGAACAGGAAGGTCAGGTCCGGGCGCTGTTGCTGGGCGTTTTCCAGCACCGGCATCTCCCGGCGGCACGGCGGACACCAGGTCGCCCAGAGATTGATCACCAGCGGGCCACCCTGATAGTCCGTGAGTTGCACGGTTTCCCCGGCGGCGTTGCGCAAGGTGATGTCTGGCAATCGGGTACCCTGTTCGTAGAGGTTCAGCGACAGACTCGCCAACAGCCAGAACATCAGACCGGTGCCGACCCCATAACCCAAAGGCTTGCGCAGGCCCGCGCGGCGCCAGCCCCACAGGACGGTCGCCAGTAACAGGACAATGACCCCGGGCCAGACCAGGAAGCCGCCGTCACGCAGGTCGATGATCTGCCACGGATCACCGTGGTAGTGAGCCCAATAGGCAATCACAAAGCCGACGCGGGCGGCGAGCAAGCCCAGCAGGAACAAACCGAACAGCACCGACTCGGGATTTTCACCGCCACGTTTGGCCACTCGCCAACCGACAAAAGTCGCCAATGCCAGGGCACTGATCAACAGCAAGTGATTGAGCGCGATGGCGAACGTGCCCAGGGTAAAAGTCAGCATCAGCGGGCGTCCCGGGTGATGTTCCAGCGATGCAGGAAGCCAGCGGCATCGACTTCACCGGTAATCCGCTGGCTACGGCGTTCTTCGCCATCGGCACCGATCCACAACAGGCTGGGTGGCCCCGGCACTTTGTAGCGTGCGAGCAGCTCGCGGCTCGCGGGATTGTCGGCGGTCACGTCAAGGCGCACCAGGCGCACATCCTTGAGTGCAGCCATGACCTCGGTCTTGCCGAACACCTGTTTTTCCATGATCTTGCAGGACACGCACCAGTCGGCGTAATAGTCCAGCAGCACCCATTGACCCTGGCCCCGAGCGGCGTCCAGTTCAACCTGCAACGCGGCGGGGTTGTCGACGGTGACAAAGGCATCGTGGGCGCTAGGGCTGGCTGCAGTGCCAGAGGTTTGCCCGCGATAGATCTGCAAAGGTTTGAACAGGTCGTCCGTGCCGCCCGCAGCCCCCACCAGCAACACCGCGCCCCACACCCCTGACAGCAGGGCCAGACTGCCAAACAGGTAGGCGACGCGACCGAAACCGCCGGTCTGGCGCCAGGCGCTGTAGGCGATGATCAGCAGCAACGCGCCCCACAGGCCGACCCACAGCGACTCATCGAGCACCGGGCGCACCATGACCAGCGCGGTGCCGAGAAACAGGAAGCCGAATACGCCTTTGAGCAGGTTCATCCAGGTGCCGGGCTTGGGCAGGAAACGATTGCCCACCGTTACCAGTAACAGCAGTGGCAGGCCGATCCCCAGGCCCATGGTGAACAGGATCAAGCCACCGTGCAGGGCGTTGCCGCTTTGGGCGATATACAACAGCGCGCCGGCGAGCGGGGCGGTCATGCACGGGCCGACCAGCAAGCCGGACAGGGCGCCGAGGATTCCGGCGCCGAGTAGACTGCCGCCGCCCTGTTTGCGACTGGCGTTTTCCAGGCGATCACGCACAGCGACCGGCAATTGCAATTCGAAAAAGCCAAACATCGGCAGGGACAACAGCACAAAGATCAGTGCAAAACTGCCCAGCAACCAAGCGTTCTGCAGCAACGCCTGCAGGTTGGCCCCGAGCATCGCGGCGAGCACGCCGAGGGCCGCGTAGACCAGGGCCATGCTCACTACATAACTGCCGGCCAGAGCAAACCCACGCTTGGCACTGGCGCCACTGCCGACGATCAGACCCGCAAGAATGGGCAGCATCGGCAGCGAACAGGGGGCAAAGGCCAGCAACAGGCCCAGGCCGAAGAACACCAGCAGGCTCCAGCCCAGTGCGTGTTGTTGCAGTCCGCTGGCGAGGGCCTGGTCTGGGGCTTCAGAGGCGGCGTCTGGCGGGGTGCCGCCAAGGTCGACAACCTGGGTTTGTGGCGGGTAGCACAGGCCGGCATCGGCACAGCCCTGATAGCCGACCTTGATTTGACCGGTGGCGCCGGCCGGGATCTTCAGTTCCAGGCCCTGGCGATACACCTGCTGGTCACCGAAGAACTCGTCACTGTGGTCCTCGCCCTTGGGCAGCGCGGGTTTATGGGCGTCGGCCAGGCCGTTGAAGGTCAGGCGTTTCTGGTACAGGTAATAGCCGTCGGCAATCTGCCAGAACAGTTGGGTTTCCCCGGATTCCAGGCGTTCGGAGGTCAGGACGAAGGCTTTGCCCACAGGCAGGAAGTCAGGTTTGCTTTCGAACGGATTGGACCCGGCCTGGGCCAGGCTGGCAAAAAAAACCAGGAACAGTAGAAACAGACGACGCATGGGCAAACCTTATTACCGGTACAAGTGGAGGCACGATGACGGCTGGCGATTAACCGATGATTAACCGCGCTGTCCTTGTGGAGCAGGCGACTGGGGCATAATGTCCGCTTAATCGGCAGTTGTCTTAATCACCCTTTTTCAACAGGTCACACCATGCACGTACTTGTCTGTGAAGATGATGAGCTGATCGCCAGCGGCATTGTAGCCGGACTCACTGCCCAGGGCTTGACCGTAGAGCACGTGGCCACGGCGTCGGCTGCGCGGGCCATGCTCAAGGTCGCCGAGTTCGATGTGATGGTGCTCGATCTGGGTCTGCCCGATGAAGATGGCCTGAAACTATTGCAGCAATTGCGTCACCAGGGCCTGGAGATTCCGGTACTGATTCTCACCGCACGCGACTCGGTGACTGATCGCGTCGATGGCCTGCAGGCGGGCGCCGACGACTACCTGCTCAAACCCTTCGACCTGCGCGAACTGGCTGCGCGCCTGCACACCCTGTTGCGCCGGGTGGCGGGGCGCAGCGTCAATCTGATCGAGCATGGTGCCCTGAGCTACGACCCGAGCAGTCGCGAAACCCTGCTGGCCGGGCAGCCGGTGGACTTGTCCCGGCGCGAGCAATCGCTGCTGCAAGCCTTGCTGCATAACCGTGGGCGAGTACTGTCCACCGAGCAATTGAAAGACAGCGTGTACGGCTTCAACGATGAGTTGGAGAGCAATGCCCTCAATGTGCACATCCACCATCTTCGGCGCAAACTCGGCAATGGCATCGTCGAGACAGTGCGCGGCCTAGGCTATCGCCTCGGTCCTGCCGACGGCCCCGAGCCGCGCAAATGATGAGTTTGCGTTTGCGTCTGAGCCTGACGCTCGGCGTGGCTTTTGCGATGATCTGGGCCTTGGCGGCCGCCTGGATGCTCAGTGATCTGCGCAATCAGATGATGTTTTCCCTCGATCAACGGCTGGTCGCCTCGGCACGCATGGTGGCCGGTCTGTTGGAGCAATTGCCGACCCTGCCGAGCAAGGGCGAGGGTACCCATTTCAGCGCCGAGCAGTTGACCGTTCCGGGCGGCATGGCCTGCCAGGTCAGTTCCCTGCGCGGCGAAATCCTCGCACGCAGCCACACCACCCCTGAGCAAACCCTGGAAGCGGAAAAAATCGGCTTTCATGACCAGATGATCGACGGTGTGCGCTGGCGCAGTTTCACCCTGGTGCGCGACGACCTGCGCATCACCACGGCCGATCGCCAAGTGGAACGCGAAGCGCTGAACATGTCGGTCCTGCTCACTGCCTCAGTGCCGGTGGGCGTGGCGCTGTTGGGGTGTCTGTGTCTGTTGTGGCTAGGCATTGGCCAGGGCCTGGCACCGCTCAACCGCATGCGCGATGCCCTGATGCGGCGCAGCGCCGACTCACTCGAGCCATTGCAGGTGCAGCCGCTGCCGAGTGAGTTGCAGCCCTTGCTGGAAACTCAGAACCAATTATTCCAGCGGATCGGCAGGACCATCGAGCGTGAGCGTCGGCTGACCGGCGACGCAGCCCACGAATTGCGCAGTCCGCTGACCGCGATCAAGACCCACCTGCAAGTGGCGCGTATGACCGAGGGCGCTGCCCGCGATCAATCCCTGGCCCGCGCCGAAGAAGGAGCCGATCGTCTGCACCGGACCCTGGAGCAATTGCTGCTGTTGGCCCGGGTCGAGGGCAGCCTGTCGTTTGACGACGGGGTGCAGTGCAATGCCGAACAGGTGGCGCGCCTGGCGATCCAGGATGCGTCGAGCGGAGACCGTGCGCGGATTCGTCTGCAACTGCCCGCGAGTTACTCACAGGCGCCGCTACAAATGCCGGCGGTGCTGGCGATTGCCGCATTACGCAACCTGCTGGACAACGCCCTGCGTCACACGCCCGACGACGCGCCGGTGGAACTGAGCCTGGAAACCATCGGCAATCGCCTGCGTTTCCAGGTCCGCGACCATGGCCCGGGCATCGCCGCCGACGACCTGCAACACCTGACCCAACGCTTCTGGCGTAACAGCACGAGCAACGGTTGCGGACTGGGCCTGGCGATTGTCCAGGCAATCGTCCAGCGCTGTGGCTGTGTCCTGCATTTCGACAGTCGCCCGGATGGCCTGCGGGTCGAGTTGACCGTACCGTTGCAAGCCTGAAAACCCATGAAGCCCCAGACCACATTCCAGGTCTGGGTGATGCGCCTCAGGCTTGCCGCTTGATTGCTTGCAGGGTGTAGCTCAGCGGCAGGCGCCACGGTGCTTGCTTGAGGCGATATTCGCCGCGGTCGTCGCAGACCATCTGCCCCGGCAGGGCTTCCCAGGGAATGCTCTGATGCTCCACCAGGCCACTGATCTGCAGGCCATGCTTGAGCAGGGCGCTGATGATCTCGCCCATGCCGTGATTCCACTCATGGGACAGTGTGGCGGTCAAGGTCTGGTCGGTTTCGACATAGGTGCCGGGGTCATCCCAGGCCAGCGGCGTCTCGCATTCGAAGTAGGGTTGTTCGACGGACAGCAGGTCCTGGCGGCTCTCGTTCAGGGTCCACAGCATCGGATGGCCTTCACGAATGAACAGCCGTCCGCCGGGCTTGAGTAGATGGCTCACGGTACGCGCCCAGCGGTCGATGCTGGGTAGCCAGCACAAGGCGCCGATGCCGGTAAAGACCAGATCAAAGCCGCCGGCCGGCAGTACCTGGGGCACGTTGTCGATTTCCGATTCGAGGTAATCGATGGCCGTGTCGCAACGCCTGGCCAGTTCTCGCGCCTGGTGCAGGCTGGCCGCCGAGAAGTCCACCCCGCTCATTTGCGCGCCGAGGCGCGCCAGCGACAGGGTGTCGGTGCCGATGTGGCATTGCAGGTGGATCCCGCGCAAGCCGGCGATGTCACCGAGCAACGGCAGATCGAAACGCACGACCTCGGAGAGAAAGCGCGGATCGTCGACAAAGGACTGCACCGCGTACTCCCCGGACGCCGCATGCAGCGGCGCGCGGTCGTCCCAGTTGGCTTTGTTGTGCTTGATGTAGTCACTCATGTGGAGACCCGATCCTTGTCTGTCCTGAGGGGGAGGCGGGCAGACTAGCATCGGGTTCTTCATCGGTTCCTGAGGGTTTTTGTAAGCATCCTCAGGATTTCTGCAGCAGCGCGTTCAACAGTTGGTCAATGTTGCCCGAGAGCTCGGCCAGCGGATCGTCGCCATCGGTGCTCAGCACCAGCAACTGACTGCCTGCCGCCGTAATCGCAGCCTTCAGCGCATCTGACGGCTGGCGATGGTGCAGGACCAACGCCACATCGTTGTCCTTCAGGCTGGCGCTCAGCTGTTGCAGGGCCTCGGGCGTCCATTCGTTGTCGGTGCGCGCATCGACACCCGCCGACTCCAGATTCAGGCCGCTGATCAGATAGTCAAAGTGATCGCTGAGGCTGAACACGCTGAGGTTGTCAGCATCGGCCAGTTTCGCCTCGCTGTCGGCGCTGAGTTTGAGCAGGCGTTGCTTGAAAGTGGCCAGGTTGCTGTCGATCTTCGCCTTGGCGTCGGGCACCAGGCGTACCAGGTCGGCGGCGATCACGTCGGCCATGCGTCCCAGGTTGTTGCTGCTCATCCAGGGTTGGCTGTTCAGGCCGTCGCTCTTGCCCGGTTGCAGGGCGACCCCGGGCAGCGCGCCATCCACCGGGCGCGCGGCGTCGATTTCGACGATGCGGATATTGCTGCGCCGGGCGTTGGGGTAGAGCGGGTCATCGGGCCACAGCGAGCGCAGGCCGATCACCGCATCAGCGTCCAATGCGAGCTTGTGCAGGGCCGGGGCGCCGCGTCCGGTGAAATACGACGCCTGGCGCGAGCCCGGCAAATTGGCCGGTGCCGCCCGTTCCAGACTGATGTCGGTACCCTCGACCAGGCTGCTCGCCAGGCCGTAGGTGATCGGCAACGAAGCCAGTACCAGGACCTTATGGCTGGAGGTCGCGCCATGCAGTGCGGTATTGCCGATGCCGTTGCTGGCGACCACGCGCATCGGTTCGAAACGGTCGCTGGCGAAGGTGCTGTTGGCCAGGCCGCAAAGAGCGAGGGCCAGGGTCAGTTGGCGCAAGGTAAAAGACATTTATCCAATATTCCCTTTGAGGCTGGGGACCACGCCGCGCGCGATGGCGGCCAGGGCGAAGGCCATGCCGGCCACCAGAATGATTGCCGCGCCGGAGGGGATCGGCAGGTCGAAGACGATGGGCGCAAGAATCCCGCACAGGGTGCTGATGGTTGCGATCAACACCGAGCACCAGAAGAAACCCTTCAGCGACTGGCTCAACAGGCGCGCGGCAGCGGCCGGGATCACCAGCAGCGCGCCCACCAGGATGGCGCCGATGACTTTTACTGCCGCTACAGTGATCAGCGTTACCAGGATCACGAACAGGTAATCGAGGGTTTTCACTGCCACGCCGCGAACCGCCGCCAATTGCGGGTTGAAACTGGCGAGCATGATCCGGTTGTACAGCGGCAGGCTCAGGCCCATCACCAGCGAGCCGACGATGGCCAATACCAGCAAGTCATTGCCGTTGACCGTCAGCACCGAGCCGAACAGCACGTTCTCGAGAATGTGCACGTTAATCTTGCCGGCGAGGATCAACAGCAGGCTGGCGCCCATGGCCAGGGACACCGAGAGGAAGACTCCGATCAGGGTGTCCGGGGCGAGTCCTGTGCGGTTGCGCAGGTAGTTGAGCAGAATGCCAAACAACAGGCAGTAGCCGAACAGGCTGCCGTAAGGACCGGTGTAGGGTTCGCCGAGCAAAATGCCGATGGCCACGCCGGTGAGAGCCGCGTGACCGACTGCCTCGGAGAAAAACGCAAAGCGCTTGACCACCACCAGCGTACCCAGCCCGCCCAGGACCGGGCCGATCAGCAGGCCGGCGAGCAGGGCGTTGACCACAAACCCGTAGGCCAACGCTTCTGGCAGGTAGCCGGAGGACGCCCAGCCCTGGATCATCAAACGAAAGGCTTCGTAACTCATCACGCCGCGCTCCCGCTGGTCCGTGGGTGGGTGGAAAACAGGCTCAGCAGGCGTTCCGGAGTCAGCGCCTGTTGCGGCGTGGCGTCGAACAGTACCCGGCGATTGAGCCCGGTGACGCGATCGGCCAGGCGGCCAACGGCTTCCAGGTCGTGCTCGATCCACAACACGGTGATTCCGGCCTGGCGCCAGTCGTTGAGCAGGCGCTCGAATACCTGGATTCCGGCTTCGTCGAGGGCTGACATCGGTTCGTCGAGCACCAGCAGTTGCGGGGCCGGAATCAGGCCCTGGGCCAGCAGCACCCGCTGGCGCTCGCCGCCGGACAGCGCGCCCATGCGCCGCTTACGCTTGTCTTGCATGCCCACGCGTTCCAGCGCGGCGTCGATGGCAGCGCTGTAGTGGCGGCTGATGCCGAGAAACGCCGGGCGCCGCTGGCACATGGCGGCCATGAAATCGTCGACGGTCATCGGCAGTCCTCGATCGAACTCCAGCGCCTGCGGCACGTAACCGATAGTGCCTGGCTCGCCGGGCCATTGCAGGCTCAGGCGACCCTGATGGGGCATATGGCCGAGCAGGGTCTTGATCAGCGAGCTCTTGCCGCCACCATTGGGGCCGACCAGCGCGTGCACGCTGCCGGGCTGAACCTGGAAACTGACGCCCTGGAGAATCGTGGTGCGGCCGAGGCTCAGGCTGACGTCTGAAAACTCCACGGCGGGACCGGCCAGCGACACGCTGAGGTTTTGCTGGATGGTCATGCGCCGGCCTCCTGAATCGCCCGGACGACAGTGTTGAGGTTGCCGGTCATTTCTTTTTCATACTTCTCGGCGCTGTATTCACCGTAGGAAATGTGCGACAGCGGGTAGAGTTTTACTCCCGATTCACGCTGGATGGTGTCGACATACGCAGACGGGAAATCCATCTCCGAGAAGATCACCTTGACGTCCAGTTCGCGCAGTTGGTCGATGGTTTTCTTCAACTGGCTCGGGCTCGGCTCGATACCGTGGGCCGGCTCGACCACAGCGGTCACTTCCAGGCCGAATTCACGCAGCAGGTAGTCGTAGGCGGCGTGAACCGTGGCCACCCGCAGGTCGGCATTGGGTGCGGAGGTCAGTTTGGCCAGGGCGTCGGCGCGCATCTGCCGCAGGCGTTTGCCATAGGCGCGGGCGTTCTGGGTGTAGGTCTTGGCGTTGTCCGGGTCGAGCTTGCCCAGCTCACGGGCGATGTTGTTGACCTGGGCAATGGAGGCGCTGATTGACAGGAAGGTGTGCGGGTTAACCACTTTGCCGGCGCCGCGTGCGGCAATCCCGGTGGCGGCCAGCAACGGCACGTTCTCGTTGGCTTCGATCACCTTGACGTTGGGGGTTTCACTGGCGGCGATCATGCGGTCGGCGAAGTCGTCGTGGCCGACACCGTTAAGCACAATCACATCGAGGCCGGCGATACGCTTGATGTCTTCGGCGCGGGGTTCGTAGGCATGGGGGTTGAAGCCCGCCGGAATCAGCGGCACCACTTCCGCCTTGTCACCGACGATATTGGCCACGTAGCTGTAGTACGGATGCAGGGTGATACCAATGCGCAGGCGTTTGGCCTGATCGGCGCTGGCCAGGGGCATGATGATCAAGGCCATGAGGCCGATCAGCAGGTGCTGCAAAAAACGAGGACGTGAAGATGAACTGGACATGGGCAAGCGGTCTTCTCTCGGAGGAATGCGCAAATCAGTGTTTATGCTGACGGGTGACACCGGCGTCGAATTGAGCGACGACCTGTTTCCAGCCCGCGCTGCTTAATGCGCTGTCGGCCAGGTCGCCAGGGGCTTTCAGGTCTTTGCTGCGATTGAGCCAGATGTCCGGCTCGGCTTTGCCTTCGGCGTTCAGGCGCATCAGGAACGAACCGGCCACTTCAGGGGCCTGGCTCTGGCCAAAGTAGGCGTTGCTGTCGAGCAACTGCCAGGCATGGCCGCCACGGCTGACCGAGCTGGCGTCCTGGGCAAAAGGCGCAAAGCCTTCGTCGGCAAGGAGTTGCGGGGTCGGCAGGGCCTGTTGTTCTTCGCGCAACAGCTGGATTTCGTCGAGGGTCACCCGCAGGTCGGCGTAAATACCTTGCTCGGCAGCGCTGAGGTCGCGGCGGGCATCCAGTTGATGGGACTCGACGCTGCTGATGACCTGGGATTCGCCGCGCCAGAGCACAACCGAGCCGGCAACCGCGAGGATCGCCAGGCACAGCAGCAGGACATATAGGGTTTCGTGGCCGGCACCGGCCGGGCGCACGAGTTGGGTGGTGGGCGTGCTCATGGGGCCTCGATATCCGCTTGGTCGATTTCGACCACGTGGCCTGGGCCGGCGTCGAACAGGACGTAGAATTCAGCGCCGGGTTTTTTGAAGGTCACGGTCGAATCGGCGCCGAGCTTGCCCGGGACCAGGATGGTCTCGTCATAGCCGATCACATCCAGGGTCACCCCCGGTGCGCCGCTGCCATCGGAAAAACCACCGGTGCAGCGAATCTGCTCGGCATCGATGGCCTTGCATTCGCACATTGGGTTGTGGGCCAGTGCCTGTGCGCTGAAACCTGCGCCCAAAGCCAGAAACAGTGCACTGCCAAGCAGGCGCAGTGGGGAATTACGGCGGGCAACGGTCATGGTTTGCCTCCTTGTTTGTTCAGCCAGGCGAGGGTCGCGGGGGAAGCGTTGGCGAGCGGTACGGCGGCCTGGTGCATGCTGCCGTCCCAGCCTTCCATGGTGATCCAGATTTCGGCGTCGGCGTTGGTCTTCTGCGGGATCGGCAGGGTCGCGCCCATGCGATAGGGCGAACCAAAGAAAATCACTCCGGCGGCGCGCAGGCTGCGGGGTTTGCCGATACGCAGATACGTAGCCTTGACCTCACTGATACAGGCCTGGCACAGCGCTGCGTTGAAGCTCTTCATGTAGCCCGCCGGCCCGGAGTTGAGCGGCGCTTCGTTGCGCAACTCAGCCAGTTGCAGGCTCCAGGGGCCGACCTGGATCTCGCCGATTTCACGTTCGCCCAGGCCGCTATCGCCACGAAATAGTGCGACGTCGGCGAAGTACTTGGGCATGAATCCCAGCGGGATCAACAGCAGCAGGATGTTGATATGAAAACGATACTTGTGCCAAAGCTGGCTCAAGCGTGACGGTTGTGGTGTTACGGCGCTGACCTTGCTCACAGGTTGCCCTCTGGCGAGTTGCTGTTCATGGCTGCAACCGGTTGTTCAACCTTGGCCGCACGGGGTGGCTTGTTGCTACGTTTCAGGGCATTGGCGGTGGCCAGGGCGGTGCGCTTGGTCCAGATCAGCAAGCCGCTAAGGACCATCATGCTCAGCACCAGGCCGAAGAAGAACCAGATCATCTTGATCCACAGGCCGCCAAAGTCGCCGGTGTGCAGCGGACGCATGGATTCGGTGACGAACTCCAGCCCGGTGCGGTCCGACAGCAGGCGCGAGGCATCGATCTCGCCGTTGTAGGGGTTGATGGTGGCGGTCTGGAACATCAGCGGATACCAGCCACGGCCACCTACGTTCAAGTGGCTATAGGCATTGCTCGGCAGGCTGACGAAGCTTGCCTCGAGCCCGGGGATTTTCTCCTGGGCGATGAGGATGGCGTTGTCCAGGTCGATGATTTTTGGCGGTGAACCGTCCGCCGAGACCGGCACGCTTTCGCGGGCGACCACTGGAATCACTGGCTCGCTGGAAATCGAGATGTGGTTGTCGAACAGCAGCGCTTCGATCAGGAACCAGATGCCGGTGACCGAGATGACCGCGATGAACCAGATCGACCAGATCCCGCTCAGGCGATGGAAATCGCCCCAGAAAATCCGCGCGCCATGGTTGAAACGCAGGGTCGGCTTGAAAAAGCCTTTCCAGAACTTTTTGTACACCACCAGGCCAGTAATTAACGACACCAGCAGGGGAATGCCGAGGAACGACACCAGGTACCAGCCCCAGCTGAATCCATTGGTGAAGGGCACCAGCCACCAGCCATGCAAGGCCCGAGTGAAGGCTTCGAAGTTGAAGTCCGGGCTGATGCCCTGGATAACCCCCGTGTAGGGGTTGACGTAGACCGACACCGAACGCCCATCCGGATAGCTCACACTGGCGGTCAAGGCGAAGTGGGATTCATCCGAGCGGCTGATGGATTCGACGATGGTTTGCGGCTCGGCCTTGTTGATGGCGGTGAGCACCTGCTGGTAACTGAGCAGTTCGGCATCATCGGACGGCTTGCTGGCGCGAACATCGGGGTTGGCCAGCCAGACAATTTCCTGGCTGACAACGGCCAGGGTGCCGGTGACGCAGACGATCAGCACAAAGAACCAGATGGGCAATGCCAGCCAGCTGTGCACCAGAAACCACAGTTTGGAGCGGGATTTCTTCGACATGAATGAGGGTCTTGATTCGATGAGAGGAGCGGTGCGGGGGCACCGTTATTCCTGAAAAGCCGGCCGTAGCTTTTGCCTACGCGGCGGGCTGCATCTAGTTAAGACGAATGAGAATCAAAAAACCCGAAAATTAAGATGAAACCAAATGTTTCTAAATGGCTTTCAGAAAGCTGGAGGGGGCGCGCAGAGGCCCCGTCGGCCTGCACTGGTGCGTGTAAGGCCGAGCTTCTATGGGGAGTTTTATTATTGAGGCTTGAACATGTCCTTGGCCCGCTCTTCGATCTGCGCGTGAGTCAGCTCTTCCTTGTGGGTGGCGAGAAACCACAGGTGCCCATAGGGGTCTTTCAAGGTGCCCGAGCGGTCGCCGTAGAATTGGTCCTTGACCTCTGAAACGACAGTGCCACCGGCGTTGATTGCCTGGAGGTAGCTTTTATCGACATCTGCGACATAAAGATGTAGCCCGACGGATGGCGACGCATCCGGATTGCGCAGTGGGCCTTGATCGCAGGGCGTGCCCAGCATGATGGGGAAGCCGCCGATCCGCAGCTCAGCATGGCCGACGGTTCCGTCCGGCATTGACAGGCGCATGACTTCGGTCGCGCCGAAGGCTTTCTTGTAGAACTCGATGGCTTCGGCGGCCTTGGCGATGCCGAGGTAGGGGGTGATGCACTGGAAACCGTCGGGAATGGGTTTGACGCTCATGACCGTTCTCCTTTATTGGGCGGGACGTAGCAGGGCGGTGTGCGGTCAACTCACTATAAGCCAGCCTCACCCGCCCATAGATGTGCCCGACGGGGTGCAGAAAGTGCCATCAAAGTGCCGTTTGGTCATGTTCAAGTCTCGGGCTTGAGCAGTTGCGCCCCGGAGCCCTGTTCGCCGAGTACATCGGCGTAGTTACGCAGTGGACAGGCTTCCATCGACAGGCAGCCACAGCCGATGCAGCCATTGAGCTTGCTGCGCAGCAAGGTCAATTGCCGGATGCGCTCATCCAGATCATTGCCCCACTTTTCCGACAGCAGCTTCCAGTCCGCGGCATTCGGCGCGCGATGGTTGGGAAGGGACTTGAGCGCCTCGCCGATTTCTGCAAGGGGAATGCCCAGGCGCTGCGCCACCTTGATCAACGCCACCCGGCGCAGCACTTCGCGCGGATAGCGTCGCTGATTGCCCTGGTTGCGATTGCTGTGGATCAGCCCCTTGGACTCATAGAAGTGCAGGGCGGTAACCGCCACGCCACTGCGCTCGGCCAATTGCCCGACACTGAGTTCCTTGTGCAGGTATTCTTTTTCAATCATCTCGTTTGTCGCTTGACCTTTACTTAACTGGAGGTTTTATCCTGCCCGCCTTCAACTCGCAAGTTGCGATCGACGCGCCAGGGGGAATCCTCATGCAATCGCTGGAAAAAAATCGCAGTTTCACTCAATTGATCGAATTTGATGTCGAACCTGATCAACAGCACGCTTTAGTGCTGGCGTTGTCGGCGCAGACCGAGCATCTGGCGCAGCATAGTCAAGGGTTTCTCAGTGCCAGTGTGCAGGCCAGCGACGATGGCCGGCGGGTGCTCAACTATCTGCAATGGCAATCGCGTGAAGCTGGAGAAGCGGCTTTCCAGGGGATAGAGAGTGGCGAGCGGGATTTCTGGCAATTGATCCGGGCTCACCAGGCCAAAGGCGTCACCTTCGGCAGCTTCCAGGTCCTGCGCAGTATTGAACGCAGTGAGGACAATGCCCTGCACTGCAGTCTGGTGAGTTGAATCGGTTAAAACGCCGATAACGACTATCGAGCGCGATGATTTTTCTCCCGTGAGGTCCACGAGTAGCCTGTGTCCATTGCCCAGCGCCGCTCACAGGACCTTTTCGATGAACACTCTTCTTGCTCTCTCGCTGCTCAGCGTCGTAACGGTGCTTGCCGGTTGTGCCAGCCATCCCGCCCCGGAACTGCGCCCCTACACGGCCGCGGAACAACGTGAGCTATCTCTGGAAGCGCTTAACCGTCGTGGCCTGTCCTTTGATGAGTACCAGGCGAAAAAAGCCGAGCTGCTCGGCGAGCCGCGTAAAAACTATGGCTTCGACCAACAGGGCGAGATGAACGCCGAGCGCGGCCGAGTGCTGCAGGGGCGCGCCAGCTGAGTGACTGTACCGCTCGAAGTTTTCCCCAACTGTGCGTGGGCTTCGCACAGGGGCTGCGATAGGGTCAATATCTGACTGCCCTGATGGAATCGCACCATGACCCTCTCCCTGGATTTACTGCTGGGCTTTGCCCTGTTTGCGCTGGTGACGTCGATCACTCCCGGACCGAACAACACCATGCTGCTGGCGTCCGGTGTCAATTTCGGGTTCAACCGCACCATTCCCCACATGCTCGGCATTACCTGCGGTTTTTTCATCCTGGTGCTGGCCGTCGGCTTTGGCCTGGGCGCGGTCTTTCAAAGCTATCCTGTGCTGTACAACGTGCTGCGCGTCGTGGGTGCGAGCTATTTGTTGTACCTGGCATGGAAGATCGCCCATTCCGGGCCGGTCTCGGATTCCGCGGACGGCCAGGCTAAACCTATCAGTTACCTGGGCGCGGCGGCCTTTCAATGGGTCAATCCGAAGGCTTGGATCATGGCCATTGGTGCCATCAGCACCTACACCCCGCTGCAGGGTTATTTCACCAATGTGATCGTGATTGCGGGGGTATTTGCTTTGATCAACCTGCCCAGTGTCGGTGTCTGGGTGGTCTGTGGCAGCCTGTTGCGCAATGTCCTGCGCGATCGCCGCTGGCTGCGTCTGTTTAACTGGGGCATGGCCTTGCTGTTGGTTGCGTCGCTGTACCCTATGCTGCATGAAAGCTTCGGTTGACGAGTGCTTCAACCCGGAGTCCGATGCCTGTTAAGCTGAACTTCAGGAGCGTTCCTACGCACTTTTAAATGAAGTTGTCTTTCTTTAACTGCATCCGATCAGGCATTGCTGAATTCTTCTGTGATCCGCCGCCTTTTCAGGCGTGATGTGACGCAGATTCATTCCAGAGCTGATGATCCGGGAACCCGCTCTGCGAGCCTTTTATGAATAATCGTCCTTTATATTTCGACTACGCCGCCACGACGCCTGTGGATGAGCGGGTCATTCAGGTCATGGTTGAGTGCCTGGGATTTAACGGTAACTTCGGCAACCCGGCATCCAGTTCCCATGCGTTTGGCCAGCAGGCCAGGCGTTCGGTCGAGCTGGCCCGACAGCAAGTCGCCGACCTGGTAGGCGCGCAAGCGCAGCAGATCGTCTGGACATCCGGCGCCACCGAATCCAATAACCTGGCCCTCAAGGGGGTTGCCCAGGCCCGAGGCTTTGGCGGCGGACACATTGTTACCAGCCAGATCGAACACAAGGCCATCCTCGACACCGCCCGGCAATTGCAGGACAGCGGGATCGAGGTCACTTACCTGCTGCCGGATGCCGAAGGGCTTGTCACGGCGCAGGCAGTCAGCGAGGCGCTGCGCGAAGACACCTTCCTGGTCTCGGTCATGTTGGTCAATAACGAACTCGGCACGCTCAACGATATACCCGCCATCGGCCAGACAGTCCGTGAACATGGGGCGTTGTTCCATGTCGATGCGGCGCAGGGGGCGGGCAAAGTGGCGATCAACCTGACCGAGTGGCCAGTGGACCTGATGTCGTTTTCGGCCCACAAGCTCTATGGTCCCAAGGGTATCGGCGCGTTGTACGTCGGACCGCGGGCCGAGCAGCGCCTGCAGGCACAAATCCACGGCGGTGGGCATGAGGGCGGTTTGCGCTCCGGAACCCTGGCGACCCATCAGATTGCGGCGATGGGGGCGGCCTTTGCCTTGGCGGCCGAGCATTTTGCCGAAGAAGCGGCGACTATTGTCCGCCTGCGCAGCCGTTTGCTTAAACAACTTGGCGCAATCGCCGGGTGCTGCCTGAATGGCAGCGCAACACAGCGCATTCCCCATACCCTGAGCCTGACCTTCAGGGAAGGTGAGTTCAACGGCCAGGCACTCAGCGCGTCCATTGCGTTCTCGGCGACCTCGGCCTGCAACTCCGCGAGCAATGCGCCTTCCCATGTGCTCCTGGCGCTTGGCCTTGATGCCCGCAACGCAGGACGGACGATCCGCCTGAGCCTGGGACGCTTCACCACCGAGCAGGACATCGATCAGGTGGCCCAGTTGATCAAGACAGCGCTCGCCAGTCCACCGGCGTTCTGGGCTGCTCCCCAACCCTGAGGCGTCGACCACGAGTCAGCGCCTTATAACGATATTCCAGTGGTTAGCAGGAGACATGATGAGTACGCAGCCTTTGACCCAGGGAACGGTTCCCCAGCGCCTGACCCACGTCCGCGAGTTGATGCGCCGGGAAGGCATTCACGCATTGCTGGTGCCGTCCGCCGATCCGCATTTATCGGAGTATCTGCCGGGCTATTGGCAGGGACGTCAGTGGCTGTCGGGCTTTCATGGCTCGGTCGGGACCCTGATCGTGACTGCCGACTTCGCCGGTGTCTGGGCTGACAGTCGATACTGGGAGCAGGCGAGCAAGGAACTCAAGGGCAGCGGGATCGAGTTGGTCAAGCTGCAACCGGGTCAGCCAGGTCCCCTGGACTGGCTGGCCGAACAAACTCCCGAAGGCGCTGTGGTGGCGGTGGACGGTGCAGTGATGGCCGTGGCTGCGGCGCGAACCCTGGGTGGCAAGCTGGAGGAGCGCGGTGCCCGCTTGCGCACCGACATCGACCTGCTCAATGCAGTCTGGAGTGATCGTCCGAGCCTGCCAAATCAGCCGATCTATCAACACTTGCCGCCAGAGGCGACGGTCAGCCGCGGCGAAAAGCTCACTAAGCTACGTGAAACCCTGAAGGCGCGCGGTGCCGATTGGCATTTCATCGCCACCCTGGACGACATCGCCTGGTTATTCAACCTGCGCGGCGGCGACGTATCGTTCAACCCGGTGTTTGTGTCCTTTGCCCTGATCAGCCAGGAGCAGGCAACCTTGTTCGTGGCGCTGGGCAAGGTCGATGCGTCCCTGCGCAAAGTCCTAGAACAGGACGGGGTTACCCTGCGCGATTACACCGAAGTGGCGCAGGCATTGGCGGCGGTGCCAAGCGCTGCAAGCCTGCAAATCGATCCGGCGCGAGTCACTGCCGGATTACTGGCTCACGTCGGCGGTGGCGTGAAGTTGGTCGAGGGGCTGAACCCGAGCACCTTGGCCAAGTCGCAGAAAAGCCTGGCCGATGCCGAACACATCCGTCAGGCCATGGAGCAGGATGGCGCGGCCCTGTGCGAATTCTTCACCTGGCTCGACAGTGCGCTGGGCCGTGAGCGCATCACTGAATTGACCATTGATGAGCACCTGACGGCGGCGCGTACCCGGCGTCCGGGTTATGTTTCGCTGAGTTTCAACACCATTGCCGCGTACAACGCCAATGGAGCAATGCCGCATTACCATGCAACGCAAGAAGAACACGCTGTCATCGAGGGCGACGGGCTACTGTTGATCGACTCCGGTGGCCAGTACCTGGGCGGCACCACCGATATCACCCGGATGGTGCCGATTGGCACACCGACCGTGGAGCAGAAGCGCGATTGCACGCGAGTCCTCAAGGGTGTGATTGCGCTGTCGCGTGCGCGCTTTCCGCGGGGCATCCTGTCACCCTTGCTCGACGCGATTGCTCGCGCGCCAATCTGGGCCGAAAGCGTGGACTACGGGCATGGCACCGGGCATGGCGTCGGTTACTTCCTGAATGTGCATGAAGGCCCGCAGGTGATTGCCTATCAGGCTGCCCCCGCGCCGCAAACAGCGATGCAACCCGGGATGATCACTTCCATTGAGCCGGGGACCTATCGTCCCGGGCGTTGGGGCGTGCGCATCGAGAACCTCGTATTGAACCGCGAGGCGGGGAGCAGCGAGTTTGGTGAGTTCCTTGAGTTCGAAACCCTGACCCTGTGCCCGATCGACACCCGTTGTCTGGACGTCACGTTGCTGACGTTAAACGAGCGTGAGTGGTTCAACGGTTATCACGCCGAAGTACGTCGACGCTTGAGCCCGTTGCTGGATGCTGCCGCGTTGGAGTGGCTGAACACCCGGACCGCCCCGATCTAGCAGAAATACGCGCCATTGCCGGTGTCGGCAATGGCGCGTTGCCGCGTGCTAGCGCAATGCCTCGCGGACAAAGTCCAATCGATCCTGGCCGAAATACAACTGGTCATCGACGAACATGCTCGGTGCGCCAAACACTCCTCGTTGAATGGCTTGCTCGGTGCAGGTCTTGAGCGTTTTTTTGACCGCTTCGTCGGCGGTCAATGCCAGCACCGATTGTGGGTCGAAGCCGCGTTCGGCCAATACCAGCGCCACGACTGCCGGGTCATTGAGGTTTCTGCCATCGACCCAGAGTGCTTGAAACAGGCAGTCGATAAAGTCCAGGAAGCGCTCGGGGTGGTGCATCTGCATGCCGGTGACAGCACGCATCAGCAGCAGGGTATTGATCGGAAAATTCGGATTGAGGCGAAAGGCGACGCCATAGCGATTGGCGTAACGACTCAGGTCCACGAACATGTAGTGCCCCTTGGCCGCAATGGTCGCGGGTGAGGCGTTTCCGGTGGCCTTGAACACCCCTCCCAGTAACATCGGTCGGTAAATCAATTCGCTATCGGTTTGCTCGCAAATTCCCGGTAATTGGGTATAAGCCAGGTAAGTCGCCGGGCTGCCAAGGTCGAAGAAGAACTCCACGCTTTTAGTCATAGTTGATGCGCTCTGTTTATTGTTATGGGCAGTCAGGCTTACCAGCGCTCATTCCAGGGCCGCAGATCCAGTTCGAAAGTCCAGGCATCCCGTGGCTGGGTGTGCAGGTACCAGTAATTCTCGGCGATATGTTCGGGATCGAGAATGCCATCCTGGTCCTTGAGCGCATATTTTTCCGGGAAGCTCTGGCGAATGAATTCAGTATCGATGGCACCGTCCACCACCACGTGGGCGACATGAATGTTCATCGGACCCAGCTCCCGCGCCATGCTCTGGGCCAATGCGCGGATACCGTGCTTGGCGCCGGCAAACGCGGCAAAGCCCGAAGCGCCGCGCAGACCAGCGGTCGCACCGGTAAACAGGATGCTGCCGCGTTGTCGGGTGACCATGCGCTTGGCCACTTCGCGGGCATTGAGGAAGCCCGAGAAGCAAGCCATTTCCCAAATCTTGAAGTATTTGCGCGCGGTTTCTTCGAGGATGCTGCAGGGGACGTTGGCACCGATGTTGAACACCATGGCTTCGATCGGGCCGATTTGGGTTTCGATCTGTTCGATCAGGGCGACGACCTCTTCTTCCTTGCGCGCATCGCAGGCAAAGCCGTGGGCTTCGCCGCCGCTGGCGTTGATCGTGTCCACCAGCGGCTGAAGCTTGTCGGCGCTGCGCCGCGTTACGCAGGCGACCAGTCCTTCACGGGCGAAACGCTTGGCAATCGCACCTCCGGTGGCATCACCTGCACCGACAACCAATACGACTTTCTTGTTGTTAGTAGCGATAGTCATTGTCATTGCTCTTTAGTAAACGGTCGTTAACTAAACGAACGTTATGCTACGCTCGGTGTAACGTCAAGACGATCGATTTCAGGGGCAGTCATGCGCTACTCAGCCAACCATAAAATGGAAACCCGGGAAAAATTGCTGGAGAGCAGTTCCCATTCGGCCAAAAGGGCGGGCTTTGCGACGGTTGGGGTCGACGGGTTGATGAAGGCTATCGGCCTCAGCGGTGGGGCGTTCTATAGTCATTTCTCATCGAAAGATGAGCTGTTTGCCGCAATCGTCGAGCGTGAGTTGAGTCAGAGCCTTGAACGCTTGAGTGGTGACGGGGAGTTGAGCCGAGCCAGGCTCGAGCGATGTCTCAAGCATTATTTGAGCATGAGCCACGTTGAACAGGCCGCAGACGGCTGTGCGCTGCCCGCGTTGGGCGCAGAAATTGCTCGCGCCGATATCGAGGTTCGACAACAGGCCGAGCAGTGGATCTGCCGCTTGCACGAGAACTGGGCGAGTATTCTGGAAAGCGACACTCTGGCCTGGGCCATCCTGTCGCAATGCGTGGGGGCTTTGGTGGTTGCGCGAATGCTGGTCAATCCGCAAATCCAGCAGCACGTCCTTCAATCGAGCTACGTGGAGATTGGGCGGCAGATCGCCGAGTCGTGAATCATCGGGTTACTTGCAGATGATAATCATACTGCGACTGGTATAGCCGGCGGGATTCAGGCCGAAAGGGTAGTCACCCGGGTCTTCTACGCCGTCACCTGACTTGGCGACTACCTTATATCCCTTGGGGCCGCATGCCTTGACCGCGGTAGCGGTGCATTGGTCCCAGGAGGAGGAAAGGCCGGAGCAATTGATGTGCAGGCCTTTTTTGCCGCGTTTGACTTCGGTTTTGGACGTTGCAGCGCATCCTGCGATGGCAAGTACAGCTATTAATACCAAAAATCGTTTCATTCCTTTCCCTATTGCGGTCTCGGGTCTGGCTACCGAGCCTGAAAGCCTACGCTTTTGCCTTATTGGGTGTAAGTTCCCTGAGCGAACTGTCCGTGTTAAATGTCGAGTGGCGGCTAAACATGGCGCAATTGCGGGATAAATGCCAGACCTTTGTAGGAATGTTTCTCAGTCAGTTGCCACGATGGGCTTGGCGTCCCGACCCATGGTCAAGGTTGCACCGACTGACGCGAGGATGATGCAACTGATTGCCATCCACTGCGCGAAAGACAGGTATTCCTGCAGGAACAGCAAGCCGGACATGGCTGCAATGGCGGGTTCGACACTCATTAAGGTGCCGAAGGTGCGCGCCGGCATACGGGTCAGGGCAATCATCTCCAGGGTATAGGGCAGGGCAGTCGACAGCACGGCTACGCCCAGCGCCACGGGAATTAGCGAGGTCGTCAGCAGGGCGGTGCCTGCGTGGGCAACGCCGAACGGTGTGACAAATAACGCCGCAATCATGACCCCAAGTGCAGCCGTCTGAACCCCGTTATCTGCACCAGCCTTCTGGCCGAACAGAATATAAAGTGCCCAGCACACGCCAGCGCCCAGGGCGTAACCTGCTCCCGTCAGGTCGACCTGCGCACTGCTTGCTCCGGTGGGGATCAGCAGCAGCAAGCCAACGATCGCCAGGGCGATCCACAGAAAGTCGATAGCCTTACGCGAGGCGTAGATCGCCACTGCCAATGGTCCGGTGAACTCCAGTGCCACGCCGATGCCCAGCGGGATGGTTTGCAGGGACATATAGAAGAGCAGGTTCATGCCGCCCAGTGCGACGCCGTAAACCGCAACCGTTCTCAGGGATTTGGCCGTGAGCTTGGCTTTCCAGGGGCGGAGCAGCAGGATCATGATCACGCTGGCGAAAATCAGCCGCAGCGTCGTGGTGCCCTCGGCGCCGACCACCGGAAACATGCTTTTGGCCAGCGAAGCACCAGACTGGATCGATGCCATGGCTATTAATAGCAGGCCTACCGGAAACAGGGTCGAGGAAAGGCTACGGGGTTGTTCATTCATCGCGTGGAGTCGTCCGGCAAATAGGCATGTGAGCAGATGTGTACACCATCATGCTCAAGTAATGAGAAATGAGCAATATACTGCGCATTGTTTATTGTCATGGTTAATTTAAGGGCGTTTTTTGGAGGCTGGATGGCTCTATGATAGAAAAAGCAAATTAGTAGTTGACGGCAGATTTCATGTGTCTATAATTCGCCCCACTTCCGGCGCAGTCGAAACGGAAAACTCCTTGGTAAA